>NZ_JBMDIW010000048.1:0-20841 GCF_057808875.1 Caulobacter sp. FG7
GCCCCTTCACAGCACCAAGCCATCACGCTCCGGCGCCGCGATCTAGATACAAGGGTTCTCTGTTCACACCTTCGGGCGGATCGCCTCGATCGGCGGCGGCGGAGGCGTGACCTCCGACGGATGCGGCGGCGGGGGTGGACGGTGGCCGTGCGGGGTCGTGCAGGCGGCCAGGACGGCGGCGGCCAGGCCCAGCAAGGCGAGACGGCTCAGCATCCGCGCGCGCCGGGGAAGATGCCCAGGCTGCCGCGGAAGCAGCGATGCTCGCCGCGCGGGTCCCAGTATTCGGTCGTGCCGTCCGAGCGCTTGATGGCCCAGCGCTCGCCGGTCTGGCCGTCGCGGCCCACCACGGCGATGTCGCCCGGCCCCCGCGAGGTGACCGCATAGCCGTCGCCGGTCAGGGCGTCGGAAGCGCAGGCTTCGGTGACGCCGGGCTTGGAGAGATCGCCTCGCAGCCCCGCCGACGAGCCGGTGCGCTGGTTGAAGGCCGAGACTTCGGTCCCGCCCTGGCCGCTGACGAACACCTGGGTTCCGGTGGCGCGGTCGTAGGTCATGACGTCGGGCGCCTGGCCGGTCAGGGGCGCGCCGCAGGGAACGCGGCCGGGCGGACGCTTGGCGGGTCCCGCCGGCTGGGCCTGGGCCGCGCCGGCGGCAAGAGCCAGGGCGAGGACGCTGGTGGCGAACAGGCGGATCATCGCGGGCTCCCTTGAGGACCAACGGGCTGGGCGCCGACCGGAGCGCCGGCGGCGGCCGAGGCCTCGTACGGATCGATGGGACCCCCGGCCAGGGCGCTGGACGGCGGTCCCGACAGCACGGCCACCGCGCCGGCCGGCCAGTAGCTGTCGTAGTCGGCGCGGGCCCGGTCGCGCGGCGTGCGGAACAGTTCCGGCGCCTCGAACCACGGACGGCAGGTCAGGGCGCCGTCGAAATAGCCGGTGACCAGGGCCTCGCAGCCGCCGGGGCGAGCGAAGACGCGGTTGTCGCGGGCGCGGATCTGGGCCCCGCTGTCGGCGAAGAGGCCCGCCCGCATCACCCCGGCGATGGCGTTGTCCGACGCGTAGACCACGCCCGAGGCCGCGTAGATGCCGACATCGGCGGCCTCGAGCCGGCCGTCCAGCACGCGCAGGTCGGCGCCCTCCAGCACCACCGCCCAGTCGCTGTCGCGGACCACGGGGCGCTGCAGGGTGGTCTCGCCGCCGCTGACGTAGATGCCTCGCGAGAAGCCGTCGGTCGCAAGGCCGTCGATCTGCACCAGCTGGTCGCGGTTGACGCCGGTCAGCACGAAGCCGGCCGAATTGCGGGTACGCGAAGAACCGCTCCAGTCGCCCAGCCGGACGACGCGGATGTCGCGCAGGCGGCTGTCGCGGCCGGTCTCGACGGCCATGCCGATGGCGGTGGCGGCCACGTCGATGTCCTGGGCCTGAAGGCTGCCCGACAGCTTGACCACCGGCGCCCGCGTGCGGCCCACGAAGGCCGTCTGGATCATCTCCACCCGGCTGTCGGCGACGTCGATGGCCGAGGCCTCGCCGTCGTAGCGGACGACCACGCCCTTCAGGGCCAGCTCGGTGGCGCGGCCGACGATGCAGGAGGCGGTTCCGCCGCGCGAGGCTTCCAGTCCCAGGTTCTGCAGCACCACGAAGGCCACGCCCGGCGCGATGCGGATGCAGGGCTGGTCGGCCGGCGCGACCAGGATCGGCCGGGTGCGCGACGGGCTGTAGTCGCGGGCGGTAATCAGCACCGAGCGGGTGACGCTGAGCGACTCGACGCAGGCGCCGCCGTTGCGCGAGACCAGGGTCAGGGTGTCGCCGTCATAGAGCCGCGCCAGCACGTCGTTCACCTCGCCCGGATAGGCGATGTCGCAGTCGACGACGGTGCGGTAAGGGCCGTAGCCGCCGCCGGGATAGTAGGGCCGGCGCGGCGGCTTGCGCTTGACGGGGCGTCGCGCGCCGCAGCCCTTCGACAGGTTGGGTTCGAGCAGCAGGCCAAAGCACGGGCGGATCTGCTGGTCGATCCTGGCGTCGGGCGAGGCCATGGCGACCTGCGGGACGCCTCCGACCAGGCCCAGGACGACGAGAACCGCCGCGAAGGCAGCGAGGCGCTTCATCGATAGTCCCTTTCAGCATCGGGGCGGGCGGCATCAGGGCGAGGCGCGTTGACGGGCACGGCGTCCACCGGGCCGGCATTGGCCGGCGCCACATAGGCGCGCGCCGCATAGGGCTGAGGCCGCTCGCCCGGACCGCGCGGCGGGCGCGAGACCTGGGCCAGCAGTTGCTGCAGCCGCCAGGCCGACGGCTTGAAGCCGGCCAGGGCCGCGTCCAGCTGGTAGACCACCGCCTTGGCGCGGTCCTGGTCGGCCACGCCCTGCAGGCCCAGCGAGAAGAAGGTCGACATGGCGTACTTGGCCTCGGGCGAGCCCTGGCGCTCGGCCTCCTCGTACCAGTGGTAGGCGCGGGCGTAGTCGCGCGGCACGCCGACGCCCTCGGAATACATCACCGCCAGCACGAGCTGGGCTTTGGACGAGCCGTTGACGGCCGCGTACTGCACCGCCCTCACCTTCTCGATCGGCGACAGCCGGCCCGTGGTCGGGCGGCCGATCGAGGCCTGGAAGGTCTGGGCGTCGTTGAGGCTCAGGAGCCGCTCGTCGAGCAGCGGCGCGGGAAGGATCCGCAGGTAGGACAGCGCCTCGCCGATGTGCACGAACGGCAGCTCGTGCAGGCGGGCCAGCGCCGCCTCCTTGGCCTCGCCGGCCGGATCGCTCTCGTCGGAATGAGGCACGCCGGAATCCGGCGAGTCCGGCGGATAGAACTCGTAAGGCGGGATCCAGCGCTTGGCCTTGGTCTCGACGAAGGTCCCGTACGAGGCCCGCTGCGGCGAGGAGCGCTCGAAGTCCTTGAGCATCACATAGGCCGAGACGTCGCCGGTCTGCACCGCCAGGTAGTTGTAGAGATAGGCGTCGATGTCGTTGCGACGGAAGAGATCCAGCGCCGCGGGCGCGCCGACATGGCGGCGATCGCCATAGGCCTCGACGGCCTGCAGGTTGTCGGACGGCTCGCCATAGGGCCCGAAATAGCCGTCGTGCATCCGCGCCAGGGTGCGATAGCCGTCTGCCCCCTGCGTCGACAGGATGTAGATCACCCGGTTCCTGACCTCTTCGCGCTCCTCGGTCGACATCCGCGACAGCTGGCGGTCGAGCGCGCCATAGGCGGCGTGGCGCTCGTAGGCGCGGCAGTCGTCGAAACGCGACAGCGCCTTGCCCGGCTTGCCGCGCGGCTCGTAGGCGGCGATCGGCGCGTAGCCGGACGGGTTGGCCAGGGCCATGGCGTACCAGGCGGCCGCCTCGACCGGATCGTCGAGGTTCTTGTCGCTGGCCCGCTGGCCCTCGTAGCGGCGGGCCAGTTCCAACTGGGCGAAGAAATCGCCGCGGAAGCCCCCCTGGCGCAGGTTACGGATCTCGATCTGCTGCTGGTTGAACTGGCCCGAGCCGCCTTGCGCCGCCTGCGGGCGCGGGCAGGCCGTGGCCCGCTTGGCGAACAGCTGCGGCGCGGAGAAGTCGCAGCCGAACAGCGGCAGCACGGCGACCGCCGCCACCGCGCCCAGCGGCACGCGGCGGATCAGCTGGCGCCTGTTTTCGAGGAGATGGACGCCCGCGCGCCTCAGCCTGCGGAGGAGCGCAACAGCATCGCCGGCTTCGTGCATCGCTCCCCCTCCAGCACGCCGTTAACCATGATCGGAACCCCGTTCATGAGCCGCCGGAAGCGAGACTGTCAAGCTCGCCGACCGACGTTCATCAACTCTTGTTTGACGTGCCTGAAATGGAACGGGTTTTGGCGGAGCAAATCCCAGAAGTCCGTGTATTTTCACAGTTTATGGTTCAGCCGCGCTCGCGCCTGACCCGCTCGACGGCCCGCAGGATGTCATCCCGATTCTTCGCCGACTTGGCCCAGGCCGGCAGCCGCGAGACGACGGTCCGGTTGCGTGGCCCGGCCGGATCGGCGGGCCGCTGCTCCACCCTGATGCGGCCCGACAGGTAGGTCTCGAGATAGTCGAGGTGCGCTTCGTTCCAGGCCACGAGGTCGCCGTGGCGGGTCACGGCGCGCAAGCGCGGCGCCAGGCCCATGAACGGGTCGATCGGCGCCCCGTTCGGGGTCTGCGGCTTGTCGCGCGTCGTCCCGCAGTCGCGGCAGACCATCCGGCGCGCGGCGGACGCCTGCACGTCCGACGGGTCACGCGGCAGGATGGCCGCATACCCGCCGCATGCGGGGCAATCGACGACCAGCCGGCCCAGAAAGTCTTCGGGCAGGCGGGCGGGAACCACCGAACGTCCGTCGCCGCCCGTCATGCCGTCCCCTCGCCCTCGTCTACCTTCCCGTCGGCATATCCTTGAACGCCACGTCCTTGTCGACCCGCACGTCGCCCGGCAGGCCCAGGACCCGTTCGGCGATGATGTTCTTGAGGATCTCGTCGGTGCCGCCGGCGATGCGTAGGCCCGGGGCCCACATCAGGCTTTGCTGGAAGGCGGCGCCGGCGGCGGCTTCGGGGCCGACGAGGACGCCGTACTCGCCCTGCATCTCGACGGCGGTGTTGGCCAGGTCCTGCAGCTGGTTGGCCGAGATGATCTTGCCGATCGAGCTTTCCGGGCCGGGCGTCTGGCCGCGCGACAGGGCGGTCATGGTGCGGAAGCGGGTGAACTTCAGGCCCTGCGAGGCGACGAACCAGTCGGCCAGCTTCTCGCGGAAGGCGTCGTTGGCCAAGGCGGGGCCATCGGCCCCAGGGAGAGCGCGGGCCAGCTCCAGCACCTCGCGGTAGTTGGGACCGGCCGAGCCGCCGACGGCCAGGCGCTCGTTCATCAGGGTGACGAGGGCCACCTGCCAGCCCTGGCCGACCTCGCCCAGGCGCTGGCTGTCCTTGACCCGCAGGTCGCTGAAATAGACCTCGTTGAACTCGCGCCCGCCCGACATCTGGTGGATGGGGCGGCATTCGACGGCCGGATCGCGCATGTCGATCCAGAACATGGTCAGGCCCTTGTGCTTGGGCACGTCGGGATCAGTCCGCGTAAGGAGAATGCCGAAATCGCTGTAGTGGGCGCCGGTGGTCCAGACCTTCTGGCCGTTGATGACCCACTCGTCGCCGTCCTTGACCGCCCGCGTGCGCAGGGCCGCGACGTCGGAGCCGCCGGCCGGTTCGGAAAACAGCTGGCACCAGATCTCCTCGCCCTTCACGGCGGGGGAAACGAAGCGCTTCTTGGTAGCGGTGTCGGAAAAGGCCATGACCGTCGGCACGCACATGCCAAGGCCGATGGTGAAGTAGCCATAGGCGACGCCGGCCTTGCCCTCCTCCTGGCCGAAGATCACCGACTCGATCGGCGTGCCGCCACCCCCGCCCACGGCCGCGGGCCAGGTGATGCAGGCGTAGCCGGCGGCGGCCTTGCGGGCCTGCCAGGCCTTGGCGGCGGCCATGTGCTCGGGCGTGTTGGCCTTGGGCTCGCCATGCTCGGCGCGGTGGGCGGCGGCGGCCTCCTGCAGCCAGGCGCGGGCCTTGTCGCGGTAGGCGGCTTCGGCGGGGGAGTCGTTGAAGTCCATGGCATCAATCTCCGTCATCCCGGACGACCTGAAAGGTCGATCCGGGACCCAGAGCCGGCGCACTGCTGTGGCCCCTGGGTCCCGGCTCTCCGCTTCGCTCCGGCCGGGATGACGAAGAAAGGCGGAGGTGAAAGTTTGGGGGCGAACGCTAAGCCGCGTTCTTCTTTTCCAGCTCGCTGACCAGCCGCTCCTTCCAGAGCCTCGGCGAGCCGGCGACCAGGGAGAGCTGCCGCGAGCGGCGGTAATAGAGGTGGCAGTCCACCTCCCAGGTGAAGCCCATGCCGCCGTGCACCTGGACGCTCTCCTTGCTGGCGAACCAGAAGGCCTCGGAGGCGGCGATGCGGGCGGCGGCGGCGGCCGTGGGCAGTTCGGAAGCGTCGTCGTTAAGGGCCCAGGCGCCGTAGTAGGCGTTGGAGCGGGCGACCTCGTTCTTGACGTACATGTCGGCCAGCTTGTGCTTGACGGCCTGGTAGCCGCCGATCACCCGGCCGAAGGCGTAGCGGCCGAGCGCATATTCCTTGGCCATCTCCAGGCAGCGGTCGGCGCCGCCCAGCTGTTCGAAGGCCAGGAGAACGGCGGCCCTGTCGAGGATCGCCTGGACGAGGTCGAAGCCCTCGCCCGCCCCGCCCAGCCGCTCGGCGGCCGCGCCGTCGAAGGTCAGGCGGGCCACGCCGCGGGTGGGGTCCAGGCTCTCCAGCGTCTCGCGCTTCACGCCGGGGGACGTCAGGTCGACCAGGAACAGGCCGGGCTTGCCGCCTTCATTGGCCAGCACGATGGCGACGTGGGCGATGTCGCCGTCGGTGACGGGGATCTTCACGCCGGAAAGCCTGCCGCCCTCCACCCGGGCCGACAGGGCCGAGGGGGTGAGCACGCCGGGGCCCTCGCTGACGGCCAGGGCGCCGATCAGCTCGCCGGCGACGACGCGGGGCAGGATGGCGGCCTGCTGGGCGGCCGTGCCGTGGGCCATGACGGCCTCGGCCAGGATGTAGACGGTGGAGGCGAAGGGGATCGGCGCGACGGCGCGGCCCAGCTCCTCGGCGATGGCGCACAGTTCGACGCGGCCAAGGCCCAGGCCCCCGTGCTCCTCGGGGATGGCCGCCCCCAGCCAGCCCTGCTCGGCCACGGCGGCCCACAGGGGCGCGTCGTAGCTCTTGGCCGGATCGTCGAGCACGCCGCGCACCACCGCGGGCGGACAGCGGCCGCCGAGGAACTTGCGGGCCTCGTCCTTGAGGAACTTCTGGTCGTCGGAATAGTCGAAATCCACGGCCGTTTTCTCCCTTGGCCGTTCTTGTCGACGGCCGTTGGAAGCGACGATGAACCACGTTTACGTGCGTGGAAAGATTGACCCGGCGTCAAGAATTTCAGGTTCTTATGGCCGCCCAGTATTTGGAGCCGTTCGAGATCCCATGGCCAAGACCGTCTATCAGCGGAACCAGAAGGTTTGGGTCGAGAGCGTCGGCGCCTGGGCGATCATCGAGAAGATCGTGCCCATCTGGGCCAAGGGCTTCGACGAGCCGGTGCGGGTGACCTACGACGTCGGCCTGGGCCGCGAGTTCCTCGCCCACGAGCTGAAGCCCGAAGACAAGATGGATCCGCAGGAAGGCGGCGTCCTGTCCAACTGGCGGGTGCTGCGGGCGCGCAACAAGTGGCAGCAGGAAAGCGACTGCCTGCACCACCCCTTCCCCGGCACCTATCCCGTGGTGGTCACCGACCCCAACGACTGGGGCGGCTGGCGTACGCCGGGGGCCGAGTACGACCGCGATCCGCGCAAGATCGAGTTCCAGGCCAGGCTGATCGCCGCCGCCCCGCGCCTGCACGCCCTGTCGCGCGAGATCATGACCCTGGTCGGCGACCATCCGGAAGACGCTCCCCCCGCCCTGCTGGCCCTGGCCCAGAAGGCAGCGGCCATCGAGCGCGAACTGCACGAGACCCCGGCGGCGGGGACGGTTGAGGGGTGAGCCAGGCGAAAACCACGCCCTTCGACAAGCTCAGGGTGAGGTTTTCTACCGCACGGCCCACAAAATGGTCCTCATCCTGAGCTTGTCGAAGGACGAGGACCACGCACCGCCTAGAACCGCCGGCCAACGCCCACCGACACCACCATCGGATCCAGGTTGACCTTCGACTTCAGGGCGCCGCCGTTGATCTTGGCGTCGGTCTCGAACCACACCTTCTTGACGTCGACATTGACGACGTAGGGGCCCTTCACGGCGATGTCGGCGCCCGCCTGCAGCGCGTAGCCGAAGCCGTCGTCGAGATCGACGGTGAAGCCGTTCTTGTCCTTGCCGCTGTAGAAGATCATGTAGTTCAGGCCCGCGCCGACATACGGATTGAACCGGGCCTTGGGCGCGAAGTGGTACTGGGCCGAGACCACCGGCGGCAGCACCCAGGTCTTGTGCACGACGACGTCGGTCCCCGGCCCCACGGCCTTGACGGTGTGCTGGGTCGTGCCGGCGATCACCTCGATGGCCAGCTTGTCGGTGAGGAAGTAAGAGACGCCCAGCGTCGGCATGACGTCGTCCTTGACGTCGGCCTTGAGGCCGCTGGCGGCGCCGGCCGCGGTAACGATCGGATCGCCCGCGTCGGGCGAGACGCTGGTGGCGCGCAGGTTGACCTGCCAGGTCCCCTTGGCGGCGGGCGTGAAGGCCTCCTGGGCGTGAGCGCCCGTGGCGGCGGCGGCGAGCGCGAGGCCGGCGATGAGGGCGAAGCGGCGGGCGGTCATGGTCTTATCCCCTTGGAGCGCGACGCATCGAGGCGTCGGAAGGGGTGATGCGCCCGCTCGCGCACCCGGACATTGATCAGCCTCAAGCCCTCGAGAAGCAGCCCTCCTTCCAGGCGCGCCAGGCCAGGAAAGCGACAGCGAGGACACAGCCGATCAGCAGTATGATCGAGGTTTCCGGACCGCCCGTCCCTTTCAGCCAGGCGATCAGCACGCCGCGCCCAGGCTCGTAGATGGAGGTCCCCGCCGGATCGTCAGTGCAGACCAGGGCATATGTGCCGATGACCGCGCCGGAGAGCGCCCCCCACCCCATCGATAGGCCCAGTCCCGGCCACAGCCGCCCGTAGCGCAGCCAGAAAAGGCCGAGAATGGCCCCGCCCAGCGCTACGTTCACCCACTGGAGAGGCGGAAGCTCCCCCACGAACGATACAAGCCAGGACGCCAGGAAGGCCGCCAGCGCCACGCCGGCGACCGGCCCGAACGCCTGGGTCGCCAGGCGTGCGCCTCCGCCCTGCACGGCCAAGCCCACTAACAAGCCCCCGAGCGCGCCGTTGCTGGAGCCGTCCAGCGCCCAACGCCAATCAACGGTCGCCGGCGACCGCCAGACCACGTCACCGCTCAAGACAAGCACGCCCATCAGCAGGCCGAAGGCCAGCACCGCCAGGATGATCCCAAACCCCAGTCCCGGGATCGCCGAAGCCGGCGCCAGTTCGGACGGCCAGCGCCTTTCGCCCAGACGAACCGCCAGGACATAGGTCCCAAGCGCGACGACCGTCGCCGCCAGGACCGCCACGGGCGTCTTGACCAGAAGGGGCTCGTAACAATCGCAGCGCGTCGCAAGTTCGACGACGACGAAGTCGCCGATGACCGACACCGCCGTCACAGCGGCGACGCCCGCGATACAGGGCGCCAGTACCAGGATGATCGTCCAGACCAGGGCCATGACCCAACGGCCCAGCGACATGCGGCCGCCTTGGGCGCGCGTTTCGGACATGGACGACGCCTCCGGTCTAGCTTCGAAACTTAACCGATAAATCGACAAGTCGCGCAACCGCCGGCCTCGCCGCCGCGCGGACGGGCGACTACATTGCGGTGATGCGCACCGAAACGCCCCAGCCGATCCGGCTTTCCGACTATCGTCCGTTCCCGTTCGAGATCGAGACGACGCAGCTGTCGTTCCAGCTGGCGCCGTCCGCCACCCGCGTCAGCGCCACGCTGAGGGTGCGCCGCACGGGCGCGGCCGGCGAGGCCCTGGCGCTGAACGGCGAGCGGCTGACGCTGAAGTCGATCGCCATAGACGGCCAGCCCCTGAGCCCCAACCAGTACGTGCTGGACGACGAGCACCTGGTGATCGCCGAGGTTCCGGACGCCTTCGAGCTGACCACGCAGGTCGAGATCGATCCGTCGGCCAACAAGGCCCTGATGGGCCTCTACATGTCGGGCGGCCGGTTCTGCACCCAGTGCGAGGCCGAGGGCTTCCGCACCATCACCTTCTTCCCCGACCGGCCAGACGTGCTCTCGCGCTACACCGTGCGGATCGAGGCCGACCAGGCGTTCGAGCACCTGCTGAGCAACGGCAACCTGATGGAGGCCGGCGAGCTGGAGGGCGGCCGCCACTACGCCGTCTGGAACGACCCCTTCCCCAAGCCGGCCTACCTGTTCGCCCTGGTGGCCGGGCGGCTGGACGTGCTGGAGGACAGCTTCGTCACCATGAGCGGCCGCACCGTGGCGCTGAAGGTGTTCGTCGACCCCGGTCAGGCCTCGCGCGCGGCCTATGCGCTGGACGCCCTCAAGCGCTCGATGAAGTGGGACGAGGAGGCGTTCGGCCGCGAGTACGATCTGGACCTCTTCATGATCGTGGCCGTGCGCGACTTCAACTTCGGGGCCATGGAGAACAAGGGGCTGAACATCTTCAACAGCTCCCTCCTGCTGGCCGAGCCGGAGACGGCGACCGACTTCGACTACGAGCGCATCGAGAGCGTGGTCGCCCACGAATACTTCCACAACTGGACCGGCAACCGCATCACCTGCCGCGACTGGTTCCAGCTGTGCCTGAAGGAAGGCCTGACGGTCTTCCGCGACCAGTCGTTCAGCGCCGACATGCGTGGCGCGGCCGTGCAGCGGATCAAGGACGTCAAGGCCCTGCGCGCCCGCCAGTTCGCCGAGGACGCCGGCCCCCTGGCCCACGCCGTGCGGCCGTCGAGCTATCTGAAGATCGACAACTTCTACACCGCGACCATCTACGAGAAGGGCGCGGAGATCATCCGCATGCTGAAGACCATCCTGGGCGCCGACGCGTTCCGGGCAGGCCTTGATCTCTATTTCGAGCGCCACGACGGCGAAGCGACCACGGTCGAGGCCTTCATCGCCTGCTTCGCGGAGGCCTCGGGCCGCGACCTGGCCAGCTTCTTTGCCTGGTACGAACAGGCCGGCACGCCGGCGGTGTCGCTGACCCACGCCTATGACGCCGCCGCCCAGGCGCTGTCGATCACCCTGAGCCAGAAGACCGCGCCGACCAGCGGCCAGCCGGTGAAGAAGGCGCTGCCGATCCCGGTGACCATCGGCCTGCTGGCCCAGGACGGCCGCTCGCTGCGCGACAGCGAGGTGGTGCTGCTGGAGGGCGAGAGCCTGACGGTGCGCTGGGAAGGCGTGGCCGAGGCCCCCGTGATCTCGGCCCTGCGCGGCTTCTCGGCCCCAGTGACCCTGACCACCGATGCGCGGAGCGCCGACGCCTACGTGCTGTTCGCCGCTGATCCGGATCTCTTCAACCGCTGGGAGGCCGGCCAGGGCCTGGCCCGAGGCCTGATCCTGGCGCGCGCCGCCGGGACGCCCGACGAGGTCGGCGAGGAGCGCTACGCCCAGGCCCTGGGCCAGGCGCTGGACGACGCCGCCGCCGACCCGGCCTTCAAGGCCCTGCTGCTGGCCCTGCCGACCGAAGGGGATCTCGCCTTGGCGGTCGAGCCCGCCGATCCGGCCGCGATCCACGAGGCTCGCGGCGCCTTGCGCGCCCGGATCGCCGTGCACCTGGGCGAGCAGTTGGCCCGTATCCACGGCGCCATGCAGGGCGACGGCGAGTTCTCGCCCGACGCGCCCTCGGCCGGCCGCCGAGCGCTGCGCAACGCCTGCGTCGACCTGCTGAGCGCCGATCCGCACGCCGACAACGTCCAGCGCATCGTCGGCCATTTCGAGGCGGCCGCGGCGCTGACCGACGCCATGGGCGGCCTGTCGGCCCTGCTGGCGGTGGGCGGCGAGCCCTGCGAGACGGCCCTGGCCGCCTTCCACGCCAGGTGGCGGCACGAGCCGCTGGTGCTGGACAAGTGGTTCTCGGTGCAGGCCCGCGATCCGTCGGAAGGCGCGCTGAAGCGGGTGCTGGCCCTGACCGAGCACGCCGACTTCGACGCCGGCAATCCCAACCGCTTCCGCGCCCTGGTGCAGGGCTTCGCCAGCGCCAACCCGGCGCGGTTCCACGACGCCAGCGGCGCGGGCTATCGCTTCCTGGCAGACCAGATCCTGGCGGTGGACGGCTTCAACCCGATGACCGCCGCCCGCCTGGTCGAACCGCTGGGCGGCTGGCGGCGCTACGTCCCGGCGCTGGGCGACCTGATGCGCCGCGAACTGGAGCGCGTGAAGGCCGCGCCGGGCCTGTCGAAGAACGTGCTGGAACTGGCGACGCGGGCGCTGGAGTAAGCCGCCGGCGGCAGCCCCCTCAGTCGCTCCGCGACAGCTCCCCCAGAGGGGGAGCATCTGGGCGCTCAAGATCCCCCCCTGGGGAGGTGGCCCGGAGGGCCGGAGGGGGTCTTACCGCGAGAGCCTGAGGTGATTCCTCCGCGCAACGGTTGCGACCAAAGCGCTCATCCCCCGCTTATTCGCCTCTCCCCCGGGTGACGGCGCATGAACGGGTACGGTAGATTCACCATGTCGGCGAACTGACTCGCCTGGGGTGCTAGAGGTTCAAGCGTTGCGAATTGGCGGGGCGAAACCCGGAAGGCCGGCCAAGGCCGGGCTTTCGGCTGCGGGCGTGGCCCGCATGCGCGCCGCCCGGTCGTCGCAGGCCTATGTCCGCATCGTCATTCTGGCCGCGCTGCTGCTGCTGGCCGTCTACACCGCCCTTGGCCTGCACAGCCTGCAGAAGGAAGCCTCCGCTCCGCCCGGCGGCGCGGGCCTGGCCGCCGAGGCCCAGATCCTTTCCGGCAAGGTCGAGACCAACCTGGCCGCCCAGCGCGCGGGCCTGTCGGCCGCCGCCGACATGCTCGAGCGCGACCCGACCTCGGCCATGGACGCGGCCGAAACGGCCCTGCGCGCCGCCGGCGGCGAGGCCATGGCCGTCGCCGTGACCACCAACGCCGAGGTGCTGGCCGTCGCAGGCCGCGACCCGTCGGCCGACTGGCGCCAGGCCGCCCGCGCCGCCGCCTCTTCGGGCCGCAGCGTCTGGGTGGGCGGCGTCGGCCGCAGCGGCCGCCTCTATGTCGCCATGGCCGCCCAGACCAGCGCCGGCCGCGGCTATGTCATCGCCGCCGGCGATCCCTCTCGCCTGCTGGGCGAAGCGGGCAAGGAGCGCTCGGTGGCGCTGTTCCTGGCCGACGGCGGCCTGCTGGTCGGGACCGGGCGCGCCGTGCAGGGCGCCGCCAGCCTCAGCCAGGCCTACACCCTTTCCGTCGAGGACCTGCAGGGCGGCGCGGCCGCCCTCACCGGTCGCGGCGTCGACGGTTCCAGCCTGGACGTGGCCTTCGAGCCCCTGGCCCAAGGCGCCGTCATCGCCGCCGTCAGCACCCCCAGCCACACCGTGGCCAATGTCGACCGCCGCGTCATGGAAGGCGCGCTGACCCTGCTGATCCCGCTGGCCGCCGGCATCGCGCTCGCCCTGATCCTGATGCTGCAGAGCCGCCGCGCCGAAAGCGCCCAGAAGGAATTCATCGACAGCGAGCAGCGCTTCCGCCTGGCCGTCGAAGCGGCCCGCTGCGGCATCTGGGAATGGGACCTCCGCTCGGACGAGGTCTACATGTCCGACGTCACCGGGGCGATGTTCGGCTGGGGCGGCGGCGGCGTGGCCCCTGGCCAGGACCTGGTCGAGCGGATCTCGGCCGACCACCGCGACCGGGTGCGCCAGGCGCTGGCCAACGCCGCCCAGTTCGGCGCCTTCGACGTCTCGTTCCGCATTCCCGCCCGCGAGCACGGCGGCCGCTCGATCTGGGTCGACGCCCGTGGCCAGGGTTTCGGCAAGCCGGGCGAGGACGGCTATTCGCGGATCATCGGCGTGGCCCTGGACGTCACCGAGGAGCGCCTGGCCCAGGCCCGCGCGCAGGCCGCCGAGAACCGCCTGCGCGACGCCATCGAGAGCGTGTCGGAGGCCTTCGTGCTCTGGGATCGCCAGGGCCGCCTGCTGATGTGCAACAGGAACTACCGCAACGTCTTCTCGCTGGAGCCCAAGCTGCTGAAGCCCGGCGCGGCCCGCGCCGAGGTCAACCGCTTCGCGGCCCTGGCCATCCGCCAGGAAATCCCCGACCCCACCGGCGCCAAGGGCGTGCGCGAGGCCGAGCTCAACGACGGCCGCTGGATCCAGATCAGCGAACGGCGCACGGCCGAGGGCGGCCTGGTCATGACCGCCGCCGACATCACCGCCATCAAGACCCAGGAAGAGGCCCGCCGCCGCAACGAGGAGCAGCTCCAGAACGCCGTCGCCGGCCTGGAGCGCAGCCAGGAACAGCTGGCCGAGCTGGCCCGCAAGTACGAGATGGAGAAGGTCAAGGCCGAGGGCGCCAACAAGGCCAAGAGCGAGTTCCTGGCCAATATGTCCCACGAGCTGCGCACGCCGCTGAACGCCATCAACGGCTTCTCCGAGATCATGATGAACGAGATGTTCGGCCCGCTCGGCGACCAGCGCTATAAGGGCTACAGCCTCGACATCCACAATTCCGGCCAGCACCTGCTGGCCCTGATCAACGACATCCTCGACATGTCGAAGATCGAGGCCGGCAAGATGGCGCTGAAGTTCGAGCCGCTGCACCTGGAGGACGTCACCGAGGACGCCGTGCGCCTGGTGCGCAACCGCGCCGAGGCCGCCGGCCTGAAGCTGGAGGTCGACTTCCCGCCCCTGCCCGAGATCGAGGCCGACTATCGCGCGGTGAAGCAGGTGCTGCTGAACCTCTTGAGCAACGCCATCAAGTTCACCCCCCGCCAGGGCCGTGTCGTCGTCCGCGCCGAGATCCGCCGCGATCCGCTGGGCGAGCGCGTGAAGGTCTCGGTCACCGACACCGGCATCGGCATCGCCGCCGAGGACCTGGCGCGCCTGGCCCGCCCGTTCGAGCAGGTTGAAAGCCAGCACTCCAAGACCACGCAAGGCACCGGCCTTGGCCTGGCGCTGACCAAGTCGCTGGTCGAGATGCACGACGGCGCGCTGGAAATGGTCTCGACCCCCGGCGACGGCACCACGGTCAGCTTCACCCTGCCGATCAGTCAGAGCAGCCCGATGCAGGTGCGCGACTACGCGGTGGCGTAGGGACGTCCTGTCGACAAAAACGACCCAACAAGCTTGACCGCTCGCGGCAACCGCTAAACTCTTGCTTGCAGCAGCAGGAGAGACTTCTTGAAAATGGTGCGTGTTCCATATGCGTGCAGGCTCGGCCTAGGCCTGGCGATTCTGGCGCTTTCGACGGCCCCCGCAGCGGCCGAAGCCGACAAGGCGAAGGCCCTCGAGGACATCACCGTTCCGCAGGGCTCGACGCTTATTCTGAACCCTGGCTTGACGCTAATAGGCCAGCTGCAGCTCGGGCCCGGCGCGCAGATCATCACCGGAGGCGCTTCGGTGCAGTTGCAGGTCCAGTTCCTGATCATCGAAGGCACGGCCGAGCTAATAGCCAACACCCCCGCGGGGCTCAACACCGGCCCAATCGAGCTGACGGTCGGCGCCGTGGCCGGCAGCGGTCTCTCGATCCTCAACGCCGGGACGCCGGGCTTGCCAGGCCCCAATGCCCCGCCTCGCGACCAATCCACCTGCGCGGCCGACGCCGCCGCCTCGGCGGGCAACCCCGGCGGGCCGGGACAGAACGGTGGTGACGCGGGCAGTGTCTCCATCTCCACCATATCGCAGTCGAACCTGGCGGCCTTCCAGGTGCTCACTGACACGAACGCCGCCGGGCAGCCTCAGGATTGCGGCGGCCACATCTGCGGGGGTTTCGGCGGTCCGGGCGGCGCGGGCGGCAGCGGTGTTCCCGTCCAGCCCGCATGCAACAGCAACGCCCTCGGACCGAACGGTCCCCCAGGCGCGGCGGGGTCGACGGGCCGCAATGCGCAGTTCAAATCCCAGATCATGCTAAGCGGGCCCGTCGCCACGCCCTAGCTTTCGCGGCAGGATTGGCTGAAAGCTTACCGCAAGGAGTGAAAGGCCATGCCCGCCGTTTCCGGAACTCCCGTCGCCTTCGTCCATGTCAGCGACCGCCAGCGCGCGCTGGACTTCTATGTCGGCAAGCTGGGTCTCGAACTGCGCAGCTCCGACCCGTTCGGCGATTTCCTGGAGGCGGGCGAGGCGCTGATCCGCCTGACCGCCCTGCCTGACTACAAGGCCGGCGCCCATCCGGTGCTGGGCTGGCACGTCGAGGACATCGAGGCCGGCGTGAAGGCGCTGACCGGCCGGGGCGTCGTCTTCACCATCTATGACGGCTTCGGCCAGGACGCCCTGGGGATCTGGACCGCTCCGGGCGGGGCGGCCAGGGTCGCCTGGTTCGCCGATCCCGACGGCAACGTGCTGAGCCTGTCCCAGGGGTGAGGCTCACCCTCTCTCTAAGCGACTAAGAGAGAGAGAGAGAGAGAGGGCTTTCAGGCGGCCCCCAACTTCTTCACCAGCGCCGCACCGGCCTGGTCCAGCCCCACGACCTCGACCGCCGCCCCCTGGCGGCGATAGCGCAGCACCACCTTGTCGAGCGCGCCGACGGCGGTGACGTCCCACAGGCGCACGGCGGTCATGTCGATCTCGACGCGCTGCGGATGGCCATGGAACTCGAAGCCGGCGGCGAACAGCTCGGCCGAGACGAAGAACAGCTGGCCCTCGACGACGTAGCGGCGCGCGGCCTCGGTGCTATCGTCCCGCTCCTTCACGACGATCATCTTGCCCACCTTGCGGGCGAAGAACAGCACGCTGAGCAGCACGCCCAGCACGACGCCCTTGGCCAGGTCGTGGGTGATGAGCACCGTCACGGTCGTGGCCAGCATGACGATGGTCGACTGCAGGGGCGTGGAGCGCAGCTTGCGCACCGAGTTCCAGTCGAAGGTGGTGAAGGCGACCATGATCATCACCGCCACCAGGGCGGCCATGGGGATCCTCGCCACCCAGTCGCGCAGCACCAGGATCAGGATCAGCAGGAACAGGCCCGCCCAGAAGGTCGACAGGCGCGAGCGGCCGCCGGACTTCACGTTGATGATCGACTGGCCGATCAGGGCGCAGCCGGCCATGCCGCCCAGCAGCGGCGAGACGATGTTGGCGATGCCCTGGCCGCGGGTCTCGCGGTCCTTGTCGGACGGGCTGTCGGTCAGGTCGTCGAGCAGGTTGGCGGTCAGCAGGCTTTCCAGCAGGCCGACGAAGGCCAGGGTCAGCGACACCGGGGCGATGATCTTCAGGGTCTCCAAAGTCAGCGGGACCGCCGGCAGGTGGAAGCCGGGCAAGGCCGTGGGCAGCTGACCCATGTCGCCGACGGTGCGCACCGGCAGGTTCAGGGCGATGGCCGCCGCGCTGAGCGCCAGGATCGCCACCAGCGACGACGGCACGGCCTTGGTCAGGCGCGGGAAGAGATAGATGATCGCCAGCCCTGCCCCCACCAGGGCGAAGGTCTGCCAGTTGCCGCCGATCAGCTGGGGCAGCTGGGCCATGAAGATCAGTATGGCCAGCGAGTTGACGAAGCCGCTCATCACCGAGCGCGAGACGAACTTCACGTAGCGGCCCAGGCGCAGCAGGCCGATGACGATCTGGATCACCCCGGTCAGCAGGCTGGCGGCGAACAGGTACTCGACGCCGTGCTCGCGCACGAGACCGCCCATCAGCAGCGACATGGCCCCGGTGGCGGCCGAGATCATCGCCGGCCGGCCGCCGACGAAGGCGATGGTCATGGCGATGACGAACGAGGCGTAGAGCGTCACGGCCGGATCGACGCCGGCGATGAAGGCGAAGGCCAGGGCCTCGGGGATCAGGGCCAGGGCGACGACCGTGCCGGCCAGCAGGTCGCGGCCAGGATTGGCGAGCCATTGCTGGCGCGTCTTGGCGAGGAAGCTCATGGGATCTGTCTTGCGTGGTGCGGCGGCGCGATCGCCCCGCGAAGGTTTCCCGAGGGATCGGCGCCCGGGGTAGCCATCCGGCGAGGCCGGATCCGTTGTGCAGCCTGCTGATGCCGCATCCGACCGCGCGGGGCAAGCACCCCGTCCGCGAACTATTTTTCCGTCGATGATGGCCCAACTTGCGGTTTCGTGCTCCGCCTGCGTCAAGCTTAGGGGGCCGGCGAAAAAGCACGCCCCGCTTTGGTGGATGGGGAGTGCGATGACGCGACACGTAGCGATGGCCGGGGCCGCCCTGGCGCTGGTGATGAGTTTCAGCGGCCAAGCGGCCTTCTCCGCGGAGATCACCCCGCCCGCCCAGGCCTTCGCCCAGGACCCGGGCAGCGACTACTTCCTGGCCGACTACACCGCCTACGAGGCCTATCTGAAGACCCTGGCCGGCCAGTCCGACCGCATGAAGCTGGTCGACATCGGCAAGTCCGAGGAAGGCCGCACCCAGTGGGTGGCGATCGTCTCCTCGCCCGCGAACCTCGCCAAGCTGGACGAATACAAGGCCGTCGCCCGCAAGCTGGCCAAGGGTGAAGTCAGCAAGGACGAGGCCGAGAAGCTGGCCGCCACCGGCAAGGCCGTGGTCTGGATCGACGCGGGCATGCACGCCACCGAGACCGTGACCTCGCAGGGCCAGATCCAGGTGCTGTACCGGATGCTGACCAAGACCGATCCCGAGACGATGCGCATTCTCGACGACGTCATCGTGCTGTTCGGTCACGACAATCCCGACGGCATGGAGCTGGTCTCGGACTGGTACATGCGCAACGCCGACCCGCAGAAGCGCGAATACAACTCGATCCCGCGCCTGTACCAAAAGTACGTCGGCCACGATAACAACCGCGACAGCTTCATGTCGCAGATGTCGGAAACCACCAACGTCAACAAGGTGCTGTTCCGCGACTGGTATCCGCAGATCATCTACAACCAGCACCAGCCGGCCCCGAACGGCATGGTGGTGTTCGTCCCGCCGTTCCGCGACCCGTTCAACTACAACTACGACCCGCTGGTCATGACCTCGCTGCAGGAAGTCGGCATGGCCATGCACAGCCGCCTGGTGGCCGAGGACAAGCCGGGCTCGGGCGCCCGCAGCGCCGCGCCCTACTCGACCTGGCACAACGGCATGGAACGCTCCATCGCCTACTTCCACAACGCCGTGGGCCTCTTGACCGAGATCACCGGTTCGCCGACGCCGATGCCGCTGAACCTGGTGCCGGACGTGCAGTTGCCCAACGGCGACCGGCCGATGCCGGCGCCGCCGCAGACCTGGCATCTGGCCCAGACGGTCGAGTACCAGTGGAGCCTGGACCGCGCGGTGATGGACTACGCCTCGCGCAACCGCGAGCGCATGCTGTTCAACATCTGGAAGATGGCCAGCAACTCGATCGCCAAAGGCTCCAAGGACAGCTGGACCATCACCCCGACCGAGATCGACGACCTGAAGGCCGCCGGCGCCAAGGTGAAGTTCGAGGGCCGCGTCACCGGCTCGCCGACCTCGGCCTCGGTGGATCCGTCGCTCTACAAGACCATCCTGCAGGCCCCGGAGAAGCGTGATCCGCGCGGCTACATCCTGACCGCCGACCAGGCCGACAAGCCAACGGTGGTGGCGTTCCTGAACGCCCTGATCAAGGCCGGCGTCGACGTGGACGAGGCCACCAAGCCCTTCACCGTGGCCGGCAAGACCTATCCGGCCGGCTCCTACGTGGTGAAGACCGCCCAGGCCTATCGCCCGCACATCCTCGACATGTTCGAGCCGCAGGACCACCCGCACGACGCCGAGTATCCGGGCGGCCCGCCCAAGGCCCCCTACGACGTCACCGGCTACACCCTGGCCTACCAGACGGGCGTGAAGTTCGACCGCGTCCTCGACGGCTTCGACGGGCCGTTCCAGCGCGTGCCCGACCTGATCGCCGTCAAGCCGGGCGCCGTGAAGGGCTCGGGCAAGGCCGGCTGGCTGATCGACCACGCGCCCAACAACGCCTTCACCCTGACCAACCGCCTGCTGAAGGCCGGCGCCCAGGTCTCGTGGCTGAAGGACGGGGCCAAGGCCGGCAAGCAAAGCTTCGGCGCGGGTGCGATCTTCGTGGCCTACTCGCCCGCCGCCGCGACCGTGATCGCCGACGGCGTGAAAGAACTGGGCATCGACGCCTGGGCGACGGGCTCCAAGCCCTCGGGCAAGGCCATCGCCCTGAAGCCGATCCGCGTCGGCCTGGTCGACGTCTACGGCGGCTCGATGCCCTCGGGCTGGAACCGCTGGATGTTCGAGAAGTTCGAGGCCCCCTTCCAGGTGGTATACCCGCAGCGCCTGGACGCCGGCGACCTGGCCAAGGACTTCGACGTCCTGGTGTTCGCCGACGGCGTGGTGCCTGCGACGCCCGGCGGTCCGTTCCGCGCCGGCCGCGGCTATCCCCAACCCAAGGCCGAGGAGATTCCCGCCGAGTACCATTCTTGGCTCGGTACGGTGACCGACGAGACCACCATCCCGCAGCTCAAGGCCTTCGCCGAGAACGGCGGCACCGTGATCGCCATCGGCGCCTCCACGCGCCTGGCCACCGCCTTCGGCGCGCCGGTCGAGGTGGCCACGGCCAAGACCGAGAACGGCAAGCTGGTGGGCCTGTCGACCAAGGAGCTCTACATCCCCGGCTCGGTGCTGCGGGCCAAGGTCGACGTCACCCAGCCGCTGGCCTACGGCATCCCGGCGGACGTGGACATCTTCTACGACCGCTCGCCGACCTTCACCCTGAAGTCGGACGCCAAGGGCGTGTCGAAGGTGTCTTGGTTCGACACCGACAAGCCGCTGCGCAGCGGCTGGGCCGTCGGCCAGGAGCGCCTGAAGGACACCACCGCGATCCTCGACGTCGACGTGGGCAAGGGCAAGCTGTTCGTCATGGGCCCGGAAATCACCCAGCGGGCGCAGTCGTACGGGACGTTCAAGTTCCTGTTCAACGGCATGCTGTACGGGCCGGCGGTCAGCGCGGGGAAGTAATTCCCAACACCGTAAAACCCCCGCGAAAGCGGGGGCCCAGGTGTTTTATCGTCGAGCGCCTCGCCTTTCAGAGAAAGCCTGGGTCCCCGCCTTCGCGGGGATTTTACGGATGACGATACGGAAAAAGCCCCGGTCGCAGGACCGGGGCTTTTCTAATGAGGAAAGACCCCCTCAGTCGCTCCGCGACAGCTCCCCCAATGGGGGAGCATCTCGAAGAGCGCCGACGCCAATAGATCCTCCCCCTCTGGGGGAGG
>NZ_JBMDIW010000049.1:0-19549 GCF_057808875.1 Caulobacter sp. FG7
ATCCCCGCGAAAGCGGGGACCCAGGCTTTTTCTGAAACCCGCGGCGCTCGACGATGAAACACCTGGGTCCCCGCTTTCGCGGGGATTTTACGGGGAAAGATGGCCGGCCCGGCGAAAGCTGAGAACGGCCCCCTCCGTCGCCTTTGGCGACACCTCCCCCTTCAGGGGGAGGATCTTGGGCTAGCCCAGCCCCTCGACGATCAGGTTCGGCAGCACGGCGTCGTCGAAATCCAGGCGCGGGCGGCCGATGCGGACGATGACGAGGTCGCGGGAGGGCGAGACGTAGACGCGCTGGCCGCCGAAGCCGTCGAAATAGACCAGGTCGTCGGCGATGAACGGCGCGCCGTGCGGGGCGGCGTAGGCGGTGGAGGGGCCGTAGGGGCGCTTGCCGTTCTCGATCGGCGCGGCGCGCCAGACCAGCAGGCCATAGGCGGGATTGAGCGGGTTCGGCGCGGTGATCGTCGTGATCCAGTCGGCCGGCAGCACCTGGCGACCCTCGATGGCGCCGGCCCCGGCGACCAGGCGGCCCAGTTGCAGCCAGTCGCGGGCCCGGGCCTGCAGGCCCGCGAAGAAGCGTGGCTCGCCGTCCTCGCGCTCGACCCACAGTCTTGCATCGGCGCCGCCCATCGGCCCCCACAGCGCCTTGGAGAGATAGCTGGCCGCATCGCCCAGCCCCTTGGCCGCGACGGCGCGCGACAGGGCCAGGCCCGCCACCTGGGCGGCGACGTTGTAGTAGTCGAAGACCTCGCCGGACGGCCGCTCGGTCTGGACGGAGAGAGCGGTCTCGCTGATCCGGTCGCCCAGCATCAGAGCGAGCGCCACCGGATCGCCCTTGTCGAGGCTGTGCACGGTCAGGCCCGAGCTCATGCCCAAGAGGTGGCGCAGCGGGATCGCGCCGCGCGGGTCGTCGCGCCATTCGGCGATGTAGAGGCCGACCGGGTCGTCGATCGAGGCGATGGCGCCGTCGCGGATCGCCGCGCCGTAGAGCAGGCCCAGCGCCGACTTGTGCATCGAGAAGGTCTCGAACAGGCTGTCGGCCGTGATGTGCGGCGCGTAAGCCTCGTGGCGCAGGGCGCCGCCGGACCAGACCAGCAAGGCCAGGCCGTCATGGGCGTCGGAGAAGGCCTGGGCCGCGTCGAGAGCGGCCTGCGAGACCCCGCCCGCAACGACCGGCGAGGCGTCGGGCGCGGCCGCGCCGGCCACCGGGCGCAGGGGGGCGTAGCCGTGGATCTCGTCCACGCCGCGTCCGTTCATCGTCGTCATCCCAAGCCCCTGAAAAGCATCCGTTACGAGCCTCGACCCTAGGCTCTAGCGCGGTTCGCAAACGCCTGCGCGCAAAGGCGCCCGCACAGCGGATAGGCGTTCCGCGGCCTCTGTGAATCGAGCCGGCGAGGGCTAGCGTCGAGGCTGAAATTCCAGCGTCCCGGGGAGTGCGCCATGACCTTCGTCGTCCGTTCGGTCGAACCTCAGACGGAGGGCGCGAAGGCCTTCCTCGCCAAGCGTCGCAAGCAGCTGTTCATCGGCGGCGCCTGGGTCGACGCCGCCGGCGGCGACACCTTCCCGACCAAGGACCCGGCCACTGGCGTCGTCTTGGCCGAGATCGCCAAGGGCGGGGCGGCCGATGTGGACGCCGCCGTCGCGGCGGCGCGCAAGGCCTTCGACGGGGGGGAGTGGCCGTCGCTGACGCCCATGCAGCGCTCGCGTCTGCTGTGGACCCTGGCCGACCTGATCGAGGCCAATATCGACGAACTGGCCGAGCTGGAGACCCTGGACCAGGGCAAGCCGTTGTACGTGGGCCGATGGGCCGAGATCCCCGGCGCGGTGAACCAGTTCCGCTATTTTGCCGGGCTGGCCACGGCGATCGAGGGGCGCACGATCGACAGTTCGATCAACTACCAGCCGGCCGGCAAGCAGGTGGCCAGCTGGACCCTGCGCGAGCCGGTGGGCGTGGTCGCCGCCATCGTGCCGTGGAATTCACCGCTGGTGCTGACGGCCATGAAGCTGGCGCCGGCCCTGGCCGCCGGCTGCACGGTGGTGCTCAAGCCCGCCGAAGACACCTCGCTGACCGCCGTGCGTCTGGCGCAGCTCGTCCAGCAGGCCGGTTTCCCGGCCGGCGTGCTGAACCTGGTCACGGGCCTGGGCGGTGAGGCCGGCGCGGCGCTGGCTTCGCACCCGGA
Source organism: Caulobacter sp. FG7 (assembly GCF_057808875.1). Classification (NCBI taxonomy): domain Bacteria; kingdom Pseudomonadati; phylum Pseudomonadota; class Alphaproteobacteria; order Caulobacterales; family Caulobacteraceae; genus Caulobacter; species Caulobacter sp. FG7. The sequence continues at coordinate 2,178 of NZ_JBMDIW010000049.1, forward strand.
CGTCGACAAGGTGGCCTTTACCGGCTCGACCCCCACGGGGCGGGCGATCCTCGACGCGGCCAAGGGCAACCTCAAGAAGGTCAGCCTGGAGCTGGGCGGCAAGTCGCCGGTGGTGATCCTGCCGGACGCGGACCTCGACCTGGCCATTCCCGGCGCGGCCAACGCCATCTTCTTCAACGCCGGCCAGGTGTGCGTGGCCGGCTCGCGTCTCTATGCCCACCGCTCGATCTACGACCGCGTGGTCGAGGGCGTGGCGGCCCAGGCCAAGGGGCTGCAGCTGGGGCACGGCCTGGATCCGGCCACCCACATGGGTCCATTGGTGTCGCGCAAGCAGGCCGACCGGGTGGCCGGCTTCGTGGCCGGGGCGGCGGCGGCCGGGGCCGAGGTGCTGACCGGCGGCGTGCAGGGCGGCGACGAGGGGACCTTCGTGACCCCGGCCGTCGTGGCGCGGGTGACCCCCGACATGGCCATCGTCCGCGAGGAGGTGTTCGGCCCCGTCGTGGTCGTCCAGGCCTATGACGAGATCGACGAGGTGGTCGCCGCCGCCAACGACAGCGAGTTCGGCCTGGCCGCCAGCATCTGGACCGAAAGCCTGTCGCACGCCCATCGCCTGTCGCGCCGGATCAAGGCCGGCACCGTCTGGATCAACTGCCACTCGATGTACGACAACGCCCTGCCTATAGGCGGGGTGAAGGCCTCGGGCTGGGGACGCGACAGCGGCCAGGCGGCGCTGGACGGCTACCTGGAATGGAAGACGGTCTGCGCGGTCGTCTGATGAGCCTGGACCTTGTCGAGATCGCCGTCGGCGATCGTTCCATCGGGCTGGCCGTGACGCGGCCCAAGGGCGAGCCGCTGGCCGCCGTTTCGTTCTCGCACGGGGCCTTTTCGGCGCCGGGCAAGTACGCGGCCCTGCTGGAGGGCTGGGCGGAGGCGGGCCTGCTGGTCGCCGCGCCCCTGCATGTCGACAGCACCGACCACCCCCAGCGCGAGACCTACGACCAGGGCGCGGTCTGGCGCACGCGCCTGGAGGACCAGGCCGCGACGCTGGACTGGCTGGCCGGGCAGGGGCGTTTCGGCTTGGCCGCCGCCGGTCACTCGTTCGGCGCGTTGCTGGCCCTGGCGGCCGGCGGCGCGGGCGTGCTGGCGCCGCCCGGCGCGCCGACGCTCGATGCCCGCGTCAAGGCCGTGGTCGCCCTGTCGCCGCCGCCGGTCACGCCGCCTCTGATCGGGCCCGAAGGCTTTGCGAGCACCGCCGCGCCGCTGCTGGTGCAGACCGGCGACGCCGACGTGCTGCCGGGCTTCGTCGACGACTGGCGCATGCGCCTGATCGCCTATGAGGCGCCGTCGCCGGGGGATCGCCACGCGCTGGTGCTGCCGGGCGTCGACCACTATTTCGGCGGGCTGATCTGCCGGCCCGAACTGCCCGGCCCGGCCCAGGCCGAGGGTCTGGCGCAGGCGATCGCGGCCTCGGCCGACCTGGTGCTGGCCCATGCCGCCGGCTACGCTTCGGCGGCCGCCCGCATCGCCGCCCGGTCGAGCGATCGAAGCTTCACCACCCGCTGACCGTTGTGCGGATAGCGGGTCCGAGGCGCCTTTCAGCGAGGCGCGCCGGGGTTAAAGTCCCTCATCGAAACAAGGTTTTAGAGGTGCCTCATGGACGCTCCGGCCCTGGCCCAACGCGGGCGCGCGTCGCTCGATTTCCAGGCGGGCATATCGAAGGCGACCTTCGGCCTGCACTTCGCCAGCGAGGCGGAACTGGCCATGAAGGGCGTTACGGCCCAGACCATGCCCGACGACATGGATGAACGTCACGCCCTGGTCGTCGAGACCCTGGCCGACTCCAAGATCTTCAAGATCCGCGAGCTGTTCGGCGAATGGGCCTCGCGCACCCACGGCGCGCACTGCGACGAAGCCTTCGAGGAGCGCCGCGCGGTTCTCGAACCCTATCTGAAGAGCCTCGACGAAGGCCCCGCCACCCTGGACTACGGCGACGGCGAGACCCCGCCCAGCTACTGGAGCAAGGTCTGGTTCCACCGCACCACGGGCGGCTGGGACCACATCGACCACACCGGCTACGTCCACGGCGAGCTGGTGCACAAGCAGCTGGTGGCGCGCGGCTACGGCGGCGACATCTTCGGCCAGCGCCGGGCGGCCGCCCAGCAGGCCCCGCGCCGCGACTACAAGGAAATCCTCGATATCGGCTGCGGTTCGGGCCACTTCACCCAGGCCCTGCAGGAGACCTTCCCGGAAGCCCAGATCACCGGCATCGACTGGTCGGCCCGCATGCTCGAGCAGGCCCGCCGCGTGGCTAACGAGAAGGGCTGGAACTGGAAGCTGATGGTCAAGGGCGGCGAGAACTCCGGTTTCGCCGACGAGAGCTTCGACCTCGTGACCACCTTCATCCTGTTCCACGAGGCGCCGCCGCGGATCATCAAGGCGGTGCTGGAAGAGGCGTTCCGGATGCTGAAGCCGGGCGGCGACATCATCATGGCCGACGTGCCGCGCTATGCGGAAATCGATAAGCTAAGTTCTTGGCGCTACGACTACCTGGCCAAGTGGGGCGGCGAGCCCTACTGGCGCGCCTCGGCCAGCATGGACCTGATCCAGACCTGCAAGGACATCGGCTTCGTCGACGTCGAGGGCGCGACCCAGGCTCCGACCCACTCCTACTACGTGCTGCGCGCTCACAAGCCCGCCTGATCCCTTCGTCAACGAGCGAGCGACATGAACGCGATGAACCAGAAGACCTTCGAGCGCCCGATCTCCGAGCCGGTGAACCGCCGGATGCTGTCCGTCGACCAGATTGACGACCTGGGCGAGGCGATCCTGTCGCTGACCCGGGAGATCTGGGTGCTGACCGACCGCGTCCACGTGCTGGAAGCCGTGCTGGAAAGCCACGGCGTGCTGGCCAATGCGGAAATCGACGCCTTCCAGCCGGGCCCGGAACTGCAGGCCCAGCTGAACGCCAAGCGCGACGCGATCGTGCAGAACCTGATGCGCGCTCTGCGCGCGGCTCCCGAAGCCCGGAGCTGACGAGGTCCCCGCTGCAACTGCGCAGCGTGTAGCCTGGCGCGGTCCGCAAGGACCGCGCCTTTTTTATCGTGTGAAGGCGGAAGGCGCGCTTTTGAAACCTCTCCCATGGGGAGAGGGAGGGGCCCGCGCCGCAGGCGTGGGAGGGTGAGGGGGTACGCCGCTGGCGGTCCCGTCCCCGACCTGATTGGCCGACGCTTCTGATGTTCGATCGTGGATTTATCGGAGAGGGTGTAACCCCTCACCCTCCCAGGCTATCGCCTGGGCCCCTCCCTCTCCCTCTGGGAGAGGGTCGATAAAGGCGCCTAAAGCCCCAGCGCCCCGGGGTTCATCAGGCCCTTGGGGTCCACGGCGGCCTTCACGGCCTTCACCAGGTCGAGCGCGGGCGTCTCCAGCACCTCGCCGTACGGATAAAGCTTGCCGAGCTGGAAGTGGACGGCCCCGTGCCGGGCGTAGAGCGCGATGATCTGGCTCTTCAGCTTGTGCACGAAGGCCGTGGTCGCCGGATCGTCGGCGTACTGGGGCAGGCTGGCCAGGTGCTCGGCCGGCAGGACGCCGGCGTGGTAGGCGGTCTGGGCGCCGGGCCAGTAGAGGGCGACTTCGTAGAGGAAGCCCGACGGGCGCAGCACCTCGAACATGCCGCCGCGCCAGACGCCGCGGGCGGTCATCTCGTCGGCGTGGCTGGCGTAGAGGGCCTCCAGCGCTTCGTGGAAGGCGGCGACCTGGCTGTGGGGCAGGATGCCGTTCAGCGGGGCCCAGCGCTCGCCCTTGGGGCCGAGCACGTTGTAGAGCGGCGCGAAGGGCATGCCGCGCACGATGGTCGGCATGGTGTTGGGGATCTCGACCCCCTCGGCCGTCATCAGGGTGCGCAGGCGGTCCAGCCGCGCCTTGGCCTCGCGGTCGTCCACCCCTTCGAGGATGTAGTGGACCATGTATTCGGCCTTGCGCAGGGCGCGGTCGCCGGCCAGGGCCATCTTGCCAAGCTGCTTGAGGCCGGCGGCCAGCGACGGCGAGCTCTTCAGCACGGTCAGGGCCATCTGCACGACGGCGGCGTTGTCCTGGCGGGCGATCTGGCCCTGGGCCAGGGGCGCGTCGATGGCGAAGTGCTCGTCGTCGAGGGCCTCGATCGAGGCCGCCCGCATGGCGCGGGCGAGGCTCGGCAGGTCTTCGAAGGCGAACGAGGCGCACTGGAAGGCGGGCTTGCGGGCGATCAGCGGCAGGGTGACGCGCGCCTTGATCCCCAGCGCGCCGCAGTCGCCCAGGAACAGGCCGCACAGGTCGGGGCCGTACCAGCGGGCGAAGGGCGAGGCGCCGCGGGCGGCCGAGCCGGTGCGCAGCAAGGTCCCGTCGGCGATAACGACCTCGACCGACACCGCCGACTCCGCCGAGCTGCCGTAGAGGCCCGAGCCGTGGCTGATGGCGTGCTGCGACATCGACCCGCCGATGGTGGCGGCCAGGCCCGAGAACGGTCCGAAGAAGGGCGTGCGCAGGCCCAAGGGATCGAGCGCGTCCTTCAGCTGGGCCCAGGTGACGCCGGCCTCGACGGTGACATAGGCGTCGGTCTGGTTGATCTCGACGATGCGGGAAAGGGCGCCGGTGTCGATCAGCACGGTTTCGGCGCGGGTCGCCAGGTAGCCGTCGGTGTAGGAGGCGCCGCCGCCGCGCGGAACGATGGCGACGCCGTCGGCGGCGGCTTCACGCACGACCGCCTGAAGTTGCTCGACATCGGCCGGGCGGACCACGGCCAGGGGCGTTTCCAGCGTGCGATAGACGTCGGTGGCGAAGGGCAGAGCGGCTTCGCCCGTCAGGACGCCGCCGGTGCCGACGATCGCCTCCAGGCGGGACAGGAGGCCAGCGGCGGCTGGGGCGGTACGCGTCTTGACGGGCATAGGCTCTACTCAGGTCAGGTCTTGGCGATGTCTTCGATGGTGGCGCGGAAGCGCTCGGCCGTGTCGGCCGCGGCGGCTTCCGAGGCGTCCTTGCGGGCCAGGTAGAACAGGCGGCCCAGGAAGTCCTGACGCCAGGCCTCGCGGGCCTCCAGGGCGACCTGGTCCAGCTGCAGGGCCTCGATCTCGGCGGCGAGGTCCAGGCCCTTGGCGGCGTGGACGCGTTCGGCGCTGTCGAGACGGTCGTGCAGCACGGCCAGTTCGTTGGCCAGCACCATGATCATCGACATGGCCTGGTCGAGGCCGGGGGCCTCGTAGAACTGGGGGCGCTTGCCCTTGGCGTCGCGGATGACGTGCGGGCGCTCGGCCTGCGGAGCGTGGGCGTTCATCTTCGTGTTTCCCTTGAACTCTACTCAGGCCTTGCGGGCGATCAGGACTTCCCAGCCGCCGCCGGGAGCGTATTCGCCGGCGGCGAACTCGCGATCGGAGACCGCCGCGCTGGCGTCCTGGCTGTAGCCGGCGGCCTGCTGGGCGACGAACTCCATGATCGCCATGGGGGCGGTGTCGAACTTGACGCTTTGCGGCGGGAAGCCGGCGGCCTTGGCCAGGGCGACCTGGTCGGTCTCGCGCATGGCGCCCCAGAACGGCTCGTTGTTGTACCAGGTCTCGTTGTCCAGGATGAACTGGGTGAACGGGTCCATGTTGTCGAACGGCGGCAGGTCGGCGTGGATCATGTAGCCGCCGGGCGCCAGCAGGCGGTGGCACTCGTTGAAGATGCGCGGCATGGCCTTGCCCGACGTCTCGTGCAGCAGGATGTGGCTGACGATGAGGTCGAAGGAGCCGTCCTCGAAACGGGTCTCCTCGGCGTTCATCTGGGCGAAGTTGACTTCGAGGCCCAAACCGGCGGCGCGAGCGTGCGCATAGCGCACCTGCGGGGCGGCGACGTCGACGCCCCAGACTTCCGCCTCGGGGAACAGTTCCTTGTAGGGCAGGGTCGAGTGGCCGACCGTGCAGCCCAGGTCCAGGATCCGCTTGGGCTTGAAGCCGTCGAGGCGACGGTTGACGTAGTTGCAGACCGAGCGGCCCATGTCGTCGTTGAACGGGCCCATATAGCCCATGGCGTAGAGATAGACGCCGCGGTCGTAGAGGGCGCCCGTCGAGATGTCGTCCGGCGTCACTGCGCCGGCATAGCCGCCGGGCATGCAGTGGATGTCGATCGAGGTGACATAGCGCGGGGTCTCGAACTCCTCCGGCAGGTCGAGCTTGCCCTTGGCCGAGGCCGACAGGCCGCGGGCCTTCTCGATCAGCTCGGGCAGTTCACGGTCGATCGTGACGTTGGTCGATTCCCAGAGCAGTTCCTGGGCGATGCGGTTGGCCGCCGCGTAGTGCTGGAAGTAGAGGTCCTTGACCATGGCCGAGCGGATGTCGCGGCGGTCGGCTGGGGCGCGGCCATGCTCGCGCTCGAAGGCCTTGGCGGCGCGGACGCCGAACACGGGCCCCAGGCCCGGCAGCAGACCTTGCTGGATGAACTGCTTGAAGCTCTTGGTGAATTCCTGTCGCGACGCCTCGTCGTGGGTCGGCTTGGGCAGGATCGGGTGATCGACCTGCTGGAAGGTGTTGAGCATCTCGGCGGACATGGCGGCCTCCAAACAGCCGGCCCGGAAGGGCGGCGCGAACTGAGGCTAATCTGAAGGGGACCGATCAGTCAAAATATTGCGTTCAACGGATGCTCCGCTAGGCGGTCAGCCTGCGGGGGAGGCAGGCGGAGGCGGTTGGCGGGCAGGGCATGGGCGGCCGTAGGGGAAGGGGCGTTCTGGATCCCTCTCTCTAAGAGAGAGGGTTTAGAAAAGTCCGCTCACCACCCTGAATGTTCTGACAAAGAATTAATGTAGCTTTCTGCATCCGAGAGCCGGCTCCGGCGCCTCTACAGCACGTGTCCAGAAAATGATCCGCGCTTCTCTCAATACAGATGCGCGGCGCGTGGACTTGTGTATTGGGGCAGTCGGAGGGGAATCATGAGTGGAGTGGAAGTTTTTGCGCCGCGCGCCGCCAGAAGTCGGCGCACCTGGACCGCTGCGGCGCTCGCCCTGATCGTCGTTTTCTTTGTCGTTGGGCAGTTGGCGATCATCTTCGGCGTCTTGAAGCCGATGGGGTTCCACAAGGCGGACCTGGATACGCAATGGCGACCGCTCGCCATTTACCTGGCCGGCGGGGGCGTCACCATGGCGCTCATTTTCGCCTGGACGCTTCTGTTCGAGCGCAGGTCGCCCGCGGCCTTGGGCTTCAACGCCAGGATGGTCGGCCGCTATCTGCGCGGACTGGCCGTCGGCGGGCTTTTCCTCGGCGCCGTCGTGGGCGTCATCTTCGCCGCAGGCGGTTACAAGGCCGCTGGAAGCCTGTCCCTGGGCTTGCTGACGCCGGCCGTTCTGACGCCATTCCTCGCCCTGTTTTGCGGCTATATGATCCAGGGAGCCGCCGAAGAGACGATGTTTCGTGGCTGGCTGATGCCCTTGGCGGCGTCCAGGCACGGATTGATCGTCGCCGTCCTGCTCAATTCAGCATTCTTTGCTCTGCTCCATGCGAGCAATATCGACCCGTCGAAGGAGCTCGCGCTCGGGCTGCTCAATCTGTTCCTCTTTGCCGCCTTGCTTAGTCTCTACGCCGTCAAGGAAGGATCACTGTGGGGCGTGTGCGCCTTCCATACGGCCTGGAACGCCCTGCTTGGTACGGGTTTCGGACTGGAAGTCAGCGGTCAGAAGGTGGCCATCGCACCGGTCGTCGTGGGCTTGGCGCCGGCTTCGGGCGCCCCGTGGTGGCTTACCGGCGGGGCGTTCGGCCCGGAGGCCAGCGTCGCCGCGACGATCGTGCTTGCCGCGGGCTGCGTCTATCTGATCGCGAAGGGGGCGTTGAAGGCGGGGGCTAACCGATCCCCTCTCTCTTAGAGAGAGAGGGATCAAGTGCTCAGACCTCCACCGCCCCGGCGTCGTAGGCGAAGAGGCCCAGGGTCTCTTCGTTCTTGATCTCGGTCATGCCGTAGAGGTGGGCTTCGTCGCCTTCCAGGCGGTCGGCGTTGAGGTTCGACTCCACCTGGATGAAGCCGCAGCGCTCCTTGCGGGCGGTCTCATAGCGGGACAGGGCCTCGGGGACGTCCGAGGCGGCTTCGAAGGCGCGGGCCAGGACGAGGGCGTCCTCGATGGCGGCGGCGGCGCCCTGGCCCAGGAACGGGGTCATGGCGTGGGCGGCGTCGCCCAGCAGGGCCACGCGACCGCCGCGCACCCAGGTCTTCAGCGGCTGACGGGCGAAGACGGCCCACTTGTAGAGGGCGGCCGGGTCGATGGTGTCGAGCAGGGCCTGGACGTCGCTGCTCCAGCCTTCGAAGGTCTTGCGCAGGTCGGCGAGGTCGGCGCGGATCGTCCAGCCTTCCTCGGCCCAGCCCTCCTGGCGAGCGAAGAAGACGAGGTTCAGCAGGGTCGAGTTGCGCAGCGGATAGCGCACGGCCATGCGGCCAGGACCGATGTGAATGCCCGGGAAGTGGGCCAGGTCTTCGAGCAGGTCGCCTTCGACCGGCACGATGGCGCGCCAGACGACGTGGCCGGTGAAATGCGGCTCGCCGGGGTCGAAGCCCTTGCGGACGCCGGACTTGACGCCGTCGGCGCCGATCACGGCGTCGCCCTTGATCTGCGTCCCGTCGGCCAGAACGGCGATCGCGCCGTCTTCGGTCGGCTCGGCGGCGACGCAGGGGCTCGACAGGCGCACCGTGGCGCGGCCGGTGGCCTCCAGGGCCTCGACCAGGATGGCGTGCAGGTCGGCGCGGTGGATGTAGACGTAAGGGGCGCCGTAGAGGTCGCGCACCTTCTGGCCGCGCTCGAAGGCCACGAGGTCGCGGCCGTCGGCCCAGTGCTGCACCCGCTGGCGCTGGGGCTCGACCCCGGCCGTGGTGATGGCCTCGGCCAGTCCCAGGTGGTGGTAGACGCGCATGGCGTTGGGGGCCAGCGTGACGCCGGCGCCGATCTCGCCGAGGGCCGGAGCCTGCTCCAGCACCTCGACGGTGTGGCCGGCGCGAGCCAGGGCGATGGCGGCGGTCAGGCCGCCGATGCCGGCGCCGGCGACGATCAGGTGCTGGGGACGCATGGGTAGTCTCCGAACTTAAGCGTAGGTCGCCGCGTCGGCCAGCAGGGCGTCGAGCCCGGCGACCGCGTTCAGGCGAGGAAGGTCGAGAATGTCGAGGCCGTCGGTCGTGCCCTGGCTGCGAAGCTGGGCCAGCCATTCGGGCGCGTAGCGCGCCAGGCCGTGCAGCAGCAGCATCGGGTGCAGGGCGATGGCGAAGCCCAGTTCCTGCAGCTCCGCGCCCGTGCGAACGGCGGTGATCCCGCCCTCGACCAGGTTGTGGATCAGGGGGACGCGGGCGGCGAAGCGCTCGGCGACGGCCTTGGTCTCGTCCAGGGTGCGGGGGCCCTCGACGAAGACGATGTCGGCGCCGGCCTCCAGATAGGCCTCGGCGCGGTCCATGGCGGCTTGCGGGCCTTCGACGCCCAGCGCATCGGTGCGGCCGATAATCAGGGTCTCTGACCGGGCGTCGATCGCGGCGCGGACCTTGCCGACCATCTCGGCCACCGGGATCACGCCCTTGCCGCGGATGTGGCCGCAGCGCTTGGGAAAGGTCTGGTCTTCCAGCTGCACGGCGGCGGCGCCGGCCCGTTCGAGCACCTTGACGGTGCGCTGGGTGTTCAGCGCGTTGCCAAAACCCGTGTCGATGTCGACGATCAGTGGGATGTCGACGCGGTCGGCGATGGCCCGCACCGCGTCGGCCAGTTCGCCGACGCCGACCAGGCCGACGTCGGGACGGCCCAGGCGGGCCAGCGACAGGGCCGCGCCCGACAGGAACGCGGCCTCGAAGCCGGCCTGCTCGACCAGCAGGGCCGAGAAGCCGTCGTAGCAGCCCGGCGCGGCCAGCAGCCGGCGGCGGCCGTCGAGGCCGGCCGCCAGCCGCTCGCGCAGGCGCGTGGCGGCGCTGCTCACTCGGCCGCCTTGTGGGCCAATTGGGAGGCTGCGCCCGTCGGGATGTGGCTCTCGTGGTTCTGCAGATACCAGTCGGCGATCTCCTCGCGGGTGGCGAACCACACGCCCGGCAGGCTCTTGGCGTGCTGGATGAACTCGCGCAGGGCGCGGATCCGGTAGGCCCGGCCCGAGACGTGGGGGTGGATGCCCACGTTCATGATCCGCCCCGAGGTCGCGCCTTCCTTGTAGAGGACGTTCAGCTCCTCGATCATCACGTCGCGGTACTCGTCGGTGGTGTGGCCGCGACGGGTGAGCAGGGTGAAGTCGTTGATCTCGTTGGAATAGGGCGTCGAGACGATCGGGCCGTTCGGCGTCTTCAGCAGGTAGGGCTGATCGTCGTTGAGCAGGTCGCAGTAGAAGGTGCAGCCGTGCTCGGCCAGGATGTCGGCGGTCTGCAGCGTGCCGCGCAGGGACGACGACAGCCAGCCCTTGGCCCGCTTGCCGACGAACTTCTCGTACTGCTCCAGCGAGCGCAGGACGATGTCGCGTTCCTTGGCCGGTTCATGGGCGAAGTCGGTCAGCAGTTCGCCCTGTTCCCAGTTGTGGGCCAGAAGCTCCCAGCCGCGCTCCAGGCAGGCGTCGGTCATGGCCTTGCGGCGCTCGAAGGTCACCGCGTTGGTGGTGCAGCTGGCCTTGACGCCCTGCTCGTCGAAGAGATCGAACAAGCGCCAGATGCCCACCCGCTGGCCGTATTCGCGCCAGGTGTAGTTGGGGAAGTCGGGCGTGTCGCCGGCCAGCACGTCGGGCAGCACGGCCGGACCGCCGGCGTAATACTTCTCCTTGGTCGGCTTGGTGAGGTCCCAGGTCTCCAGGTTGAAGGTCATGACCAGGGCCACGCGCGCGCCGTTCGGCCAGATCAGCGGCTTGCGGTGCGGAAGCGGAACGTAATCGTATTCCATACTGATACCCCGTGATCCCTAGTGCTCGAGCAGGAGCGAGCCGAAGCCGTCCACCTTGTCCTGGATCCCCATGCTCCGGAGGGCATGCCAGTAGGTGGCGGTGTTGATGGCCACGACCGGCTTTTCCAGCCAGAACTCGGCCATGGCGGCGACCTTGGCGAAGGCCAGGTTGGTGCCGCACTGGACGACGGCGTCGGCGCCTTCGGAGACCTCTTCGGCCGCGCGCTTCAGCGTCTGCGGCGTCTCGTGGGCGATCAGCATCGGGGAGGGCGACTTGAGGCCCTTCACCTGGGTGACCTCGTAGCCCAGGTCCTCGAAGAACTTGCGCACCTGGTTGTCGCCGACCGGCATGTAGGGGGTGATGACCCCGATCTTCTTGATGCCGCCATGAGCCTTCAGCGCCGCATCCACGGCGGTGGAGCCCATCACGACCGGCACGCCGTTGGTGCGTTCGAGCATGCGCTGGGTCAGGCGCTCGGCGCCGTCGGCGCCGTCCCAGAAGGTTTCGGCCGACATGCCCATGACCACGCAGGCCGGGTCCATGGTCATGGCGATGTCGACGCTGTCCATGGTCGCGTCGCGGATGTTCTGCAGCATCACCATGAACGACTCGTCGTCGGTCACCTTGGTGTCGGGAATGGCGATCCGCTGGAAGTGGTTGGTCACACCGCGCGGGCGCATGTCGTCGTATTCCGGCTGCACGCTGGTGTTGGTCGACGGCGCGATGACCGCATACTTCAGGCGGTGTCCCAATGAATCCGGCATGACGCTTCCTCGACGTTTCGATGGTCGAGGAATGGCAAAGCCGAAGCGGCCGCGCCGCACCCCAGGAGCCGATATCCGCCCGGCGGATAGGAAAAGGCGCCGCCAGAGCGGGAAGGGCGGGCGTCGCTAGGGTCGTCGTTGAACCACAACGGAAATTCCTCCGGGGGACGAGACCATGCCCGCCTTCATCATCGCCACAACCGTCATCACCGACCCGCCGCGCTTCATGGAATACGTGAAGGCCATTTCGGGCCTGGCCGAGCGTTTCGGCGGCGAGACCTATGTCCGCGGTCCGGTGACCGAAGTGCTGGAGGGCGAGGTCCCCGAAGGCGAGCGCGTGATCGTCACGCGCTATCCCGACGCCGCCGCCGCCAAGGCCTATCTGTATTCGGACGAATACCAGGCCGCCAAGCTCCTGCGGAAAGACGCGGGGAACGTCGTGGTCCGCATGATCGTCGTCGACTGATCAAAGCGCGTGAGCCGGGGCGCGTGGGGGAAACCGCGCCCGCAACGCCGATCCAAAACTAGCGAGGTTCCGTGGAACGATTCCAAGTCGTCGTCGCCGGCGCTGGGCCCGTGGGCTCGGTCGCGGCCTATCGGCTGGCCCAGATGGGTGTCGAAGTGCTGCTGCTGGAGGCCGCGCCGCGCTGCCCAGAGGACCTGCGCGCCTCGACCATGCACCCGCCGACGCTCGACATGATGAAAGAGCTCGGCGTGCTCGACGAGCTGGAGGCCCAAGGCCTTCGCGCGCCGATCTATCACTATCGCAACCGCCTGACGGGCGAGGTGATGGCCTTCGACATGGGCGAGCTGGGCGACATCTCACAGCACCCGTACCGGCTGCAGTGCGAGCAGTTCAAGCTGGCGCGCCTGCTGACCGCCAAGCTGGCTGAGCATCCCAAGGGGCAGGTGCGGTTCTCGCATCGTCTGGCTCACTTCACCCAGGACGAGCAGGGCGTCACCGCCTTCGTCGAGGCGCCGTTCGGCATCGAGCAGGTGCGTTGCGACTACCTGATCGGCGCCGACGGGGCCAATTCGATCGTCCGCAAGTGGCTGGACATCGAGTTCGAGGGCTTCACCTATCCGGAGAAGTTCCTGACCCTGTCGACCGACTGGCCGCTGGAGGAGCACTTCCCGGGGCTGGCCCACGTCAACTACGTGGCCGATCCCAAGGAGTGGTGCGTGCTGCTGCGGGTGCCGTCGCTGTGGCGGATCCTGGTGCCGGCCAATGGCGACGAGAGCGACGAGGCGCTGCTGTCGGACGCCAAGAAGGAGGCCGTGTTCGGCGGCCTGCTGGGCGAGGGCGCGGCGGTGAAGACCGCACACCGCACGCTCTACAAGGTGCACCAGCGGGTGGCCAAGACCTACCATGTGGGCCGGGTGCTGCTGGCGGGCGACGCGGCGCACCTGAACAATCCGCTGGGCGGGTTCGGCATGAACTCGGGCATCCACGACGTGTGGAACCTGACGGAGAAGCTGGTCGAGATCCTGCAGGCGAACGGCGACGCACAGACCCTGCTGCCGCTCTACGATCGCCAGCGGCGGGCGGTGATGCACAAGTTCATCCAGACCCAGACCATCGCCAACAAGGCGGCGATGGAAGCCGGCACCGCCGAGGCCTATGCCGAGCGCGAGGCCAAGATGCGCAAGATCCTGGCCGACCCGGAGCAGCGGCGCGAGTACCTGCTGCTGCAGTCGATGTATAAGAGCCTCGAGCTCGAAGCGGCGACGGCGTGAGGGCGGGGCGATGATCCAGTTTCACACCGTCCCGACCGCCAACGGCCAGAAGGTGCGGATCGTGCTGGAGGAGACGGGGCTGGCCTATGCGCTGGCCCCGGTCGACCTCTATGCCGGCGAGCACAAGAAGCCCGGCTACAAGGCCGCGCTCAGCCCGTTCGGCAAGGCGCCGGCCATCGTCGATCCCGACGGGCCGGGCGGCGCCTCGATCACGCTGTCGGAAACCCTGGCCATCGCCTGGTACCTGGCCGAGAAGGCCGCCAGCGACATGCTGCCCAAGGGACCGGGCGAGCGGGCCGAGTTCCTGATGTGGGCCTCGGCGGTGTCGTCGCAGCTGGCGGGGGCCTTCACCAACCAGTTCGTGGCCACGGTCATGGCGCCGGAGAAGACGCCATGGGCGATCGAGCGGTCGCTGGCCGACTGCCACGAGCAGCTGGCCGCGTTCGAAGCCCGCCTGGCGAGCCGCGTCTACATGCTGGGCGAACGGTTCACGATCCTGGACGCCCTGTTCTTCCCGATGGTGGCCAGCTCGGCCAAGCGCCTGGAGGGCGGGCTGGAACGGTATCCGAACCTTGCCCGCTACGAGGCCTTCATCGCCCAGCGGCCGGGCGTGCAGCGTGGCATGGCCAACGGCTGAAGGAGACGAGCGCCAAGGTCTTGCAACCTTGGCGCCGTACCGGGCGCGAAAACCTTGTGAGACTGTTCCTCGCACGGTTAAGGCGAGGCGAGGCCGCATGGAGCGCAGCTGGATCAAGGGGCGGGTGTTCGTCGTCGACGACGACCCGGTGCTGCTGGCCTTCCTGGAAGGCGCCCTGGCCAAGTCCGGCTACATCGTCCAGGCCTTCGAGTCCGCCCGCAGCGCGCTGCATGCGGCGAGCCTGGACAGGCCGGCGATCTGGCTGATCGACATCCGCATGCCCGACATGGACGGCATGGAGCTGCTCAAGCTGCTGCGCGGCGGCGACGATCACCGCGAGACGCCGGTGGTCATGCTGACCGGCGAGGGACGCCTCGACCGCATCGCGTCGGCGATGGGGGCGGGAGCGACGACCTATCTGCTCAAGCCGTTCTCGCCGCAGCAGGTGGTCGAGAAGGTCTATGCGGCGCTGAGGTTGGGGTAGGGGCGGCTATCCAACCCGCAAAATCCCCGCTTTCGCGGGGATTTTACGGATGATGGAGGCTTGGCGGTCAAGATCCTCACCAAGCCACCTCGGCCCCCGCCAGGTCCAGGAACTTGCCCGTATCGTCCAGGCTCAGCCCGGCGATGACCTTCTGCTGGCCTTCGACGCTCTCCTCGACGGAGTAGGGCGCGTCGGGGCCGCCCAGGGCGGTGCGGGTCCAGCCCGGGGCCATGGCGATGACGGTGACGCCGTCGGCCTTCAGCTCGACCGCCAGGCCCTTGGCCAGCATGTTCAGAGCCGCCTTGGACGAGCGGTAGGCGTGCGAGCCGCCATAGACGTTGGTCCCGATCGAGGCCAGGCCGCTGGACATCATGACGATGGTCTTGTCCGCGCCGGCCTTGATGTTGTCGATCAGGGCGGCGGTGATGCGGAACGGCGAGACGACGTTGGTCGCGAGAATGTCGGCCCAGATGTCGTAGTCCATGCCCGCCAGGGTCTGGTGGGCCATGCCCTCCGGCAGCGGGATGGGACCGTAGGTGCCGGCGTTGTTGATAAGCACGTCGATGGCTGCGCCCTTCAGGCGTTCGGCGAAGGCGGCGACGGAAGCCGCGTCGTTCACCGACAGCGCCTCGATACGGACCTTGCCGGGGTGGGCGTCGGCGATGGCTTGCAGTTCGGCGGCCCCGGCCGGATCACGGCAGGTGGCGATGACGTCGGCGCCGGCGGCGGCGTACTGGCGGACGTGTTCCAGGCCGATGCCGCGATTGGCGCCGGTGATCAGGACCGTGGTCATGGCGTGCTCTCTTCTTCGTTGCTGCGCCGACTTGAACCGGCCTTGAAGGCGAGGGCGGGGCGGCCGTGATCTTCGCCGCTGTGCGGATAACGGTCCCGCCACGGGGGAGACGGCGAGGGGCCGGCGCTAGGACCGAGGCTCGAAGATTCCGCTGGAGCCCCCGTGACGCTTATCCGCAAGGCTTACGCCGATACGCCCGCCGGCCAGGTGCATCTGCGCCGGGTGGACGGTCCCGGCGATCCGATCGTGCTCCTGCATCGCACCCCGGTCAGTTCGGCCTGTTTCGACGGCGTGCTGGCGCTTCTCGCCGGCCGTCGCGCCGCGATCGCGCTGGACACGCCGGGCTTTGGCCAGTCGTTCAAGCCGGAAGGCCTGCCTTCGACGGTGGACTATGGCGCCTGGCTGCTGGCGGCCCTGGACGCCCTGGGCGTCGATCGCTTCCACCTGGCCGGCCACCATACCGGCACCCACATCGGCGCCGAGATCGCCGTGGCCGCGCCGGGCCGCGTGCGCTCGCTGCTGCTGAACGGCGTGCTGTTCGCCACCGCCGACGAGCGCGAGATGTTCCGCGCCCAGGTCGGGCAGTCCGCGCCGATCGATGCGCACGGCGCCTATCTGATCCAGTCCTGGGGCGTGATGAAGGGCCTGCTGCCCCGCTTCGACGCTGGGCTGGTGCAGACCGAGTTCCTGGGCGCGATCGGCGCGCCGGACGGCCGCAACCAGGCTTTCGGGGCGATCTTCGACCAGGACTTCGCCAGCGTCTTTGCGGGCGTGACCTGCCCGGTGACCGTGCTGCAGGCGGCGGACGATCCGCTGGCCGGCTTCGTCGGCCGCATCCGCAAGGCCCGCCCGGGCGTGGTGGTCACCACCCAGGGCAAGACCGGCGTCGCCGCGCCCGAGCTGGAACCCGAGATCTTCGCCGAGACCCTGCTGGCCTTCGCGGCCGGCGTCGAAACCACGCCTCCGAACAGCCCCCTGCAGTGGACCCCGCCCATGACCAATCGCCGTTTCTCCCTCGTCCGCGCCGACCAGGGCTTCGAGCTGGCCGAGTCGATCGTGCCCGTCCCGCAGCCGGGCCCCGGCGAGGTGCTGGTGCGCGTGCGCGCCGTGGCGCTGAACCGTCGCGACGTGATGATCCGCAAGGGCTGGTACCCGGTGGGCGAGGCCGATGGATTCACCCCGCTGTCGGACGCCGCCGGCGAGATCGTCGGCTTGGGTGAAGGCGTCGAGGGCCTGGCCGTGGGCGACCGCGTCGCCTCGACCTTCTTCCAGGACTGGGCCGGCGGCCGCATCACCTTCCCGGCGGTGATGTCGTCGCTGGGCGCGGGCGGCCCCGGCGTGCTGGCCCAGCATGTGGTGCTGTCGGCCGGCGGCGTGGTGAAGCTGCCCGAAAGCCTCGACTTCGTGCAGGGCGCGACCCTGACCTGCTCGGGCGTCACGGCGTGGTCGTCGCTGGTCACGCACGGCGGCCTGCAGGCCGGCGACTGGGTGGTGACCCTGGGCACCGGCGGCGTTTCGCTGTGGGGCCTGCAGATCGCCAAGGCCTTCGGCGCCAAGGTCGCCGTGGTCGGCGGCGACGACGCCAAGCTGGCCCGCGCCAAGGAACTGGGCGCGGACCTGACCATCAACTACCACACCACGCCCGACTGGGAGGCTTCGGTGAAGGAAGCCACGGCCGGCGGCGTGCAGCACGCTCTCGAGCTCGGCGGCGCCGGCACCCTGGCCAAGTCGCAGGCGAGCCTTGGCGTCGGCGGCCACGTGGCCGTGATCGGCGCCCTGGACGGCTTCGGCGGCACGCTGGACGCCTCGGCCATGGTGATGATGGCCCAGCGCGCCACGGCGATCTCGGTGGGCTCGCGGGCCGACCACCAGGCGCTGTCGGACTTCGTGGCGGCCAAGGGCATCGTCCCGCAGGTCGACGCTGTGTTCGCCCTCGACGCCATCGAAGGCGCCTACACCCGCGCCGACCAGGGCGCGTTCGGCAAGGTGGTGGTGACGCTGTAGTCGCCACCGTTGGTCCCTCTCGCGTTGAGAGAGCGACTGTCTGGATGATCAAGCGGCGAGTAAGGCGCGGGCGTCTCGG
>NZ_JBMDIW010000005.1:0-219954 GCF_057808875.1 Caulobacter sp. FG7
GCCAATAGATCCTCCCCCTCTGGGGGAGGTGGCCCGGAGGGCCGGAGGGGGGTCTCTTCCCCGGTTAGCGGATCACCCGCGCCCCCGCGCCCTGCACCAGCGCCTGGACCTCCTTCAGGCGCACCATCGAGGTGTCGCCGGGGGTGGTCATGGCCAGGGCCGCGTGGGCCGCGCCGTAGTCGACGGCGGCCTGGGGCCCGAGGTTCTCCATCAGCGCGTAGGCCAGGCCCGAGGCGAAGCCGTCGCCGCCGCCGATGCGGTCGTAGATGGCCAGACCGTCGCGCATCGGGGCCTCGTAGAAGGCCCCGTCGGCCCACAGGATGGCGCCGAAGTCGTTGACGCTGGCCGAGCGCACGGCCCGCAGGGTGGTGGCCAGGACCTTGAGGTTCGGGAAGGCCTTCACCGCCTGCGGGGCCAGGGTCTTGAAGTTGGCCGGGTCGGTGGGCGGAAGGCCCTTCACCAGACCCTCGATCTCCATCCCCAGGCACACCACGAAGTCATGATCGTTGCCGATCATCACGTCGGTCATGGCGGCGATCTTGCGGTTCAGGGCCTGGGCGGCGTCGAGGCCGCCGCGGTCCTTCCACAGCGAGGCGCGGTAGTTCTGGTCGAAGCTGACGACGACGCCGTGCTTCTTGGCGACTTCCAGGGCCTCCAGCACCACCTCGGCGGTGTTGGACGCCAGGGC
The DNA here is from genome assembly GCF_057808875.1 of Caulobacter sp. FG7. NCBI lineage: Bacteria > Pseudomonadati > Pseudomonadota > Alphaproteobacteria > Caulobacterales > Caulobacteraceae > Caulobacter > Caulobacter sp. FG7. The sequence continues at coordinate 689 of NZ_JBMDIW010000005.1, forward strand.
GGTGAACACGCCGCCGGTGTGGAACCAGCGCACGCCCTCCTCGCCGAACAGCCGCTCCCAGTCGATCTCGCCGGGGCGCAGTTGCGAAGCCGCGGAATTGGCGCGGTCGGAGACGCCCAGCGCCGGGCGCACGCCGAAGCCGCGCTCGGTGAAGTTCAGGCCGACCCGGGTGTTGCGGCCCAGGCCGTCGAACTCGCGCCAGACCACGTGGGACATGTCCACGCCGCCCTGGCCGATCAGGTCCTGGACCAGCCAGCCGAGATCGCTGTCAGGCAGGGCCGTGGCGACGGTGGCGCGCTTGCCCCAGCACTTGCTCATGCCGCGGGCGAAGTTGTATTCGCCGCCGCCTTCCCAGACTTGGAACTGGCGGGCGTTGCGCACCCGGCCGTCGCCTGGATCCAGGCGCAGCATCACTTCGCCCAGCGCCGCGCAGTCCCAGCGGGTCTCGGCGGCCGGGCGCAGGTTGAGGATCGGCTTGTCGCTCATCAGGCCTTGCCGCGCACCTTGGCGATCAGGTCGACCGTCTCGCGCACCTTCCTGGAGATGCCGGCGTAGTCCTTGGCATCGAGGGCTTCCTGGGTAATCAGCTTGGAGCCCATGCCGGCGGCGACGATGCCCGCACCGAACCACTTCTTGATCGAGGCCTCGTCCGGATCGACGCCGCCCGTCGGCATGATCTTGGTCCAGGGCATCGGGCCCATCACGGCCTTGATGAAGTCCGGGCCGCCGACCGACGAGCCGGGGAACACCTTGACGATCTCGCAGCCCAGTTCCTGGGCGTAGGAGATCTCGGTCGCCGAGCCGCAGCCGGGGCTGTAGGGGATCATGCGGCGGTTGCAGAGCTTGGCGACGTCGGCGTTGACGATCGGGCTGACCATGAACTTGGCGCCGTTGGCGATGTAGAGGCCGGCGGTCGGCGCATCGACGATCGAGCCGACGCCCATGATGACGCGCGGATCGGCCGAGGCGAAGTGCTTGGTGACTTCGTAGAAGACGTTGGCGGCGAAGTCGCCGCGGTTGGTGAACTCGATGCAGGGCGCGCCGCCGTCGGCGCAGGCCTGGATGACGTTCTTACAGATCTCGACGTCCGGGTGATAGAACACCGGCACCACGCCTTGGGTCTCAAGGGCCTGCAGCACCGCCATACGGTTCTTCAGCATTCTCGTACTCCTCCCGGAAAGGGCCGTTCTTGCGCGAGGCGCCGCCGTGGCGCGCCGCGCGTGGAAGATCTGTTCGGGCGATCCCTTAGCCCGCGCGCGCGACTTGCGCCACAGCGCGTGGCTGCCGCCGCGTCACTTTCCGCCGGCCCCCTGCCCCCGGCGAAATAAAGGGCACCGAGCCAAGGCCCGGCGCGCACCCCAAGGTAAAATGAAGGGCGTCGAGCTAAAGCTCGACGCCCCGGAAAAGTTTGCGCAGGAGCGAACTCAAAGAGCCGCAGGACGCCGGGTCGGGGGAGCCGACCCAAAACGTCGTGACACCGGTAGCAATTGGAGCTCGGCTCGTTTTGTCACCGGTGTCATAGACAGATAAGCGCAGTTTCGACATTTGAGCAAGCCTGTAGAAAACGCAGGTTCGCGAGCGTCGCGTTTTTGACGGGCGCGCCGAATGAGCGGCGGCGCGCCCTTCTCTGGATCAGCCGGTGTTGCGCAGGCCCGCCGCGATGCCGGCCACGGTCAGCTGGATGGCCAGGCGCACGTCCTCGGCCTGCTCGCCGCCGCGACGGCGGGCCAGCAGTTCCAGTTGCAGGTGGTTCAGCGGGTCGACCGAGTGACCGGCCAGGGCCACCGACTCGGCCAGTTCCGGCTGGTTGTCGAGCAGGCTGGCGCCGCCACGGATGGCCAGGGCGATCTCGGCGGCCTTGTCGTGCTCGCGCTTGATGGTCTCGAAGATGCGCTGGGCGTTGGCCTGGTCGGGCGACAGGGCCACGTAGCGGGCGGCGATGCCCATGTGGCTTTGAGCGAGCGCCAGCTCCATGTTCGACAGCAGCGAGGCGAAGAAGTCGAAGTCGCCGGCCAGGTCCTGGAGTTGCCCCGTCGACAGGCCCGCACGCTCGACGCCCGAAGCGAAACCGTACCAGCCCGGCAGCATGAAGCGGGCCTGCGACCAGCTGAACACCCACGGGATGGCCCGCAGGTCCTCGATCTTGCGGCTGGCGGTGCGCGAGGCCGGGCGACTGCCGATGTTGAGGCCCACGATCTCGCCGATCGGGGTGGCCGACCAGAAGAAGTCCTCGAAGGCCGGGTCGTCGTAGACCAGGGCCCGATAGCCCTCGAACGAGGCCTGCGCCAGGGCGGTCATCGCGCTCTCGACCTTGGGGTCGGGACGGTTGACGTCGCGCTGGCTGGACTGGACCACGGCGGCGGCCAGGCCGTCGAGGTTGCGGCGGGCGGTGGGTTGGTCGCCGAAGCGGCGGGCGATCATCTCGCCCTGCTCGGTCATGCGGATGCGGCCCTGGACGGTGCCGGCCGGCTGGGCCAGCACGGCCTCGGCGGCCGGTCCGCCGCCCCGCCCGACGCTGCCGCCGCGGCCGTGGAACAGCTGGATGCCGACGCCCATCCGGTCGGCCTCGAACGCGAGAGCAGATGCGCCGCGCGCCACGCCCCGACGCGAGGCGACATAGCCGCCGTCCTTGTTGCTGTCGGAGTAGCCGAGCATGATCTCCTGCACCGGCCGGTCGCCCAGGATGGTGCGGCTGATCGGCAGCTCCAGCCACTGGCGCAGCACGCGCGGACCGTTCTCCAGGTCTTCGATGGTCTCGAACAGCGGGGCGATCTTCAGCGACGAGCGCGGCGCCGCGCCGCCCCAGACGAGGCCGACCTGCTTGAGCAGGACGAGCGGCTCGAGGATATCGGACAGGGTCGCCGACTTGGAGATGATGTAGGCGCCGATGCAGGCGTGGCCGTAGTCGCGCACGGCCTGGGCGGCGGCTTCCATCGTGGCCAGTTCCTTGGCCGTCTCCTCGCCATAGGCGGTGAAGGGCGAGACCAGGGGCCGCTGGTGCGACAGTTCCTCGATCAGCAGCTTGGAGCGGGCTTCCTCGTCGAGGTCGAGGTAGCGCACGCCCGAGCCCGAGCGCTGGTAGAGCTCGTGGATGGTGCGCTCGTGGACGTCGGCGTTCTGGCGCAGGTCCAGGCTCATCAGGTGGAAGCCACAGGCCTTGGCGACGGCGACCAGGGTGCGCAGGGACGAGCCGACCAGGCGTTCGCCGCCGCTGGCTTCCAGCGAGTCGATGATGATCTGCAGGTCGGCGACGAAGGCGTCGGGGTGGGCGTAGGGCTCCACGTCGGTGCGGCTGGTGGCGTAGGCCACCCACTGGTTGGTCAGCTTCTGCGACACGGCGGTGAGGCGGTCGAAGATCAGCTCCAGGGCCAGGCGATAGGGCTCGTCCAGACGGTGCACCGACGGGTCCTTGGCCTGCGACGCCAGGGCCAGCAGCTCCTCGGAGACGGGGGTGTAGGCGGTCGAGACGGCGAGGTTCGACCACAGCTTGCGCACCTCGCCGGCGTACCAGTCGAGGATCACCCGCGACTGCGACGACAGGGCCAGCTTCAGGGTGTCGCCGTTGACGCCGGGGTGGCCGTCGCGGTCGCCGCCCAGCCACGAGCCCATCTTCAGGAGCGGGGCGATGTGGCCGTGGCTGCCGATCTTGCCCGACCATTCCTCGTAAAGATCGACCATGGCCGGCAGGATCGAGGTGCGGACGATCGACAGGGCGTTGCGGATCTCGTCCTTCACGGTGATCCGCTCGGGCCGATAGAGACGCGTGCGCCACATCAGGGCGATCTCGCGGAACAGGCGCTCGCGGATGTCGGCTTCCAGATCGGCCGGCAGGTGGTGGCGGCGCAGGGTCATCAGGCGCGAGATCTCGGTCTCGCGATCGACCATGCTGCGGCGGCGCACTTCGGTCGGGTGGGCGGTCAGCACCGGCACCACGTTCATGGCGGCGAAGATCTTGGCGAGGTCCGCGTCGGTCTTGCCCGAGGCCTTCAGGGCCGCGACGGCGTCGACCAGGGTGCGGGCGCGCTCGTCGCCCGGACGGGCGTCGGCCTCGGCGTGGCGGCGGCGACCGGCGACGTCCTCGCCGATATTGGCCAGCAGCGAGTGGCTGGCGAAAGCGCGCGCCAGGAAGACGGCCTGATCGTTGGAGAGGCCTTCGAACAGGTGGTCGAGGCCCGGGGCCTCGCCCTCGTCGGTCTCGTGCGCGGCGGCCTTGCGGGCTTTGCTGACAAGGCCCGCGGCCTCCTCCCCTTCCAGATAGCCGATCGCCTCGATCAGCAGATCGCCAAGCAGGCTGGCGTTCTGCCGGACATCACGGCTGGTGGGACGGCTGGCGCCGAGAGAGAGGGCCGAGTCGCGCATGCGCATGCTCCATCACCACCGCCAGGGAGAGCGGTGGACTTAGGGACTGTAAGAACTGATCTAACGGTTCTCGCGTTCAGCCCGGCCCGGTCGAACGCTGTGCGGGCTCTACAGCCCTTCTTCGCCTTGGGGAAGCGGGACCGTTCAATGGTTGCGCTACCATTGTTCGGCCGTGCGCTTTTTATGCGTGTGCGCGCGGGTAGCCCTGCTTCCTGAAACGAAAAACCCCGCGAAGTCGCCTTCGCGGGGATCATTCGGCTCAGCGACGGCCCGAAGGCCGCCGGCCTTAGCGGGCCAGCCAGCCGCCGTCGACCGGCAGGGTCACGCCCTGCACGTAGTCGGCGGCCGAGGAGGCCAGGAACACAGCGGCGCCGCCGAGGTCTTCCGGGCGGCCCCAGCGGCCGGCCGGGATGCGGGCCAGGATCGAGGCATTGCGGTCGGCGTCGGCGCGCAGAGCCTCGGTGTTGTTGGTGTCGAAATAGCCCGGCGCGATGGCGTTGACGTTGATCCCCTTGGTCGCCCACTCGTTGGCCAGGATCTTGGTCAGGCCGGCCAGGCCCGACTTGGCGGCCGTGTACGACGGCACGCGGATGCCGCCCTGGAACGAGAGCAAGGAGGCGATGTTGATAACCTTGCCGCCGCCCTGGGTCAGGGCCTGCTTGGCGAAGGCTTGCGTCAGGAAGAAGACGACCTTGAGGTTGGTGTCCATCACCGCGTCCCAGTCGGCTTCCGAGAACTCGATCGAGTCGGCGCGGCGGATGATGCCAGCGTTGTTGACGAGAATGTCGACCTTGCCGAGGGCGGCGACGGTTTCGTCGATCACGCGCTGCACGGGTTCGGTGGTCGAGAAGTCGGCCTTGATCGACACGAACTTGCGGCCCAGCGCCTCGACGGCGGCCTTGGTGTCGGTCGGCTCGCTGCGGCCCGCGGCGGCGATGTCGGCGCCGGCTTGAGCGAGCGCGATGGCGATCCCCTGCCCGATGCCGGTGTTGGCGCCGGTGACGAGCGCGACCTTGCCTTCGAGGCTGAACGGATTGGCCATTTTATCTGCTTCCTGATCCCAATTGCTTCATCCCGGACGGCCCTAAAGCCGATCGGGACCCAGGGCGGCGCTTTGCGGCCGCCCTGGGTCCCGGCTCTACGCCTGGCTCCGGCCGGGATGACGGCCGGAGGAGCGCGGGTGGCGTGTTACGCCTACTTCAGCTGGCAGATGTCCAGCACGTTCATGTCGGTGTAGTCGAGGTTCTCGCCGCCCATCGCCCAGATGAAGGTGTAGTTGGCGGTGCCCGAACCCATGTGGATCGACCACGGCGGGCTCATGACGGCTTCCTCGTTGGCCATCACGATGTGACGCATCTCGTCCGGCTCGCCCATGTAGTGGAACACGCGGTCGTTCTCGCCCAGGCCGAAGTAGAAGTAGGCTTCCGAACGACGGTCGTGCAGGTGGGGCGGCATGGTGTTCCAGACGCTGCCCGGCTTCAGGACGGTCATGCCCAGCAGCAGCTGAGCCGACTTGCAGGTGGTCGGGACGATATACTGGTAGATGGTGCGCTCGTTGCTGGTTTCGAGAGCGCCGCGCTCCAGCGGGATGGCGTCGGCGAAGGCCAGCTTCTTGGTTTCGAACGAAGCGTGGGCCGGCAGGCTGACCAGGTAGAAGCGAGCAGTTTCGCCGTTCACGCCTTCGAAGGTCACGTCCTTGGCGCCCATGGTGACGTAGAGGCCGTCACGCGGAACGATGTCGTAGACGACGCCGTCGACGGTGATCTTGCCGGTGGTCTCGCCGACGTTGATCACGCCCAGCTCGCGGCGCTCCAGGAACGGGTGGCCGGCGGCCGAGGCCGGTTCGGTCTGGTCGGGCAGCTTCACGGCGGTCGAGGCGACGACGCCGCCGACGACGAAGCGTTCGGCGTGATTGTAGTTCAGGACGACTTCGCCTTCGACGAAGAGGTCCTGCATCAGGTAGCGGTCGCGCAGGTCGTCGTTGCTGACGGCGAACATCATGTCCGGATGGGTGGCGTGGTAGGTCTTGGCGAACATCGTGTTTACTCCGGAAGTGGTGTTCTTATTCGGCAGCGAGCGCCGGGGCCGGGAGAGGCCGCGGCTGATCGAGCTTGTAGGCCTTCTTAGGCAGATTGTACGTCAGGTCTACGATGAGCTCCTGAGCTTCCACCAAATCCATGCGGTGCTCGCTCACCATGCGCGCCAGGAAGGCGCTGTCGACGCGGCGAGCGACATCGTGGCGGGCGGGAATCGACAGGAAGGCGCGGGTGTCGTCGTTGAAGCCGACGGTGTTGTAGAAGCCGGCGGTCTCGGTGACCTGCTCACGGAAGCGCATCATGCCTTCCGGGCTGTCGTGGAACCACCAGGAGGGGCCGAGCTTCAGCACCGGATAGTGGCCGGCCAGCGGAGCCAGTTCGCGGCTGTAGGTCGTCTCGTCCAGGGTGAACAGGATCACCGACAGGCGCTTGTCGTTGCCCAGGCGGGTCAGCAGCGGCTTCAGCGCATCGACATATTCCGTGCGCATCGGAATGTCGGCGCCCTTGTCGCGGCCGTGCGATTCCAGCAGGCCGACATTGTGGTTGCGGTGCGAGCCGGGGTGGATCTGCATCACCAGACCGTCCTCGAGGCTCATCTTGGCCATCTCGGTCAGCATCTGGGCGCGGAACAGTTCGGCCTTCTCCGGCGTCACGTCGCCCTTCACCAGGCTCTGGAACAGGGCCTCGGTCTCGGCGTCGGTCAGGTCGGCGGTGGCGGCGGTCGGATGGCCGTGGTCGGACGAGGTGGCGCCCGCCTCGATGAAGGCCGCTCGGCGCAGGCGGTGGGCCTCAAGGTAGCCCTTCCAGCTGTAGACGTCCTGGCCCGAGATCTCGGCGAAACGTTCGAAGGCGCGCGGGCTGCGCTCGTCCTCGAAGTCGATGACCGCATCGGGACGATAGGCGGTGATCACGTGGCCGCCCCACCCGCTCTCGCGGATCGCCTTGTGGTGCTTCAGCGGATCATGCGGGCCCTCGGTGGTGGCCAGGGTCTCGATGTTGAAGCGGTCGAACAGGGCGCGCGGACGGAAGGCGTCGGTCGCCAGCGCCTCGTTGATGCCGTCGAAATAGGCGTCGGCGTTGTCCTCGCCGAGGAACTCGGTGAAGCCGAACACCTTGCTGAACACGTGGTTCAGCCAGATCCACGACGGCGTGCCGCGGAAAAGGTGGAAGTTCTGGGCGAACAGCTTCCAGGCCGCGCGCGGGTCGGTGGTCGGCACGCCCGACTTGCGCGGAACCTTCAGGTCGTCCAGCGCCACGCCCTGGCTGTAGAGCATGCGGAAGACGTAGTGGTCGGGCGCCAGCAAGAGGTCGGTGGCGTCGCGGAACGGCTCGTTGGTGGCGAACCAGGCCGGATCGGTGTGGCCGTGCGGGCTGATGATCGGCAGGCCTGCGACCGTCGCATAGAGCTCGCGGGCGATGCCGCGGACGGTGGGATCGGCCGGGAACAGGCGATCGTCGTGCAAAATCAGGGGCCGGGCCATGGCGTGTCTCCTCGTCCCTTCGCCGGCGGCTGCTAGATGGCCGCTTCGTGGCGCTTGGTAACCGGTGTCAAAGTTCGGTGCAAGGTGCAGGGCGCGGCGCGCACCCTACACTTTCTTCGGTGACGAGGAAGACTCGCGCACCACGAGATAGGGGATGGTCTTGGCCGGATCGCCCGGCTCGTAGCCCTCGCGGGCGATGAGCTTCTCGGCGGCCATGCGCCCCACTTCCCGCGTCGGGATGTGGATCGTGGTCAGCGGCGGCCAGACGGCCTGGGCGATCTGGAAGTCGTCGAAGCCGACCACGGTCAGGTCTTCCGGCACCGTCAGGCCGGCGCGGCGGGCGGCCTGCAGCACGCCGGCGGCCATTTCGTCGTTGCCGGCGAAGATGGCGGTCGGGCGCGGGGTCTTGGCCAGCAGCGCCTCGCCGCAGGCCAGGCCCGATTCGAAGGTGTAGGCGCCCTGCACCACATAGTCGGGATCGAGCTTCACGCCGGCCTTGGTCAGCGCGTCCTCGAAGCCCCCTCGCCGCTCGTGCGACGAACGGAAGCTGGGCAGGCCGGTGATGAAGCCGATGCGCTCGTGGCCCAGGCCGACCAAGTGCTCGCCCATGGCCTGGGCGCCCAGCCGGTCGTGGCCGACGATCATGTGCTCTTCTTCGTCGAGCGGCACCGAGGCGATGCGGATGTATTCGCAGCCGATGTCGCGCAGCAGATCGGCCACGCGCTCGTCTTCCGACACCGACGGCGGCAGGATCACGCCGAACAGCTTCTGCCGCTCGATGAACATCCGCACGTCCTGCAGGAAGGTGGGGCTGCCGCGATCGCAGGGGTGGACCACCAGCTCGAAGCCCGAGCCGCGCATGCCGTCCAGCAGGCCAAGCTGCATGTTCACGACGTACTGCGGGTTGGGGTTGTCGTAGATCATGCCGATCAGGAACGAGCGGCGGAAGGCCAGGCCGCGGGCCTGGGGATCGGGGGCGTAGCCCCACTCGGCGATCACCGCCTCGATCCGCACCCGCGTCTCCTCGCGGACGAAGGGCGACTGGTTGATCACGCGCGAGACGGTCTTCTTGGAGACCCCGGCCAGGCGGGCGATATCGTTGATGGTGGCGCGGCGGCGGCCGCTTTCCAGCGCAGCGTTCACATCCGACTCGTCGGCGGACTTTCTGGGCGTCTTGGACGAGGTCACGGCGTTTCCATGCGGCGGGCGTTCTTTTCTTTTGTCATACTCCAGCGTCGAAAGCGTAGCCAATCTGCGGCTAAAAGCGCGCTGGCGAAGCTCTTGACACCGGTTTCCACTCCCTTAGGACCGGATGGCAACACAAAAAGTCGCAAAGACAAAGACCCCAGATGAGCGAAACGGCCACCTTTCCCGGCGAATCGATCCACGGCGTCGATCCGCGCGACCACGTCGCCACCGCCCTGCGCCCGCTGTCGGCCGGCGAGACCGTCGACCTGCACGGCCAGCCCATCGGGGTGCGCAGCGACATTCCCAAGGGCCACAAGATCGCCGTGCGCGCGGCGGCCAAGGGCGAGGACGTGCTGAAGTACGGCTGGCCGATCGGCCGAGCTGTCAGCGACATCGCCGTCGGCGACCACGTGCACGTCCACAATGTCGAGACGCGCCTTTCCGGCGTCGAAGGCTACGCCTACGCGCCGACCGGAACCGACAACACCGAGGTCGTCGGCGACCGCAGCTTCCTGGGCTATCGCCGCAAGAACGGCCGAGTCGGCACCCGCAACGAGATCTGGGTGCTGTGCACCGTCGGCTGCGTGGCCAACACCGCCCGCCGCATCGCCGAGAAGGCCAACGCCCGCTTCGCCGGCCGCGTCGACGGCGTCTTCGCATTCCCCCACCCGTTCGGCTGCTCGCAGCTGGGCGATGACCTGTCGCACACCCGCCAGCTGATCGCGGGCCTGGCCGCCCACCCCAACGCCGGCGGCGTGCTGATCCTGGGCCTGGGCTGCGAGAACAACCAGCTCAAAGCCCTGCTCGACAGCGCCCCGGACCTGGACCCCGAACGCCTGCGCTCGTTCACCACCCAGTTCGTGGAAGACGAGTACGAGCAGGGGCTGGAGGCGATCGAGGCGCTCATCGAGATCGCCGAGAAGGACAAGCGCGAGCCCGCGCCGATCTCCGAACTGGTGGTGGGCCTGAAATGCGGCGGCTCGGACGGCTTCTCGGGCGTCACCGCCAACCCGCTGGTCGGCCGCATCGCCGACAAGGTAGCCGCGGCCGGCGGCACACCGGTGCTGACCGAGATCCCCGAAGTGTTCGGCGCCGAGAACGTGCTGCTGCAAAGGGCTGCAAGCCGCGAGGTCTTCGACGAGGCCGTCGAGGTGATCGACGACTTCAAGCGCTACTTCATCGACAACCACCAGCCCATCTACGAGAACCCCTCGCCCGGCAACATCGCCGGCGGCATCACCACCCTGGAGGAGAAATCCCTGGGCGCGGTGCAGAAGGGCGGCCGCGCGCCGCTGGTCGAGGTGCTGCGCTACGGCGAGCGGGTCGGTCCGCACGGGCTCACCCTGCTCGAAGCGCCCGGCAACGACGCGGTGTCGTCCACGGCCCTGACGGCGGCGGGCGCCACGGTGATCCTGTTCACCACCGGCCGCGGCACTCCGCTGGGCTTCCCCGCCCCCACCCTGAAGATCGCCTCCAACAGCGCGCTGGCCGCCCGCAAGCCGTCGTGGATCGACTTCGACGCCGGCGTGGTGCTGGACGGTCAGACCATGGACCAGGCGGCGGATTCGCTGCTCGATCTGGTGGTCGCCACCGCCTCGGGCCAGGAAACCAAGGCCGAGCGCAACGGCGAGCGCGAGATCGCCATCTGGAAGTCGGGCGTGACGCTGTAGCGGCCAGGCGCCGCCGCAGCCTTGACGCGAATCCCAATGGCCGCGCTTTTTCCGGCCGACCGACGCCAGTGTCGGTCGGATGGGAATGAGATCGATGCACACGCGCAAGCTCGGCGCGCTGGTCGCAGCCGCCGTCACCGTGGCCGCGCCGCTGCAGGCCTATGCCCAGGCCGCCACCCTGACGCTGCGCAACGTCATGGCCGGCAATTCCACCTCGGGCTTGGACCAGGCCTGGATCCGCGTCGACGGCAAGCCGACGGGCGTCGCCGACGAATGCGCCTACGGTAGCTGGTCGCTGTTCTACGCCCCCACCAACGGCGAGGTGTCCCCCGACAAGGTGATTTCGCTGGGCGTCACCGCCAAGGCGACCAACACCAAGGTCTTCGTGGCCTATGTGGTCGAAACCACCTCGTCCGACTTCGGGGGCTGGGGCATCACCCGCTGCCGCATTCTGCGCATCGGCCTGGGCGAGTAGGATCGGGGACGCGCCGGTCGATCGCCCTAAGGCGTGCGCGGCGCCGGCAGGGCGCGTCCGTTCTGGTGCAGCACAAGGCTTACCGCCTTGCCGTCGGCGCCAAGCACGAACTGGGCGCGGGCGGGAACGACGACCCAGACCACCTCCGTCGGGCTTTGCGGGAAGACCTCGAAGACCGGCTGGCCGGTCAGTTGGGCGAACAACCGCCCCTCCTGCCGCGTCACCGTCAGGATCATCGCCGGGGCCAGGGCATAGCGGCCGACGAGGGCGTCCAGCGCCTGGGGCGACAGGGCCACGGCCTTGGGCGTCGGCGCGGCCGGCGGCTCGGCGCCTTCGGCCAGTCGCGGCGCGGGCGTGTTCTGGCCGTTCTGGTGCAGAGTCGCGGCGCTGGCCCGTCCATCGGCGCCGACGGTGAAGGTCAGCTGCGCGTCCACGATCTTGGCGAAGAGGGTCGTCGGATCCTCGGCGAACAGCTCGATACGGGGCTGGCCGGTCAGCTGGCCGAACATCCGCTGCCCCTCGCGGGTGATGGTCATCACCGCGCCGGGCGCCAGCGCGTAGCGGCCGGTCAGCCCCTCCAGCACGGTCGGCGGCAGGGTCTTGGCCTGGCGGAGCTTGGGGGCGGTCTTCAGCGGCCCGCCGGTCAGCAGGTGCAGGCCCAGGTCCTCGACGCCCATGACGCCGGCGGTGTTGCTCAACACCACCACGCCCAGTCCGGTCAGCCGGTCGAAGCCGACGAAGGTCTGGAAGCCCATGGTGCCGCCGCCATGGCTGACGATCTCGCCCTTGGGCGTCGCAGCCACGTGTCAGCCCAGCGCCACCTGCACCTCGCCGCCCACCGGACGGCGCGGAACCAACTGGTCGGCCATGGCGGCCTCCAGGGGCGTTTCAACATAGCCGAGCTCGGCGGCCAGCAGTCTGAGCAGGTCGTCGGCCGACGACCGCAGGCCGCCGGCCCCTGCCAGGGTCGTCAGGTCCCAGTGCGGCGTGATCGTCAGATCCGCGGTGTGGCCCGGCGAGAAACGAGCGGCCAGCGGAGGCGATAGCTTGATGGCCGTGCTCGACATGCCCAGCGGCGCCAGCACCCGCTTGCGCAGCACCGTCTCGTAGTCGCCGCCCGCGCGCCGGGCCAGCGCCCAGCCCAGCAGGCCGACGCCGAGATTGGAATATTCGTAGGCCGCGCCGACGTCGCGGGTCAGGGTGTAGCGGCGCAGGAAGGCGTCGAGCAGGTCGGGGCCGTAGTCGGCGTAGGGATTGAGCGGATCGGCCATCGGCATGTTGTCCGCCAGCCGGGGCAGGCCCGAGGTGTGGGTGGCCAGGTCGATCAGGGTGATGGCCTTGCCGTTGCGCTCGGGCGCGACCGAGCCGGCGGGCAGCAGCTTGACGACGGGCTCGTCAAGCCGGACCTCGCCGCGCCGCACCATGTCGGCCAGCAGCAGGCCGGTGAAGGCCTTGGTCACCGAGCCGATCTCGAACAGGGTCTGGCCGTCGACGGGGCGAGGATCGGCGGCGTCATAGACGCCTTGGGCGATCACGCGGCGGCCCTTGGCGTCGATGACCCCGACGACGATGCCGGCGGCCTGCTTGTCGACATCGACCCGCTGGACCAGCACCTGGCGGATGGCCGCGTCGGACAGGCGGGCGTCGGCGGATGCGGGTGAGCTCGCGGTCTGGGCGGCGGCGGGCATGGCGACGAGCAGAGCGGCGGCGGCGACCGCCAGCCTTCTGGACAGGCCGACGCTCAAGGCGGCCACGGCGACTTTCCGCATGTTTCCCCTTCCCCCAAGGCTCCCGCACGCGCCGGAGCCACGCTCTCACTATGGTTGTGGAGATAGCCCGAGGAAAGGTGGTTCGGCCCTTGAGAGCCGGCGGCGCCGGGCGGCGCCGGGCGGCGCGGAGCGCGCCGCCCGGGCTAGGTCAGTGCGCGGCGTCCTTGGCCTTTTCGCCGGCCTTCTCCGCCTTGTCGCCGGCTTTCTCGGCGGCTTCGCCCGCAGCAGCGGCGGCGTCGCCGGCCGCCTTGGCGGTGGAGGTGTCGCCGGCGGCGGCAGCGTCCGCGCTGGCGTCGGCGGCCGTGTTGGCGGCGCTCGACGCCTGAACCGCGGCCTCGGCCGCCTTCTGGCTCTCGACCGAGGCCTCGGCGGCCTTCTCGGTCTTGTTCTCGCAGGCGGTGATGGTCAGGGCGACGGCGGCCAGGCCGACCAGCAGGGTATGACGCATGTGGATTCTCCCGAACGAGCTTCGCCGGTCTGTCGCCGGCTAGGGCTCAACCACATGCGCGCAAGGTTCGTTCCCCGCCCCTCACTTGGCCTCGGCGATCTCGTACATCAGGTCGACATAGCTCATCGTGCCGCCGACCAGGCCCTGCACCTTCGCATTGCTGCTGTCGATCACGTAGTATTCGTTGGGCGCATGGGCGCCGCTGCCGTGGCCAAGGCCGAACTGGCCCGCCGGCAGGCTGACCGGCGGCGAGGTGAACACCGTGCCCGGCCACGAGCCGGCCAGGCGCGGATAGAGCGTGGCCGGCGCGCCCAGGCGCTTGTAGCTGGCCAGTTGGGCGCGGATCAGGCGGCTGTCCTCGGGCGTCTCGGTGGGATCATAACCGCCGCTGACCTTGATCTCGACGTCGTTGAAGCCGCGCTTGTCGAGGTGGGCGCGGATCTTGGCCACGGCGTCGTCCATGGTCATGTTCGGCACAAGACGCAGGTCGATCTTGGCCACGGCGCGGCCGGGCAGCACGGTCTTGCCGCCGGGGCCGGTATAGCCCGAAACGAGCCCCTCGATATTGATGGTCGGCTGCGAGGCCAGGCGCTCCAGCGCCTTCTCCCACGGCAGGTCGTCGATCCAGCGATCCACGCCCAGGGCCTTCTTGGCGTCGGCCTCGGTCATGCGCTGGGCGGCCAGGGAGATCAGCTCCTTCTCGCGGGCGGTCAGCGGCCGGACCTTCTCGAAATAGCCGTCGACGGCGGGCGTGTTGCCGTCGGGCGTGACCAGGGTGGTCAGGGCCTGGACCAGCCGCCAGGCCGGGCTGTCGACGCGGGCCTTCTCGCTGGAATGGATGTCGGTCTTGGGACCGCGGCCCCACTTCTCGCCGCTGGCCACCAGCTCGAACTCGACCACGCCCTTGGCGCCCAGGTTGACGCTGACGCCGCCGTTGCTGGGGCTCTGCCAGCCGGCCGGGATGATCACGCCCTCGCACTTCTTCAGGGCGGCCAGCACGTTGGGCCGGGTGACGATCTGGCGGAAGTGCGGGCTGCCGATCTCCTCCTCGCCCTCGCAGACCAGGACGAGGTTCACCGGCGGCTTCTTGCCGGCGGCGCGGATGGCGTGCAGCGCGGCCAGCAGCGAGGCCTGCGGCCCCTTCTGGTTCACCGCCCCGCGCCCGACGATCACCTTGCCGAAGCCGGGCTTGTCGACGATGCGAGCCTCCAGTGGCGGCGAGCTCCACTCGGCCGGATCGTACTGCTTGACGTCGTACATGAAGTAGATCGCCAGCCAGCGCCTGGCGCCGACATCGAGCACGCCGAACACGCCCGGCGCGCCGTCGGTCGGGATCTTCTCGACGTTCGTGAAGCCGGCGTCACTGGCCAGGGCCGCCATGTAGTCGGCGCCCTTGTCCATGTCGCGGTTCTCGGCGGCGATCGACGGCAGGGCGATCCAGTCCTGGATGCGCTTTACCGAGGCGTCGTATCCGGCCTCGGCGGCCTTGCGGATCGCGGCCATGTCGGCCTCGCGCGCCGACGGCTTGGCGGCGGCGCTGGCCAGGCCGGGAACCAACAGGCTGGCGGCGGCCGCGCCGGTCATCAGCGTGCGGCGGCTAGGAGCATCGGACATCGTCTTCCCCACGAAACTCTGCGTGGAGAGGATAGGAGGCTACGACTCGGCGGGGAGCAAGACGCGCGCTTCAGCCGCGGCCGCGCACCCAGGGCATGATGCGGTCCTGCACGGGCTGGTCGACATAGGTGTGGAACAGCCAGGCCGCGCCGATGGCCAGCGGGAAACCGGCCAGCCACATCAGCCACTGCCAGCCGATGCCGATCGGCACGGTGTCGATCAGCTTGTGCACGGCGCTCCAGTAGATCACGCCGACCAGGATGTGGGTGATGAACAGGGCGAACGAGAGCTTGGCGCCCTCCTCGATCCAGGCCTTGGGATGCTTCACCGGCAGGCGTCCGGCGCCGAGGATGATGGCCGCCAGGCAGGTCAGGCTGGGCAGGTCGAAGCGGCCGATCACCTGCAGGACGACAAGGCCGGCGCAGCCGACGGTCAGCAGGATCTTGGCGCCCTTCTCGCTCGGCCAGGAAAGCTCGACCGCCCGCGCCAGGCACAGGCCCAGCAGGAACAGCGGGATCGCGCGCAGCACCCCGATGCGCAGCGGCAGGTCGGAGAGGCCGATCGGGACCTCGGCGAAACCGAAACCGTTGGTGCGCCGGGCGGCGATGTCGAACAGCACCACGACCACGGCGGCCAGCACGATCGGCAGCCAGGGGCGGCGGGTGGCGCTGGCGGCGCGCCAGAACCAGGGGAAAAGGGCGTAGCAGACGATCAGCGCCGACAGCGACCAGCTGGGCAGGTTCCAGCCGTCGCTGTTGAAGCCCCAGGCGTGCATCAGCATCGCCTGCAGCGGCAGCTGGTCCCAGGCGAAGCGCGAGGGCTTGTGGGCGTCGGTGCCGAGCAGGTTCAAGGCGAGGACGAGGCCGGCCATGGCGGCAAGCACCATCAGGTGGCCGGGCCAGACGCGGGCGGCGCGGCGCAGCCAGAACTGGAAATGGGTGATCCGGCCGGAAATCGCCGACGGTCCGTAGGCGCGACCCAGAACATAGCCCGACAGCATCAGGAAGAAGTCGGTGGCCAGGTAGCCGCGCGCGAACACCGGGTGGAAGCGCTCGATCCGCAGCGGGCTCTCGGCGCCGAAGTGGTAGACCACGATCAGCAGGGCGGCCAGCAGGCGCAACAGGTCCAGGGCGCCGCCACGGGTGGCCGGACGGGACGAATGGCCGACGGGTGACGCGACCGGGGCGGCGGATCCCGACGGGGACGCGGCCGACTCCGAGGATGACTGGGACGTGCTCACGAGGGGAGGCCTTAACAAAGCCGAGCCGCCGGGGGAAGCGGCGGAAGGTCGCGCTAGCCCCTGCTTGACCACCGAGGAGTGAGCGCCCATCTGTAACTGCATAAGTTTCTATTTGGATATCGCCGCCATGACCCGCATGCCCGTCCTCTTCATCGGCCACGGCTCGCCGATGAACGCCATCGAGGACAACGCCTGGAGCCGCGCCTGGGCGCAGCTGGGCCGCGACCTGCCGCGCCCCAAGGCGGTGCTGATGGTCAGCGCCCACTGGGAGACCATGGGCGGCACGGCGCTGAGCGCTTCGGAGCGTCCCGAGACCATCCACGATTTCGGCGGCTTCCCGCAGGCGCTGTTCGACGTGCAGTACCGGGCGCCGGGCGATCCGGCCCTGGCGCAGCGCGCTGCCGACCTGCTGGCGCCGCAGCGGACCGTGCAGCATCCGACCCGCGGCCTCGACCATGGCGCCTGGAGCGTGCTGGCGCCGATGTATCCCGAAGCCGACGTGCCCGTGGTGCAGCTGAGCATCGACCGCGGCCAGCCCAACGCCTGGCACTACGAGGCCGGCCGCAGGCTGGCGGCGCTGCGCGACGAGGGCGTGCTGATCATCGGCAGCGGCGACATCGTCCACAATCTGCGGGCCGTGAACTTCCGCACCGGCGAGACCCCCGACTGGGCGCCGCGCTTCAACGAACGCGCCAAGGCCCTGATCGCGGCCGGCGACCACCAGCCGTTGATCGACTGGGAGAGCCTGGGTCCGGACGCGGCGCTGTCGATCAACAGCGCCGAGCACTACCTGCCGCTGCTCTACGTGCTGGGTGCGCAGCAGAAGGACGAACCGGTGTCGTTCTTCGCCGACGACGTCTTCGCGGCGATCTCGATGACCGGCGTGCAGGTGGGGTGAGGGCTGCATGATCCTCGCCCTTCGACAAGCTCAGGGTGAGGATCATGGCTAAGGCCGTACAACAGAAACCTCATCCTGAGCTTGTCGAAGGACGAGGTTTCGGCTCCTCAAGCCCTCTCCAGCGCCCCCTTCCCCAGCCTCGCCGCCGCAGCGACGGCCGCCGCGCGGCGCGCTTCCATGCCGTTGTCGTAGATACGCCTCACCCGCTCCAGGATCTCCGGCGGGGCCAGTTCGGGCCGGCCCGACTGGAACGGCGGATCGGGCGCATATTCCACCGCCAGCTGGATGGCCTGGGCGACTGTCGGACCGGCGATCTCGGCGACCAGGGTCAGGGCGAAGTCGACACCGGCCGTGACCCCGCCGCCGGTGACGAAACGGCCGTCGCGGGCCACGCGGGCCTCGTCGGGAATGGCGCCGAACAGGGCCAGCTGGTCGCGCCAGGCCCAGTGGCAGGCCGCCCGCTTGCCCTCCAGCAGCCCGGCCGCCGCCAGCACCAGCGAGCCGGTGCAGACGCTGGTGACATAGCGCGCGCTCCAGGCCAGGCGCTTGACCTGATCCAGGAAGGCCTCGTCGCCCATGGCCTGCGTCGTGCCGAAGCCGCCGGGAATGCAGAGGATGTCGCACGCCTCGATCTGGTCGAGCCGCGCCAGATGGGCGAAGATCAGGCCGTCGGCCTCGATCTCGCCGCCAGCCAGGCTGGCGACGGTGATGGTCGCCCCCGGCAGCCGCGCCAGGATCTGGTGCGGGCCGGTGAAGTCGAGATGGGTCACGCCCGGGAACAGGGCGAAGACGATGCGGATCGGGTCGGCCATGGGGCGGCGCTCCTCGTTTGACGACCGATGCTCTCCCAGATAGCGTTCGGCGGAAATGACGGAGATCCCTCGATTTCCGCCACCATTCGGGGGAATGCCATGCCTCGCGCCGTCGGCATGCTGGTCTATCCGGGCTTCCAGCTTCTGGACGCCGCCGGCCCGATCTCGGCCTTCGAGATCGCCGCGCGGTTCGACCCCGGCGCCTATGGGCTGACGGTGGTGTCGCGCGACGGCGGCTGGACGGCCAGCAGTTCGGGCGCGGCCTTCGACACCGTGGCGTTCGACAAGGCCCCTGCTTTCGACACCCTGCTGGTCTCCGGCGGCGACGGCGTGCGGGCGCCCTCCACCTGCGAAGCGACGCTCGACTATGTGCGCAGGAACGCTCGCGGGGCGCGGCGGACGGCCAGCGTCTGCTCGGGAACCTATGTCCTGGCGGCGGCGGGCCTCTTGGAAGGCAAGCGGGCGACCACCCACTGGAGCCGCACCAAGGACTTCCAGAAGCGCTTTCCGAAAGTGCGGCTGGAAGCCGACCGGATCTGGGTGCAGGACGGTCCGATCTGGAGCTCGGCGGGCATCACCGCCGGCATCGACCTGGCCCTGGCCATGATCGGCGCGGACCTGGGCGAGGCGATCGCCAAGCGCACGGCCCAGCAACTGGTGGTCTATCACCGCCGTCCGGGCGGCCAGTCGCAGTTCTCGGCCCTGCTGGAGCTGAAGGGCGGGCGCTTCGACGCCCTCCTGGCCTGGGCCCGCGAGAACCTCGCCCTCACCCTTTCCGTGGAGGAACTGGCCGAGCGCGCGGCCATGAGCCCGCGCAACTTCGCCCGGCTGTTCGCCGCCGAGACCGGCTCGACCCCGGCCAAGGCCATCGAGCGCCTGCGCGTCGAGGCCGCCCGCGCCCTGCTCGACAGCGCCCCGCTGCAGGTGGAGGACATCGCCCTGGAGGCCGGCTTCGGCGATTCCGAGCGCATGCGCCGGGCCTTCATCCGCGTCTACGGCCAACCGCCCCAGGCGCTGCGCCGGGCGGCGAAGGCGGGCTAACGCTCTCTGGAACCGTAAAACCCCCGCTTTCGCGGGGATTTTACGGAAGAAAAGGTCAGCCCCGCAGCGCCTTCACCTCGGCGCGCAGTTCGTCCAGGCAGGCGGTGTTGGCGCGGGCCATGTCGGACAGCTCGGCCATGCGCAGGGCGTCGAGCTTGTCGTGCAGGCGCATGATCTCGAGCTCGGCGCGCAGGTTGACGACGTAGTCGTGCTCGGCGGCCTCGCGGTCCTTCGTGGCCTGGCGGTTCTGGCTCATCATGATGATCGGGGCCTGGATCGCCGCCAGGGTCGAGAGCACCAGGTTCAGGAAGATGAAGGGATAGGGATCGAAGGCCTTGTGGAACGGCATCAGGGCCAGGTTCAGGATCACCCAGGCCGCCAGCACCGCCGAGAAACCGCCGATGAAGCCCCAAGAGCCGCCGATCGCCGCCACCCGGTCGGCCAGGCGCTCCCAGAAGCTGCCTTCCTTCTCGGCTAGGCCCGGCGCTAGGCCCGTCGGCGCCTCGGCGGCGATCAGGTCGATGACGCTGCGCTTGACGTCGGAGAGGCCGACATAGGGCTCGCCCAGCAGGGTGCGCGAGAGGTGGTCGAGTTTGTCCGCGCTCATGGGTCCGTCCGGCCTGATGAGGCTCCATCATTCCGTGCGTCGGGCTTCACCGCAACGCGGTTGACAGGGTCGCGTCAGGAGCGCGAGGGTCGCTACGTCGGCTCGTCGACCAACGACCAGTCATCATCCCGGGAGCACCACCAGATGGCCCACAAGTTCCTGATCAAGAAGAACAAGGCCGGCGAGTTCGTCGCCTACTTCGTTTACAACAGCGAGACCATCTTCTGGACCGAAGGCTACGCCTCCAAGGCGTCGGCCAAGAACGCCATCGAGTCGATCAAGAAGAACGGCCCCGACGCCGAGGTCGACGACCAGACCGACTGACGCACGCGTGAACTTGACCCCTCCCCGTCGATCGCTGTCTGATCGGCGATAACGAATGATAACGACGGGGAGGCGGACATGTCGGCTCGCAAGGCCATCTTCATCACCGGCGCGGCCAGCGGCATCGGCCTGGCCAGCGCCAAGCGCTTCGCGGCGGAGGGCTGGTTCGTCGGCCTTTCGGACATCGACGAGGCCGGCCTATCGCGCGCCCTGGCCGACATCGGGCCGGGCAATGGCTCCATCCATCCCCTGGACGTACGCGACCGCGAGGCCTGGACGCCCGCCCTTTCCGCCTTCACCCAGGCCTCCGGCGGCCGGCTGGACGTGCTGTTCAACAATGCCGGCGTCGCACGTTTCGGACCGTTCGCCGACAGTGATCCGCAGGACGACGACCTGATGCTGGCGGTCAATGTGCACGGCGTTCTGAACGGCGCGCGGGCCGCCCTGCCCTTCCTGAAGGCCACGCCCGGCTCGCGGCTGGTCAACATGGCCTCGTGCGCGGGGATCTACGGCTCGCCGGGCCTGGCGGTCTATTCGGCGACCAAGTTCGCGGTGCGGGGGCTGTCGGAAGCGCTGGACGCCGAGTTCGCCGCCTTCGGCGTCAGCGTTGCCTGCGTCATGCCGTGGTTCGTCGAGACGCCGATCCTGCGCAACTCCCAGCCCGGCAAGAACGCCGACATGGGCGAGGAACTGCGCAAGAGCGGCCTGCCCGTCTACGGCGTCGACGAGGCGGCGCAGACGGTGTGGCAGGCGGCGCATGGCCGCGAGCTCTATTATCTGGTGGGCAAGCGGGCCAGGCAGATGCGGTTCATGGCCCGCCTGGCCCCCGGGTTCCTCAGGAACCAGCTCCGGTCGCGATCACTGAAGACGGCTTGACCGCGTCGCCCTTGTCGGCGGCCTTGGCCGGATGCATGGCCGGGGCCGAGGCCGGCTCGGGACCGACCTTCTCGGGACCGCCCATGCCGCCTTCCCTGGCGATCGCCATGGCGCTGGCGACGTAGATCATCGGCTTGCCGTCGGCGCTGGGCGCCTGCGGCAGGGCCGTCAGGACGGGCGCGTTGGGCAGGTCGTCCACGGTCGAGGGACGCGGCTTGTCGGTGAAGGCGCCCGGCGCGCCGGCGCGACCGCCGAAGCGGTAGAACACGTGCATGCCGACCTGGGCGACGCGCATCAGGCGAGGACCCCAGTTCGGCGCGACGCCGGTAGTGTGGAAATGGGTGGCCGAGCCGACCTCGGACATCACCGTGCCGGCCAGGGCGCGCGAGGCGACCTTGCGGGCCCTGGTCCAGGCGGCGCGTTCGGGACGGGCGCGCATCGAGCCGTCGCAGGCGAAGCTGAACTGGCAACCGGTGCGGGCCGAAGCGCCCTGGAAGACCACGCCGCAGATCGACTTGGGGAACGAAGGGTGGCGTACGCGGTTTAATACGACTTGAGCCACCGCGGCCTGGCCGCTGGAGGTCTCGCCCCGGGCTTCGTAGTAGACGGCCTGGGCCAGGCACTCGAGTTCGCGCGAGCTTTCGAGGGCGTTGGCGAGGTGGAACGGCGCGGCGGCCGGATTGAACGAACCGCCGAGGCTGGCGCGCAGCAGGAGCGGCTTGTCCTCGGCCTTGTCGCCGCTTTCGAGGCGGGCGGCGAGCAGCGAGGCCTGGCGGTCGCGCTGGGCGTCGCCAGCGACGGTATAGGGGTCATGGCGGCGGGCGATGGCGAGCGCCCCGGCGTCCATGCGCGACGCGGCCTGATGCAGCGCCGCCTCGGAGTAGCTCCCCGCGGCGCTGTCGGCGAGGCGCGTGACCCGAGCGTGCTGAGCGGCGGTCTGGGCCATGCCCCCCGCCAGATAGACGCCGCCAAGCGCCAGGCCCGTGACGGACCCGACCAATACGGCGCCGATCAGCCCGCGCGCGTCAGCGCACGTCTGCGACTTGATATTCAAAACTTGCGTCCTGCGCGACGAGGGCGCACCGGCCCCCCGACAAAAACGCTCCCAAGACACCCGGAAAAAGCACTATCGGGCCGGTCTGGCAGCGGAGGTTCGACCGATCGCAATGAGGTCGAGATCCTGCTTATGCCTCGCCTTATGACCGAACTATGACCGAGTCGCAAGCGCCTGCTGCACTGCAGCATGGATTTTGCCCGCCTTTTCGGCGACCGATACCGTTAACACTTTGATTCACAGGAAAAACCTGGACGGGCGCCAAAACGCCGCAGCAGCGCGGTTTCTGATGCGCCGCGCGGCCTTGTCGGAACCTCGACCAAGCTTCGCCGTTAACCGCTGCAGTTTCATCGGCCTCGCGCCGACGCCTTGGAGACCCGCCATGCCCCGCCTCTCGCTGTCCGTCCCGCGCCTGGCCGCCGTCCTCGCCCTGGCCGCCCTGACCACGGCCTGCGGCCACAACATGGAACAGCGGGCGGCCACCGGCGCCATCGCCGGCGCGGTCGTGGCCGGGCCGTTCGGCGCGGTGGTCGGCGCGGGCGCCGGAGCCGTGGTGGACACCGCCGCCAAGCCGGCGCCGCGCTCGAAGAAGCGGCGGTAGGACGCGCTTCAGGCGCTAAGACGCCCCCCCTGAAGGGGGAGGATCTGGAACTGCGAACCTCCCCCTGTGGGGGAGGCGATCGCGTCAGCGATCGGTGGGGGGATTTGGTGATGACTTTCCAACGCTTCGGAAGCTGAGAACGCCCCCCCTCCGGCCCTCTGGGCCACCTCCCCCAGAGGGGGAGGATTTCTACCCCAGCGTCACGAACAGTTCGTTCTCGATGACCCACTGGCCGGCGAGCTTGCGCCAGGTGGCGAGGTAGGTTCCGCTCTGCGTCGCACCCTCGCCTTTCCAGGTTCCGACCCAGCGACCGCTTTCCGCCGCGCGGGCGCCGTCGGCGTCGATCTCGATCAGGTCGCTGGTGCGGACGTAGGCGACGAAGTCGCGGTCGGCGAACTGGCCGGCGAAGGCCTCGATGATCTGGTCGCGGCCCAGCAGCAGCGAGCCGTCGCCGGCGATGACCTTGGCGTCGGCCGTGAAGAACGGGACGAGCCGTCCTGCGTCCTTGCCGGCGATCAGCCGGTTGGTGAGCTTGCGGCGGGCGGCGACGGCGTCCTGCGGCGCGATCATGAACTGACGGGTCCCTTCTTTATGCAGGTCGATATAGGCTGCGCCGTCGCCCCTCAGCAAACCCGGACCCCGATGCCGCTCGACGACCTCGCCGCCCGCGCCGCCGCCCTGCCCGTCCTGACGACGCCGCGCCTGACCCTGAGCCCGCCGGAGATCTCGGACTTCGAGGACAGCGTGGCCATGTGGTGCGAGCCGGAGGTCTATCGCTATGTCGGCGGCCGCGCCTCGACGCGCGAGGAAAGCTGGGCGCGGCTGCTGCGGGCCCGAGGCCTCTGGGCGCTGCTGGGCTACGGCTACTGGGCGGTGCGCGAGATGGCGACGGGACGATATGTCGGCGAGGTGGGCTTCGCCGACTTCCACCGCGACATCGAGCCGTCGTTCGAGGGCGTGCCGGAGATGGGCTGGGTGCTGTCGGGCTGGTCGCACGGCCAGGGCTTCGGAACCGAGGCGGTGAGCGCGGGCCTGACGTGGGGCGAGCGGCGCTGGGGCCAGGCTCCGGTGGTCTGCATCATCCACCCCGACAACGCCGCCTCCCTGGCCCTGGCGGCCAAGAGCGGCTTCATTGAAGAGACCCGGACGACCTACAAGGAAAGCCCCACGGTGCTGCTGCGGCGGGGGTGACGATCAGGCGCCTCGATCTTCCGGGGCGTGGAAAAGCCGCAACACGAGAACACAATCGTTCTCCACCCGATACTGGACGACATAGCCGTCACGTCCGAAGGCGATCGTAAGCTCGCGCAAGCCGTTGGAGACAACGCGCCCACGTAGGGCGAAGGTCTCGAGGGAATCGATACCAGCTCTGATCTTCACGAGCGCTCGCTCGGCGGCGCGCGGGCTTTTGGCGGCAAGAAAATCGGCCAATCGTTCCAGGTCGCGCCGTACGGCGAGCGCCAGGATCACGCGGTGGCTCAAGCGTTGCGCGCTCGCCGTTCGAGCATCATGGCGTCAAGCTTCGCGAACGCCTCGTCGATCGTCATCGCCTCGCCGGTCCGATCGAAATCGTAGGCCCGCGCCCGTGCGATCACCCAGCTGGGCCCGCCATGGGTCTCCTGTTCCAGGAGCGCCCGCACATAGGCCTCACGCGACACGCCCGCCTCGGCCGCTGCGGCCGTGAGTTGTTCGGCGAGTTCGGCATCGATATCGAAGGTGAAACCATCGGCCATGGCTGACGATAACTCAGCAAGCAGGCCCTGTCCTCCCCCGCATCCCTCCGCCAAGGCGGGGACCCAGGTGTTTATCGTCGAGCGCCGTGGGTTTCAGAAAAGCCTGGGCCCCCGCTTTCGCGGGGATCTTACGGAAGAGAACAGCCTCTAGGCCGCCTGGAGCTGCTGCTTCACCCGCTCGGCCAGGGTCTTGATGTCGATGGGCTTGGGCAGGAAGGTCACGCCGGTCTCGCCTTCCAGCAGGTCGCTGAACTCGGCCTCGGCATAGCCGGAGATGAACATCACCGGGGCGGTTCCAAGGTAGCCCCGCGCCTTCTTGAGCAAGGTCGGACCGTCGATGCCGGGCATGATCACGTCGCTGATCAGGAGATCGATCTTGCCGGCGTTCTCCTCGGCGATAATCAGGGCCTCCTCGCCGTCGCTGGCCTCGAGCACCTCGTAGCCGCGGGCGCGCAGCAGGCGGGCGGCGACGCCGCGCACGGCGTCCTCGTCCTCGACGAACAGGATGCGGCCGGCGCCCGACAGGTCGCGGGCGGCGCGCGGCTTGGGCGGCTCGGCGACCGCGACGGCCGCGGCGGCGGCCTGGGCCGGGGTCGGCTCGTGCACGGGCAGGAAGATGCGGAAGGCCGCGCCCTCGCCCGGACGGCTGTGGACGTGGATCCAGCCGTCGCTCTGCTTGACGATGCCGTAGACGGTAGCCAGGCCCAGGCCCGTGCCCTCGCCCACCGGCTTGGTGGTGAAGAACGGGTCGAAGATCTTGCCCATCACCTCGGGCGGGATGCCGGGGCCGTCGTCGCTGACCTCGATGAAGGCCTGATCGCCCTCAGCGCCGGGGAAGCCCAGGCTCCTGGCCTCGTCCTCGTTGAGGCGGGCGGTGCGGATGCGCACCACGCCGCCGCCCTTGGCGGCGCGCACGGCGTCGCGGGCGTTGACGGCCAGGTTCATGACCGCCGTCTCGAGCTGGCTCTTGTCGGCCCGCACCTGCGGCAGGTCGCGACCGTAGTCGGTAATCAGCTTGACGTCTTCGCGCAGCAGCCGGCGCAGCAGGACCTCGAACTCGGAGATCAGTTCGCCCAGTTCCAGCACCTCGCGCTGGACGGTCTGCTTGCGGCTGAAGGCCAGCAGCTTGCGCACCAGGTCGGCGGCGCGCACGCCCGTCTGGCGGATCTCGTTGAGGCCCTCGTAGGACGGATCGCCCACAGGGTGGCGGTGCAGCAGTTCGTCCAGGCGCAGTTGGATGGCGGTGAGCAGGTTGTTGAAGTCGTGGGCCACGCCGCCGGCCAGCTGGCCGATGGCCTGCATCTTCTGGGCCTGGGCCAGTTGCAGCTCGATCTGCTTCTGCTCGGAGACGTCGATCAGATAGGCCACCAGGCGGCCGTCGGCGCGGTAGAGATAGAGATGGGCGATGCGCGACGGATCGCGGGCCAGGCGCACCTCGAACGGACCGGCCTTGCCTTCGGCCAGGCGGGTCTCGGCCTCGGCGCGCGACGGCGGATCGATCAGCTCGCCCAGCGCCATGCCGGCGCGCACGGCCCCGGCCATGGCCGAGAGGGCCGGATTGGCCTCGAGGATCGGCGAGTTGAAGGGATCGAGCCCTTCCAGCAGGGCGGCGCCGAACGGCGAGGCGCCGGAGAAGGCGTCGAGCGCGCGCGGCGGCGGGGCGGCCAGGGCGACGACCGGCGCGGTCGGCGGCAGCGGCGCGGCGATCGGTTCGGCGACGGCAGGCAGTCGGACCAGAAGGCGGCCGCCGGTCACGCGAGCGGCCAGGGCGGGACGGTCCTGGCCGGCGACCGCGATCACGGCCTCGCCAGCCTCGCCCTTGCGGGCGCGCACCAGGGCCGAGAACAACGAGGCGTCCTTGGGCAGGCGGCGGGCCTCGCCCAGGGTGTCGCGCCAGGCCTGGTTGGAGGCCAGGATGCGGCCGTCGGCGGCGGTCAGGGCCGCCGGTTCGCCCAAGGCGTCGATGAAGCCGTCGACCACGTCCACGCCGTTGTCGTGCGCTGCCGAGGCGCGGATGGCCACCAGGCCCAGGATCGCCACGCCCGCCACGCCCGCCAGCAGCAGCAGGCCCGCCAGGGTGGCAGGGCCGGCGCGCAGGGCCGGAGCCGTGGCGAAGCCGGCGGCGAGAACGAAGAAAACGGCCGCGCCCCAGATCAGGGGGTCGGCGCGGCGGCGGGTCGCCGTCATGTCTTTCGCGGGCGTCTCGGCCATGCCGACCGAAATCCTTCTACAACCTGGTCGAGAGAGGGCCTCGACGATTCGTCCGGCAAGGATACTCCTTACGCGGCGCTAGAGCGCGTTTATCAAGCAGGCTGCTGATTCTACGGCGGAAATGTGATTTCCCGGCGGTTGCGTACCAGGCCGCGGAACGATCCGTTCACCGTCAATCGGCCCAGGCGCGACGCTTGGACTGCTTGTTGCTGAGCACGAAGCCGATGACCTTCGCCACCGCCTCGAAGTGCTCGGCGGGGATCTGCTGGTCGACCTCGACGGCGGCGTAGAGCGCCCGCGCCAGGGGCGGGTCTTCCAGCACGTGGACGCCGGCCTCCTCGGCCACGGCGCGGATCTTCAGGGCGAGTTCGTCGAGACCCTTGGCCACGCAGATCGGCGCGGGGGTCTCGCCCTGCTCGTACTTCAACGCCACGGCGTAGTGGGTCGGGTTCATGACGACGACGGTGGCCTGGGGCACGGCCTGCATCATCCGCTGGCGCGAGCGCTGCATCTGGATCTGGCGGCGCTTGGCCTTGATATGCGGGTCGCCGTCGCTGTCCTTGTGCTCGTCCTTGACCTCTTTCAGGGTCATCCGCATGCGCCTGTTGAAGCGCAGGCGCTGCCAGAACCAGTCGAAGCCGGCGGTGACGACCAGGAAGATCAGCACGGCCCAGAACAGCTTCTTGCAGAGGTCGACGGCCAGCGGGAGCATGGCGGCCGGGTCCATGCCGACGAGGCCGATCACCATGCTGGCGTCGGGCTTGAGCACGAACCAGGCGATGACGCCGGTGACCAGGAACTTCAGGGCCGACTTGGCGAACTGCATCAGGCCGTCGGGCCCGAAGATCCGGCCCAGCCCCTTTATCGGGTCGAGCTTCTTGAAGTCGGGCTTCATCTTCTCGGCCGAGAACAGGAAGCCCGACTGGGCGATGTTGGCGGCGGCCCCCATCAGGCCCGAGACCACCATCACCAGCACCAGCGGCGGCAGGGCCGCCAGCAGCACCTTGCGGGCGATCAGGTTAGCGCCGCCCTCGACGTCCATCTGGCCGGCCTGGGCGATGAACGGCACCAGGGCCTGGGCCATGTCGCGGGCCAGCCAGCCGCCGGCGATGGCGATGACGCCGAACGCGCCCGCCAGCGAGGCCAGCTGCGAGAAGTCCTGACTTTTGGGGACGTCGCCTTTCTTGCGGGCGTCCGCCAGTTTCTTGGCTGACGGATCTTCTGTCTTCGATTCCTGGTCCGTATCGTCAGCCACGGTGCGCTCCTAGTTGAAGACGCCGAGCAGATCGCGATAGCGATCGCTCCACACCATGGCGATGCCGCCCAGGGACAGGGCCAGCAGCGAAAGGCCCAGGATCACGCTGAGCGGCGAGGTGACGAAGAAGATCTGGAACGAGGGCATGACCCGGCCCACGAGGCCGGTCGCCAGGTTGAAGACGATCGAGAACACGATCACCGGCGCGGCCAGCTGGACGCCAAGCATGAAGCTCTGCGCCACCGTGCGGACGGCCAGGGCGGCGGCGTCGTTGACCGGCACGCTCTTGGTGAACGGGAAAAGCTCGTAGGACCTGGCCATCGCGCCGATGAACAGGTGGTGCAGGTCGGTGGCCATGACCAGGGTCAGGCCCAGCATCGACAGGAAGGTGGCCACCGCCGTGCTCGAAGGGGCGCCGGACGGGTTGGTGGTCTGGGCGAAGGACAGGGTGGTCTGCAGCGAGACGATCTCGCCGGCCGTGGTCAGGGCGCTCATGAACAGCTTCAAGACCGCGCCGATCATCAGGCCGATCAGGATCTCGTGGATCACCTGGCCGGCCAGGCCGCCCAGGGTGGTGGGCAGCGGGCCGACGGTCTTGGCCACCACCGGGGTCAGGACCACGGCGATCAGCAGGGCGAAGGCCAGGCGGATGCGCGGCGGCACGGCCTGCTCGCCGATGCCCGGCATCAGCATGACCATGGCCCCGATCCGGGCGAAGACCAGACCGGCGACATAGACCTGGGCGGTCGTCGCGAAGCTGTCCACGCCCCGCCCTTCCCTACATCGCCGCGATGCGGGCGGCGATCTGGCGCATGAAGCCAGACATCAGCGCGCCCATCAGCGGCAGGAACAGCAGCAGCGAGATGAAGATGGCCACGATCTTGGGCGCGTAGACCAGGGTGGCTTCCTGGATTTGGGTCAGGGCCTGGAACAGGCCGATGGCGACGCCGACCACCAGGCCGACGATCAGCACGGGCGCGCACAGCTGAAGGGTCAGCCAGATCGCGTCGCGACCCACGTCGAGGACTTCGGCTCCGGTCATGAACGGGCTTTCTGCGTACGCTCTGGTCGGTTTGGTGTGACACGCACCCTGCGCCCGACATGGTTAACAGGGAGTTAGGGACTGTTAACACCGCGCCTGCGTCACCGCGCCGCAGAGGTGACGCAGCGGCGCCCCACATTAGTTGCTGGCGAAACTATCGCGCGACATGCAAGCTTCACCAATCAGTCGGGAAAGCGTCATGCATACGAGTTCGAATTGGCATTGGTGGCAGCGTCATCCTTTCGTCGGCCTGGCCGTGGGCTGGGCGGCGATCGCGCTCGGGGCGGACCTGGTCGCCCTCCTGCTGCGCCATTGAACGAAAAAGGGCGCGGATCGAAATCCGCGCCCCTCTCCAGAACGGCAATCAGCGAAAGCCTCAGCAGTCGTGGCCCGCGCCCAGCGGGCGGCAGCGGCCGTCGATCGCCTTGGGGACCGGCACGCCGGTGACGGCGGCGATGGTCGGAGCGATGTCCACGGTCTCGATCGGCAGGATGCGCTCGCGCGGTTGGGCGCTCTTCCACCAGAACAGGATCGGCACGCGACGGTCGTAGTCCCAGGGCGTGCCGTGGGTTGCGACATAGGTCGTGCTGGCCGTGGCCGGCACCAGGTTCGG
The DNA here is from genome assembly GCF_057808875.1 of Caulobacter sp. FG7. Taxonomy (NCBI): domain Bacteria; kingdom Pseudomonadati; phylum Pseudomonadota; class Alphaproteobacteria; order Caulobacterales; family Caulobacteraceae; genus Caulobacter; species Caulobacter sp. FG7. The sequence goes on from NZ_JBMDIW010000005.1 coordinate 30,036, forward strand.
CTTGAAGGCCACCAGGATGTCGCCCGAACGGCCCGGATAGGCGCTGCGGCGCAGGCGTTCCTTGACGCTGATGGTGTCGGGCGAGGTTCCCTTGGCCGCCGGCGGCGTGGTCAGCAGGTCGTTGATCTCGTAGGCCTCGGCCACTTCGCCGCGCGAACGGACCAGGGCCAGGGCGGCCGAGGCGATGCGGGCGCGCTCGGTCGCGGGCGGGGTCTTCTTGTCGGCGCCGACGATCACCAGGGTGTCGATGCCGCCCGGCGCGACCAGCGGGTCGTAGTCGAGCGCCAGGTCCGCGCGCAGCTGCTGGTTCAGGCCCTTTAGCCAGGCCGAGGTGGCGATGCGCGAGACGTCGTAGCCTTCGTCGTGCAGGCGCTCGGGGAAGTCCGAACCGCCGTGGTCGGCGCTCAGCACCACCAGAACCTCGCCCTTGGCCTTGCCGATGCGCGACAGGAAGGTGTCCAGGCGGGCGTCCAGGCGGCTGAGGTGGTCGCACATCTCCGGACCGCGCGTGCCGTAGCGGTGGCCGATGAAGTCGGTGGCCGAAAGGCTGACGGTCAGGACGTCGACCTGCGGGCCGTCGCCCAGGCCGAACTCGTCGCGCAGGGCGGCGGCGGCTTCCAGGGTCACGGCGTCGGTGTAGGGGCTGGCCGACAGGTCACGCAGGGTCTCGGCGTTGTTGGTCGGCAGCGGACGCGGCAGCTTGGCGTCCCAGGTGCGCTCGCCGGTGGTCCAGGTCTTTTCGAGGGCGGCGCAGGCCTTGTTCTCATAGCTCCAGACGAAGGGCTTCTTCTTCTGCTCGGCGGCCAGGCGCGCGTTCAGGGCGGCCACCGGCGCAAGCTTGGTCGCGGCGTCCTCGCCCGGCTTGACGTAGGTCGTGAAGCCGAAGCCGGTCTGGTACCAGAAGGCGCCGTCCGGATCGTGGCCGGCCATGGTGATCGCGCCGCGGTCCTTGCCCGAAACGCCATAGACGCGGCTCTTGGGCGAGACGGCCTTCAGCCATTCGCCATAGGTGGGAACCATCAGGTTCTTGGGGCTGACCGGATCCTGTTCGGACGGCGCGGCCAGGGTCACCGACTCGTCGAGCAGGCAGTAGGACTTCTTGCCGGTCGTGGCGTCGTACCAGTTGTTGCCGACGATGCCGGTGCGGTTGGGATAGGAACCGGTGAGCAGGCTGGAGTGGCCCGGGCAGGTCTCGGTCATGCCGTGCGACTGGTAGCCGTTGGGATAGGTCACGCCCTCGCGACCGAGCTTGCCGAGGCCGCCCTTCCACTGGCCGCGCCACTGTTCGAACAGGTTGGCGCTGAACTGGTCGATGGAGATCACCACCACCAGCTTGGGATTGGGCTTCACCTGATCGGCCGCCTGGGCCGGGACGGAGGCGAAAAGGGCGACGCCGGCCAGCGCCGACAGCGCCGTCTTGGGGCCAAACGGGGGGGTAAGCTTGCTCATGGCGCGCAACCTGCCTCAACCGCCGGGCGGTCGCAAACAAAGCTTCAGCAGACGAAGTTCACCGAGCCGCGCCGCCCAGTTCGCGCGCGGCCTGGCTCGGCGACTGCTTGGCCGTGTCGCGATCGACGGCGTAGTTGGCTCGGCGCATGGCCTCGACGGTCAGCTTGCCCGACAGCGCAGCGGCCAGGTCGCTGAGGTTCGGATCGCCGGCCCGCTTGGGCGAGACCAGCAGCACCGCGTCATAGGGCGGCAGCGCCCCCTTGGGGTCGGCCAGCACCACCAGGTCATCGGCGGCGATACGGCCGTCGCTGGAGAAGGCCGAGATCACGTCGGCCTCGCCCGAGGCCAGGGCGCGGTACATGAAGGTGGGCTGGAACTGGCGGCGGGCCTTGAAGCGCAGGCCATAGGCCTTCTCGACCGCCGCCCACTCGGGCCGGGAGAAGAACTCCAGGTCGCCGCCCATGACCAGGTTCGGAGCCCTGGCGGACAGGTCGGCCAGGCTTTTGACGCCCAGCGCCTGGGCGCGCTCGCGCTGCATGGCGAAGGCGTAGGCGTTCTCGAAGCCCAGCGGCGCGGCCAGGACGACGCCGTCGCGCCCGGCCAGTTCGCTCCGCAGCGTGCCGAGCACCGCCTGGCGGCCGGGATTGTCGGAGCGGTGAAGGACGTTGGCCCACAGGGTGCCGGTGTAGTCGACATAGGCGTCGATCTCGCCGGCGGCGAGGGCGCGGTAGGCCACCGCCGAGCCGAGATTGATCCGCCGCTCGACGCGGGCGCCCCGTCCCTCCAGCCGCTGCGCCATCAGTTCGGCCAGCAGGTACTGCTCGGAGAAGTTCTTGGCCCCGATCACATAGGCCTGCGGACGCGGGGTGAGGACCGGCGCGGCCAGAGGCGCCAGGGCCGCACCGAGACCGAGCCCCAGCGCCGCCAGCGCCCCGCCCCAGAGGATGGGCCTGCGCTGCTCCAGCCCGCGCCCGACCAGGCCCAGCAACTGGTCGACGACCAGGGCCAGGCCCGCGGAGGCGGCGCAGCCGACCAGCACCATGTCCCAGGCCTCGGTCTGCAGCCCCGAGAAGATGTAGTCGCCCAGCGAGGTCTGGCCGACGGGCGTGGCCAGGGTGGCGCCGCCGATGGTCCAGACGGCCGCGGTGCGCACGCCCGCCAGGATCACCGGCGCGGCCAACGGCAGCTCGACCTTCACGAGGCTCTGGCGCGGGGTCATGCCGACACCCCTGGCCGCCTCGGTCACGGCCGGATCGACGCCGGCCAGGCCCGCGGCCGTGTTCCGCAGGATCGGCAGCATGGCGTAGAGCGACAGGGCCAGAAGCGCCGGCAGGAAGCCCAGCGCCGGAAAGCCGAACCCGAGCGTCGCCTTGCTCAGGTTCGAGAGCAGCAGCAGCAGCGGATAGAACAGGGCCAGCAGGGCCAGGCTGGGGATGGTCTGCACGAGGCCGGTGGCCGCCAGGGCCACCCAGCGCACCCCCGGCCGGCGCGCGGCGGCGAAACCCAGCGGCAGGGCGACGGCGAGACCCAGCGCCAGGGCGGCGGCCGACAGGGCCGCGTGCCAGGCCAGGCGCTGCGGCAGCAGGGCGAGCAGCTCAGCCATCCAGCAGCGCCCTCACCCGCTCGGCCTGGCGGCGCGGAGCGGCCATCAGCGCCTCGACGCGCGGGTCGTCGTGGCCGGCCATCAGCTCGCGCGGCGCGGCGTCGGCGATGATCCGTCCCTGATCCAGAACGATCACCCGGTCGGCCAGCAGCAGGGCCTCGGCGACGTCGTGGGTGACCATCACCGTGGTCAGGGACAGCGCCTGGTGCAGGCGGCGGACGTCGTCGCCCAGGGCCTGGCGGGTGATCGGGTCAAGCGCGCCGAACGGCTCGTCCATCAGGAGGATCGCGGGGCGCGCGGCCAGGGCGCGGGCCACGCCCACCCGCTGGCGCTGGCCGCCCGACAGGGCGGCGGGCCGGCGCCCTGCAACTGCTCGCGGCAGGTCGACGAGATCGAGCAGTTCGTCGACGCGGGCGGCGATCTCGTCCCTGTTCCAGCCCAGCAGAGCCGGCACGACGCCGATGTTCTCGGCCACGGTCATGTGCGGAAAGAGGCCGATCTCCTGGAAGACGTAGCCGATGCGGCGGCGCAGGGCCGGACCGTCGAGGGCGCCGACGGCCTGGCCGTCGATCCGCACGAGGCCGGAGGTCGGCGGCGAGAGGGCGTTGATGGTCTTGAGCAGCGTGGTCTTGCCCGCGCCCGAACCGCCGACCAGGGCGACGAACTGGCCCTTGGCGATCGACAGGTCGACGCCTTGCAGGACGGCCGCGGCGTCGTGCGTCTTGCCGACCTGTTCGAGGGCGATGGCGGGTGTCATGCGCGCTCACCTTTCCTGCTGCCGGGCGCTGCGACAAGCCGTCCCGCTTGCACCAGGCCAAATCAGACGCGTTAATGGTGATTAACGGGGGTAGTTTTGGCTGGCGTGGAGCATGACGATGGCCGCAACCCTGACCGCGACCTCCCCAACGGGAGGCTTCAAGGCCCGCAAGCGCCGCAAGGCCGTGCAGCGCCGCCTGCGCGTGGCCGTCGCCCTGATGGTGCTGCTGAACCTGGCCGTCTGGGCCGGGGTCGTGGCCGCGCTTCGGGGCGTGGACGTGGCGGGGCTGCTGCCGATCTAGAATGGCCCGCGTTCACCCAAGCGCGAAATTCACCGCGGCCTTGGCGTGAATTACGGTGGAATCAAAACCCGACAACGGCAGGTTCTCGGGATCCAGGATCAAGCCAATCTCGGTGCAGCCGAAGATGACGCTGTCGGCGCCGGAGGCCTTGGCCTCGACGACAAGTTCGGTCAGCACGGCCCGTGAAGTCTCCAGGATTTTTCCCTGGCAGAGCTCGTCGAAAATGATGGCATGGGTCGCCGCCCGCCCGGCTTCGTCGGGCGTCACGACCTCGATCCCATGCCGCGCCATGCGCTCATGGTAGAAGCCGTTTTCCATCGTGTAGCGGGTTGCGATCAGCAGCGGCCGCCGATAGCCGCCAGCCGCAAGGACGCGCGCGGTCTCGTCGATGATGTGGATGAAGGGAACATCGACGGCCGCTTCTACGGCGTCGGCTACCAGATGCATGGTCACCGCGCAGATCAGGATACAGTCGGCGCCGGCGCGTTCGACGCCCTTCGCGGCCTCGGCCAGATATTCACCGGCCTGCGCCCAGCGGCCGGCCTTCTGCATCTGGACGATATCGTCGAAGTTCACCGACGACATCACGCTGCGCGCGGAGTTGACGCCGCCGAGCCTGTCGCGAACGGTCTCGTTGATCAGCCTGTAGTAGGTCGCCGAGCCTTCGAAGCTCATGCCGCCGAGAAGTCCGATCGTACGCATACAGGGGCCTCTGCCGGCAGCTGGGAGGCCCCTGCTTAGCAGGTCCGAGGGCGCGGCTGAGGCCAAAAAATCTGTCGAAGATCCGAGCCGCGCGCTCGCCCTAGTCCTTGGCGTCCTTGGCGGCGGCCTTGAGGTCTTCGCCGGCCGACTTCACGCCGCCGACCACCTCGTCCTTCTTGCCTTCCTTCTTCAGTTCCTTGTCGCCGATTGCAGAACCGACGGCGGACTTGATCTCGCCTTCGGTCTTCTGGGCGTGGCCGGAATCCTTGTCGCCGCAGGCGGTCAGGGCGAGCGCGGCGGCGGCGATGGCGACGAGGGAGAGAGGACGCGTGAAGGTCATGCGGTGGAGCTCCTTGTTCGAGCTCTCAACGCGCCTTCCAAGCCTTAGGTTCGATCCATCGACGGCAAAGCCGTCAGATCGACATCCGCATGATCTCTTGATAGGCCGAGATCACCTGGTCGCGGATCGAGATCACGGTCTCGAGGCTGGCTTCGGCCGACGAGATGGCGGTAACGACGTCGATCAGCTCGGCCTTGCCGGCCGCCTGCTGGGCGATCTTGTGCTCGGCCTGGCGCGAGGCCTGGACGGTGTCGGTCATCGCCGACTTCAGCATGTCGCCGAAGTCCATCTTCTTGGGCTCGCCCACGCTCTTGCCGAGCGACAGCGGGGTCGCGCCGGTGGCGGCGTAGGCTTTCGAGGCGGCCAGAGCGGTGATCATCGCCTAGGACCCCTACTTCTTGAGGATGTCGAGCGTGCGCGACTGCATGCTGCGCGCGGTCTCGATGACGTTGAGGTTGGCCTCGTAGGCGCGCTGCGCCTCCTTCATGTCGAGCGCCTCGACCAGGGTGTCGACGTTGGGCAGCTTGACGTAGCCCTTGGCGTCGGCCGCCGGGTTGCCGGGGTCGTACTCGGTCTTGAAGTCCTTCTGGTCGCCTTCGACACGGGCCATGGCCACGCCCTCGGCGCCCTCGACCTTGGCCGGACGGAACACCGGCACCTGGCGACGATAGGGGTCGCCGCCGGCCGTGCGGGCCGTCGAATTGGCGTTGGCGATGTTCTCGGCGATGATGCGCATGCGGCCCTGCTGGGCCCTGAGCGCGCTGGCCGCCACGGCCATCGCCGCCGCCGACTGGGATCGGATCTCAGCCATCTAGACGTCCTCTAGCCGTTGGGGCGACGCGCGGCGGTGCGCAGCATCGACATGGAGCGTTGGTAGAAGGAGACCGCCGCGTCGTAGTTCATGCGCGCATCGGTCATCTTGAGCATCTGGTCCTCGAGCGTCACGGAGTTACCGTCGAGGGTAGTCTCGCTGTCGGGGCCCTGGGGCGAGCGCCACAGGCTGGCGGGCTTGGACGGCGCGATGTGACCGGCGCTGGTGGTGAGCATCTGCAGCGGGCGGCCCATCGTGGCCAGGCCGCTGCTGGTCCCGCCGGTCGCCTGGGCGTCGAGCGAGGCCTGGAAGGAGAAGGCCTTGAGGTCCCGCGGCTGATAGCCGGGGGTGTCGCCGTTGGCGACGTTCTGGGCGACCACCTTCTGCCGCTCGGTCAGATAACCGAGCCGGCTCTTCAGCATCGAGAAAAGAGGGATGTCGTCGGGACCCATGCGAGCATGGTGAAGAAACAGGGTTAATCACGCATTAAGGACAGTGAGGCACACCAGGGATGCGGCGCCTCGCCGCGCCTCTTTCCTGTGGAATCCGGTCCGCGCATGGACGTCTTTCTCCTGATCCGCGCCGTGGCGGCGCTGGCCGTCACCCTGGGCCTGATCGGCCTGGCCGCCGTGGCCTTGCGCAAGTTCGGCCCCGAGGCCCTCAACCGCATCGTCTCCAAGCGCCGCGAGCGGCGGCTGCAGGTGGTCGAGACCCTGGTGCTGGACCCCGCCCGCCGCCTGGTGCTGTGCCGCCTGGACGGCGAGGAGCGCCTGGTGCTGCTGGGCGACGGCCGCCTGCTGAACTGGGTTCCCGCCGGTGCCCCCGCCCCCTCCCCCGCCCCCTCCCCCGCCCCCGTCGTCGAGACCCAGCCGGAGCCCGTGGTCTGATGCGCCTGCTCAAGAGCCTTACCGGCGCCACGCCGCAGGAACTGCGCCGCGCCGCCCTCATCGCCATGCTGGCGGGCCTGGCGACGACGCTGGGCCCGTCGCTGGCCATGGCCCAGTCGGCCATCAACGTCGATCTGGGCACGGGCGCCGGCCTGACCGAACGGGTCGTCCAGCTGGTCGGCCTGCTGACGGTGCTGTCGCTGGCGCCGTCGATCGTGATCATGACGACCTCGTTCGTGCGCATCGTCGTGGTGCTGGGCCTCCTGCGCACGGCGATCGGCGTGCAGCAGAGCCCGCCCAACCCGGTAATCATCAGCCTTGCCCTGTTCCTGACCGCCATCGTCATGGGCCCGACCTTCGAGCAGTCCTACGACGCCGGCGTCAAACCCCTGCTCGACAAGCAGATGGAGCTGCCGCAGGCCTTCGAGGCGGCGGGCCAGCCGGTGAAGACCTTCATGCTGCGCCAGGTGGACGAGGACGACCTGGCCCTGTTCATCCGCCTTTCCAAGATCGAGAAGCCGAAGACCGCCCAGGAGACGCCGCTGAAGGTGGTGACCCCGGCCTTCATGATCTCGGAACTGAAGCGCGCCTTCGAGATCGGCTTCCTGCTGTTCATCCCGTTCCTGGTCATCGACCTGGTCGTGGCCAGCGTGCTGATGAGCATGGGCATGATGATGCTGCCGCCCGCCACGGTCAGCCTGCCGTTCAAGCTGATCTTCTTCGTGCTAGTGGATGGATGGCGACTCGTCTGCGGCAGCCTGGTTGAGAGCTTCCAGCGCGGGACCGGTGGCGGGTAAGATCCGACGACACCGAACAGAATAACTAGAACAACAGAAGACCAAGACCGATGGGCGTTTTCGTACTGGGCTCGATCAATCTGGACGCCGTGGCGCGGGTCGACGACCTGCCGCGGCCGGGCGAGACGGTGGCCGGCCTGTCGCTGGAGCTGTTCCTCGGCGGCAAGGGCGCCAACCAGGCCGTCGCCGCCGCCCGCATGGGCGCGCCCACCCGCCTGATGGGCGCGGTCGGCAAGGACGACAGCGGCCTCAGCCTGAAGGGCAAGCTGGCCGGCTACGGCGTGCAGGTGGCCGACGTCGCCGAGCTGTCGGGCGCCCCCACGGGCCAGGCCCACGTCTGGGTGTCGAACGGCGGCGAGAACATGATCGTCGTCACCGGCGGCGCCAACATGATGATCACGCCCCAGCAGGTGGCGGCCACGGCGCTGGAAGGCCAGCGCGTGCTGCTGGCCCAGCTGGAGACCCCGGCCGGCGCCATCGAGGCCCTGTTCAAGGCCGGCGCGGCCAAGGGCGGCCTGCGGGTGCTGAACGCCGCCCCCGCCCTGCCGCAGGGCGCGGCGCTGTTCCCGCTGACCGACATCCTGATCCTGAACCAGACCGAACTGGCGACCTACGCCCGCCTCGACCACGAGCCGGCCAAGCTGGAAGAGGTCTCCAAGGCCGCCCGCAAGCTAATGAGCCGCCCAGACCAGACGATCATCGTCACCCTGGGCAAGACCGGCGTGGCCGCCGTGCGTCGCGACGAGGCCTTCCTGGTCGAGGGCCGCAAGGTCAAGGCGGTGGACACCGTCGGCGCCGGCGATTGCTTCTGCGGCGCCCTGGCTGCCGGCCTGGCCGCCAATCTCGACCTGCGCGAGGCTGTCGAACAGGCCAATGCGGCGGCCGCCCTTTCGGTGCAGAAGCCGGGCGCGGCGCCCTCGATGCCGAGCAAGCGCGAGGTCGAGGTCTTCCTCGAGGGGTGAGCCCATCGCCGGCGCCCTCGGCGCCTTGCGGATGCCTCCCCGCGCATGCAGGCTGTCGCCCTCAAGGCGGAGAGCGGTCGATGCGCGACGATGCCGGTCCTGGCGCAAGCGAGAAAATGGAAGCCCAGACCCTGACGCCGATCGGCCCGGGGTTCGGCGCGTGGACGCCACCCCTCTTGATCGCGCCGGCCGTGCTCGCGGGCCTCGTTCTGGCGATGATCTGGGTGGCGCTCAACGAGCGTCGCAAGCGCCGCCTCAAGCGGCGCTGAGGCCCGTCAGGCGGCGCGGATGCCGCTGAAGCCGCCCTCGGCCTGGGCGCCGACGATGGCGTCGTAGCCGAGGATCATGTCGACGTCCTTGCCGTTGGTCGCCAGCGGCAGGCGCAGCCACAGGATCGAGACGTGCGGCGCGCCGCGCCAGGCCAGGCTGTGCACGCCCACGCCCGGACGACGCTCGTCGACGACCTTGTCCAGCTCCTTGCGCCAGTAGTCGCCGGCGGCGGTGTTGTAGACCTCGCTCAACGCCTTGCCGGTGATCTCGCGACCATAGACGCCGTAGAGGCCGGTGCCGGCCAGACGCAGGCGGTAGTCGCGCGGCTCGCGCACGACGTCGATCAGGCTGACCGTCGGCAGCAGGCGCTTGATGCCGGAAGGGTGAAGATCACCACGCGCAGGCAAGTTCGCCCCGCGGCGCAGGGACGCCCAGTATGCGAACATTTCCTGATGAGCGCGGGCCGCGGTCGCGGATGCGCTCAGTTGCGCGGACATCTTCAGAGTCCTTAACAAGTCTTTGGAATCACGGTGATTCACCGCTCGTTCACTATGTCTTAAGCACCGAATCGGCGGAAGCGAAAAATCACCGCCGCCAACAAAGATTCCGTTTGAGAGTCAATCTGGAAGCACAACGCCCGGGCGCTGGAAGAGCGCCCGGGCGTCGATTTCTTCGCTTAGCTTAACCACAAGCGATTGATTGAATTAAGGTAAATGAACGCTCAGACTCAGCCCTTGCGGCCCTTCCCGGCGCCCCGGCCGGTCTGACCCAGGCCCATCTGCCGGGCAAGCTCCGAGCGCGCCTTGGCGTAGTTCGGCGCAACCATGGGGTAGTCCGAAGGCAGTCCCCACTTTTCGCGATAGTCCTCGGGGCTCATGTCGTACTGGGTGCGCAGGTGACGCTTCAGCGATTTGAAGCGCCGGCCGTCCTCCAGGCAGATGATGTAGTCGGGCGTCACCGAGCGACGGACCGGCACGGCCGGCTCCTTGGGCTCGGGCGCGGCGGCTTCGGGCGAACCGACCGACCGGAGCGCGTCGTGCACGCTGCGGATCAGGGCCGGCATGTCGGACGCCGAGACGGCGTTGCCGCCAACGAAAGCCGCGACGATGCCCGCGGTAAGTTCGACGAATGGGATCTCTTCTTCCATGACGCCTCTCCCGTTCCCTTTATCTTTCTTCACGCACGACCAGCTTTGGCGCGCGAAGTTGCATCATGGATAAACGCGTCAGTAAAACCGGGCAATAGATGCCGCAGCGGAATATTGACTGCCGATCGATGCGATCATTCGCATCGGCAACTTAAAGTCGCGAAATAAAAATTCAGATTTTCTGGATTTTGACTGAACGCGTTCGCCGAACTTGACCGTGCGGACACGACACGACGCGGAGATCTCGGCGCTAGCGGCCGAAATCCCGCGACAGGGCCAGCATCGCCGCGCGTTGCGGCACCGAATATTCGTCGATGGCGTCGGTGTCGCCGTCGCGGATGGCTTTCAGCAGGGCCGGCGTCAGGGCCGACGACAACGACCAGTTCCAGTAGCGCAGCACGGTCTGGGCCCGGTCGACGGCGATGGCGTCGAACACCCCCAGCACCCGCTCCAGGCCCGGCGACGGCGCGCCCTCGGCGTCGGTTTCCGGCCGGCGCAGGCCGCGCCACAGGGCCCGCACGGCCGCGCGCGGCAGGCCGGTGGCCTTGCAGAGGATGGCGATCGGCTCGCCGCCGGCGTCGGTGAAGATCTTGGCGCCGGTCATCGGCTTGAGGCCGGCGAGATACGAGATCTCCTCGGCCGTCTCCCGGGTCAGCCCGCTCTGGGCCGCCGCGACGGCGTCCTCGAGGCTGTCGAACGGGCTCTTGGCGATGGCCGCGCGGTTGCGCTGCCGGCGCTCGATGAACTGCAGGGCCTTTCGCGACAGGGGATCCTGCCAGCCCTCCTCGGAAGCCACCGCGAAAACGTCGCCGACGGCATCCTGCAGGATCTCGCGCGAGACGGCGAAGCGCTGGAGGATCGTGCGGCGAGCCTCGGCGTCGGCCCACCAGAACATCACATAGGCGTGGCTGGGCCGCAGCTCGGCGCGCCGCAGCAGCAGCGGGATCAGGCTGGGATTGTCGCGCGTCATGGCCACGACGTTCTCGACGCCCTGGTGGCTGAAGCGGGCCAGTTCGTTGCGCAGCAAGGCCTCGACCACCGGCGTCTCGCCCATGTCGACCAGGGCGTCGGCCACCACCTCGCCGACGCCGCGGCGGATGGCGATCAGCCGGCGATGCTCCTGGGTGGCGTGGTAGAGGCAGTCGATCAGGTCGGCGTCCGACAGGTTGGGCGAGTTCTCGAGCAGGGCCCGGGCGACGACGACCTCGTCGCGCAGCAGCAGGCGCACCAGCGAACCGGGCATGTCGTTGAGATTGGCCAGGCGACGGGCGACCTTCTCGCGCTCCTCGACCACCGCCTCGCGCAGCATCTCGACCAGCAGGTCGGCGCACATCGCCCGCTCGAAGGCGTTGATGCGGCTGGCCGGCAGGCAGACCACGTCGGCCAGCCGCTTCAGGAGGGCGGCGCGCGACTTGGGCGGTACGGCGATCGGCTTGGCGAAGGGCGAAATCGGGTCGGTCATGATCTTCCTGGCGGCGAAGCCCCGGTCGCCGAGTTTCGAACCTAGACGGTAACGCCCTTAAGTTCGAATTAGCGCCAGGGATTCTCCCGCCAGGGGAATTTGCGGCCTGCGGCCGCGCTTCGCCAGAGGGTCAGCGAAATTGTCGCGGTTCCCACTCCGGCCAGATGTCGGGCAGGTCTGTGGAGACGCGGTTGGGATAGGCCGGGGCGCGCTTTTCCAAGAACGAGGTCACGCCCTCCTTGGCGTCGCCCGAGGCGCCGCGCGACTGGATGGCCCGGCTGTCGGCCTTGTGGGCCTCCATCGGATGATCGGCGCCGGCCATGCGCCAGAGCAGCTGGCGGGTCAGGGCGACCGAGACGGGCGCGGTGTTGTCGGCGATCTCGCGCGCCAAGGCGCGGGCGGCCGGCAGCAGGTCTTCGGCCGCGTGCAGCGAGCGGACGAAGCCGCGCTCCTTGGCCTCGGTCGCCGGGAACACCCGGCCGGTGTAGCACCACTCCAGCGCCGTCTGCATGCCCACGAGGCGCGGCAGGAACCAGGACGAGCAGGCCTCCGGCGTGATGCCTCGACGGGCGAAGACGAAGCCGAACTTGGCGTCTTCGGCGGCCAGGCGGATGTCCATGGCCAGCTGCATCGTGGCGCCGACGCCGACGGCCGGGCCGTTCACGGCGGCGATCACCGGCTTGAGGCTGTCATAGATGCGCAGGGTCACCCGGCCGCCGCCGTCGCGATAGACGTCGCCGACCTTGCCCTCTTCCCGCTCCAAAGCCTGAGGAGACGTGCGGTCGAAGGTGGCTCCGCCGCTCGACAGATCCGCCCCCGCGCAGAACGCCCGGCCCGCGCCGGTGACGATCACCACCTTCACCGCATCGTCGGCGTCGGTGATGTCGAAGACCTCGATCAGTTCCTTCATCATCCGGGCGGTGAAGGCGTTGAGCTTTTCGGGCCGGTTCAGGGTAATGGTCGCGACGCCATCCTCGACGGCGTAGAGCAGGGTCTCGAAGGTCGGCTGCGACATGCTGGGGCTCCCTGGCGATCTTATTTTCAAACGATCGTATGATCGGTAGGCGCGGGAGCACAAGCCCTCCACGCCTCTTGGCGGCTAGCCTAGCTTTCTCGCCTCCCTCGCCCTTGTGGCGAGGGCCCATGGCGGCGGCTGCTCAGACGGAGGCCTCGCTCTAAAGGTCTGAGCAGGCTGAAGCATGGATCCTGGGCACAAGGCCCAGGAAGGCGGAGCTATGTGGGAAGCGCCTCAGCGAACCCACATCGACCAATTCAGGCCGCCCAAACCCATACCACCCAGGCCTAAACCGCCCTTCTCACCCCCAGCTTGCTGATGGCGTGGACGAAGTTGTTGGCCGCGATCTCTGTGCTCCCCGTCCATTCCAGGTCGGGGAACCGCGCCAGGATCTGGCGATAGGCCTCTTCCAGTTGGATCTGGGCGACGCGCTTGCCGAGACAGGTGTGCGGGCCATAGCCGAAGGCCACGTGCTTGCCGGCGTTGGGGCGGGTGACGTCCAGGCGGTCGGGGTTTTCGAACATCGCCGGATCGCGGTTGGCCGCGCCGTAATACATGACCACCTTCTCGCCCTCGGCGATCTGCTGACCCGCCACCTCGACGTCGCGCGTGGCGGTGCGGCGCATGTAGATCACCGGGCTGACCATGCGGATGAACTCGTCCACCGCGCCGGGCAGCAGGGACGGATCGTCGATCAGCCGCTGCTTCTGCTCGGGAAACTCGGTCAGCAGCCGCATGGCGCCCGACAGGGTGTTTCGCGTCGTGTCGTTGCCGGCGAAGACGATCAGCAGCCACGAGCCGTCGAGATACTCGTCGGCCAGCAGATCGCCGTCGACCTGGGCCCGCGCGATCGCCGTCATCAGGTCGGCCTGCGGGTCGGCCCGGCGCTTCAGCAGCATGGCGCGGCCGTAGTCGAACATCTCCTCGATGTTGTCGTTGAAGTCGGCCACGAACTGCATGAGCTCGAGGGTGGGCGTGATCGGCGCCTGGGCCTGCTGCACGGCCAGGTCCTGGGCCCGTTCCAGATAGTGCATCCAGCGCAGGAACTTGGCCCTGTCCTCGGGCGGCACGCCCAGGATCTCGCACAGGGTGAACAGCGGCAGGATCGACGAGAAGTGCTCGACCATGTCGATCTCGGCGCCGCCGGCCAGCAGCGGCTCCATCTCGTCGAGCAGGCGGGTGACCTCCGCCTTCACCCTGTCGGTCAGGCCGCGCAGATAGGCGGCGGTGAAATAGGGCATGTGCTCGCGGCGCAGCTGCAGGTGATGCGGCGCGTCGAGATTGATCATGGTGTCCATGGTCGCCCGGAACAGCAGGGCGTGGCGCTTGTCGGGCGGCCCCATCGACATCAGGATCCCGCCCTTCTGCGAGGAGAAGGTCTCCGGATCGCCGTTGACGCGCATGACGTCTTCATAGCGGGTGACGGCCCAGAAACCCGGCCCGCCGAACGGCTCGCCGTGCCACATCACCGGCGCCTCGTCCCGCATCCGCGTGAAGTCGGCGAAGGGCTGGCCCCTGGTGAAGCGGAAGATGTCGGCCAGGTCGACGCCGTCCAGGGTGGGATAGGCCTTGGGCGCGCCGGGCCCCGGCCGGCCGTCGACCACCGTCTTGCTGATCAGCTCCATGCGCTCGCCTCCCGTCGAACATCGTTGTGGCACGCACGATCACCCAGGATTGCGCGGACGCCAACGGCGCCCCTACGGCAACTTGCGCGAGCGTCCGGCCTTGGGTCATGCTGCTGACTGAACGCCGATCATGCGGGTCACACGCAGGCGGCGGCAGGGAGAGAAACGGCCGTCGCCGCCATGGCGAGCGGCCCAGGAGGTCGCATGCATCCGAGCGTCCACGCCCGCACCCAGCCCGACAAGCCCGCCTTCGTGATGGCCGGCTCGGGCGAGACCGTCACCTACAAGGAACTCGACGACCGCTCCAACCAGGGGGCGCAGCTGTTCCGGTCGATGGGCCTTCAGGTCGGCGACGTGGTCGCCATCCTGCTCGACAACCACCCGCGCTACCTGGAGATCGCCTGGGCGGCCCAGCGGGCGGGGCTCTACTACACCTGCATCTCGACCAAGCTGACCGCGCCCGAGGTCGAATACATCGTGAAGGACTGCGGGGCCAAGGCGCTGATCGCCGGTCCGGCGATGGACGGCGTTGCGCAAGGCCTGGCGCCGCTGATCCCAGGCGTGGCTCTGCTGCGGGTGGACGGGGCGAGCGGCCCCTACGCCGACTTCGACACCGCCCGGGCGGCCATGCCGGCGAGCCCGATCGCCGACGAGACCTCCGGCTCGGACATGCTCTATTCCTCGGGCACCACCGGACGGCCCAAGGGCGTGAAGCCGGCCCTGAACGGCGCGCCGATCGACGCGCCCCACGCCTTGCAGATGATGGCCCAGCACCTGTTCAAGCTGGACGGCGACAGCGTCTATCTCTCGCCGGCGCCGCTCTATCACGCCGCCCCGCTGCGCTGGTGCATGAGCGTGCACAAGCTGGGCGGCACGGTGGTTGTGATGGAGAAGTTCGATCCCGAGACGGCGCTGGCCCTGATCGAAGAGCACAAGGCCACCTGCGGCCAGTTCGTGCCGACCCACTTCGTGCGGATGCTGAAACTGCCGGAAGCGACGCGGGCCAGGTACGACGTCTCGACCATGCGTTCGGCGATCCACGCCGCCGCCCCCTGCCCAGTTCCGGTGAAGGAACAGATGATCGCCTGGTGGGGGCCGGTGATCTACGAATACTACGCCGGCACCGAGGGTAACGGCTTCTGCTGGATCGACAGCAAGAGTTGGCTGGAACGGCGCGGCTCGGTGGGCCAGGCGGCGCTGGGCGAACTGCGCATCTGTGACGAAGCCGGCGATCCCCTGCCCGCCCGCGCCGAGGGCGTGGTCTATTTCGCCAACGGCCCGGCAGTGACCTATCACAACGCCCCGGAGAAGACGGCCGAGAGCTACAACAAGCACGGCTGGACGACGCTGGGCGACGTCGGCTGGGCCGACGAGGACGGCTACCTCTACCTGACCGACCGCAAGAGCTTCATGATCATCTCCGGCGGGGTGAACATCTATCCGCAGGAGATCGAGAACCTCCTGATCACCCACCCCAGGGTGGCCGACGCCGCCGTGGTCGGCGCTCCCGACGAGGAGATGGGCGAGAAGGTGGTGGCCGTGATCCAGCCGCTGGACTGGGACGACGCGGGCGAGGCCCTGGCCGCCGAACTCCTGGCCTTCACCCGCGACAACCTCAGCCACGTTAAGGCCCCGCGCCAGGTGGACTTCGTACGCGAACTGCCCCGGCACCCGACCGGCAAGCTCTACAAGCGGCTGGTGCGGGATACGTACTGGGGCAAGACGGAGGGACGGATCGTTTGATCCACAATCACTAGAAAGTTGATTTTTTGAACTTTTGCCACCACTTTGTTGAAAGTGGTGGCAAGGACTAATTCCGTGACCCTTCAGCGCCTCCCTTTGGCGATCCACACGAACGTCGCCGACCTGATCGACCAGCTTCGCGCGACCCAGATCAGCGAGTTCGGCGACGGCGCCAGCTTCTTGCGGCGCGAGCGCGGCGGTCGCCCTTACTGGTATGTGCGTTCGCGGCAGGTGCGAGGCGAGCGTCTGGAACGCTATCTTGGTCCCGAAACGCCGGAGCTGCTGGCGGCCATGGAAACGGCGAAGACCATCAACGGCGCCGCTGATGGGCGCCGGCAAATCGTGCGGGCGCTGCGCGCGGCGGGACTGCACACGCCGGAACAGCGCACAGGCCGTGTCCTGCAAGCCTTAAACAAGGCCGGCGTGTTTCGGCTGCGCGCCGCCGTCGTCGGCACGGTGGCCTTCCAGACCTATGGCGCCCTGCTGGGCTTCATCTTGCCCGCACAGGCCGTGCGCACGGGCGATCTCGACATCGCCCAGGACTATGGGATCTCGATGGCCATCGACGATGGACTGGACCGGCCCTTCATCGACGTGCTGCGCGCCGCAGACCCGAGCTTCTCCCCCATCCCCAAGCTCGATCCGGGCAAAAGCGCCGCCTACCGGACGCCCGATGGCTATGCTGTGGACGTGCTGACGACCAGCCGGCATGCGGCCGACGACGAGACCTCCCGCCTCGTCGCGCTGAACACCGACGCAACGCCCCTGCGCTTTCTCGATTTCCTGCTGCGAGACACGGTGGAAGCCGCCGTGCTGCACGATGATGGCGTGCTCGTGCGCGTTCCGGCCCCGGCGCGATACGCCGTGCACAAGCTGATCATCTCGCGCAAGCGCAGCCAAGCCAACCCCAAGCGCCGCAAGGACGTGGAGCAGGCGCAGACCCTGATCCGCGCCCTCGCCGAAGACGACCCCTTCGCCCTGCGCGAGGCCTATGCCGAGGCGCGCGGACGCGGCGAGGCGTGGCGCAAGCTGCTGGACGAAGCGGTCAGCCTGCTGCCCGGAGATGCAAGGACGGTGCTGGAGGGCTGAAGCAGCGCACGTTGCTTCTATACGGCGCGGGATTCCCGCCACACGGTCGAGGCATGCTTTCCGCCCTGCTCGACCGTCTCCCCCGGATCTCGCTTCCCAAGACCGCGACCGCGCCGTTCTGCCCGGCGGAGGTACGGGGCGCGGTGCCCGTGCCGGACGGGCTGCCGGCCTGGAAGCGGATGCTGCGCACGGCGGGGCCAGGGCTGCTGGTCAGCGTCGGCTACATGGACCCCGGCAACTGGGCGACCGACATCGAGGCCGGCTCGCGCTACGGCACGTCCCTTCTGTTCGTCGTGGTGCTTTCGAGCCTGGCGGCGATCCTGCTGCAGACCCTGTCGATGCGGCTGGGCCTGGTGACCGGAAAGGATCTGGCCCAGATGTCGCGCAAGCGGTTCGGACCGTGGACGGTCAAGATCCAATGGGGGCTGGCGGAGCTGGCCATCATCGCCTGCGACATCGCCGAAGTGCTGGGCTCGGCCCTGGCCTTCAAGCTGTTGCTGGGCGTGCCGCTGTGGGCAGGCGTGCTGCTGACCGGCCTCGACACGATCATCGTGCTGGGCCTGAAGGGCAAGGGTTTCCGCCAGCTGGAGGCGATCATCCTGGGCCTGATCTCGACGGTCGGGATCTGCTTCCTGGTGCAACTGGTCATCGTGCCGCCCGACGCCGGAGCCGTGGCGCGAGGACTGGTTCCGTCGCTGGCGGCGCTGCAACAGGGCAACGCGCTCTATCTGGCCATCGGCATACTGGGCGCGACGATCATGCCGCATAACCTCTATCTGCACTCGTCGATCGTGCAGACCCGGCTGACGCCCGCAGACGTGGCGGGCAAGCGGGCGGCGATCCGGCTGGCGACGATCGACACCGTGGTCGCCCTGGTGCTGGCGCTGTTCATCAACGCCGCGATCCTGGTCCTGGCCGCCTCGGCCTTCCACGGCGCCGGACTGCGCGAGGTCGCCGGTATCGAAGAGGCGCACGAGCTGCTGGCGCCGGTCACAGGCGCGGCCCTGGCGGGGATCCTGTTCGGGATCGCCCTGTTCGCCTCGGGCCAGAGCGCCACCTTCACCGGCACCATCGCGGGCCAGGTGATCCTGGAGGGGTTCCTGAACCTCAGCATCCCCTGCTGGCAGCGGCGGCTGATCACCCGGGGCCTGGCCATCATCCCGGCTCTGGCCGGCGTGCTGACGCTCGGCGACCATGCGGTGGGGCGGCTGCTGGTGCTGACCCAGGTGGTGCTGAGCGCCCAGTTGCCCTTCGCCATCTGGCCGCTGCTGCGGTTCACCGACGACAGGACGCTGATGGGCCCGTTCGCCAACGGCCTGGTCACCCGCCTCGTCGCCTGGGGGCTGTTCGTGGTGATCTCGGCGGCGAACGTCTGGCTGGTGGTTTCGACGTTCAGCTAACCGCCGGGAGTTGCCCCCGCGGGTCGCTCGTGATCTCTTCCAAACAAACGTTTGGGAGAGCGCCGTAATGAAAGAGATCGCCTTCGCCGACATCGCCAGCCTGGTCGGGCAGGAGGTCGGGGTGTCCGACTGGGTCGAAATCAGCCAGGAGCGGGTCAACCAGTTCGCGCAAGCGACCGGCGACCACCAGTGGATCCACATCGACGTCGAGCGGGCCACGCGCGAGATCGGCGGGCCGATCGCCCACGGCTACCTGACGCTGTCGCTAATCCCGATGCTGGGCGCGGGGATCCTTCACGTCACCGGCGTGACGCGGGGGATCAACTACGGCTGCGACAAGGTGCGGTTCACCAGCATGGTCCGCGTGGGCAAGCGGGTGCGGATGCGCCAGAAGCTGGTCAGCGTCGAGCCCAAGGCCGGCGGCCTGCAGATGAAGAACGAGTGCACCATCGAGATCGAGGGCGAGGAGCGCCCGGCCTGCGTGGCCGAGACGATCTCGATCATCTACGGGGCGTAGGGGGGCTCTCCCTGAAGGGAGAGCTGTCGCGGAGCGACTGGGGAGAAGACGGCTGGCTTCAGCGCAAGCTGAGAACGGCCCCCTCCGGCCCTTTGGGCCACCTTCCCCAGAGGGGGAGGATCTTGGAAAGACAAAGGCCCCGGATCGCTCCGGGGCCTTCGTTTCTGGAGATCGGACCAAGCCTAGTGCTTGATCGCGTCGCCGATCTTGTCCTGGGCCTGGCCGACCTTGTTCTGGACGTCGCCCTTGACCTTCTGGGCCTTGCCCTCGGCTTCGAGGCGCTCGTTGTCGGTGGCCTTGCCGACGGCTTCCTTGACGGCGCCCACGCCCTTGTCGATGGCGCCTTCCACACGATTGGTGCTCATTGGCTTGCTCCTGCTAGCGTTGAACTCCCCATTCGAACGGAGCCCCGGGAGCAATGGTTCCTAGCGTGGCCGCAAGGGATTTCATCGAGATCAGCGATTGAAGCCGGGCGCGGCGACGGCCTGGACGGCGACCACGTCCTGGGCGGCCGCCACGCTGGGCGGCTTGGCCGGCGCGGCCTGGATCAATGGCGGGCCCGTGGGCTTGTCGAGCAGGGCCACGGTCTCGCGGATATACTTGGCGTGGGTGACGATGCCGATCTCGAGGCGCTCGCCCGACAGTTCGACCTGCTGGGTCAGCATGCCGGCCACGAACTGCACCTCCTGGCTTTCGGTAGAACCCGGACGGCGACGCGCGCCCTCGGCCATGAACACCGGCCCGCCCGAATTGCCGGGGAAGACCGAGAAATCCATCAGGAAGGTCGGGAAAGCGCTGGCCGGGGCGAGCGGATACGACGCCACCCGGCCCGAACGCAGGATCGGAAAGCCCGCGGTGTTAGCCGACAGTCCGCGCGGAAAGCCCAGGGCCATCATCTCGTCGCCGGGACCCAGGCTATACTTGTTGAAGGTGTCGTCCTGCGCCAGCCAGGCCAGCGGAATGGCGGCCTTGGCGAACTCGGGCGGGGCCTCGACGACGATGGCGGCGACATCGCGGCTGGGATGCTTGACCCACAGCGGATGGTCGCCGTCGCGGATCTTGAGCGTGCGGGGATCATAACGCCAGACCCCCTCCTTGCTCTGCACGCGATAGCCGATCTTGGCCGACACCGAGGGCATGCGGTCGAAGACGTGGGCGGCGGTGACCAGGATGGTGCGCGGGCGGCCGTCAGGCGTCGGGTCCTCGATCAGGAATCCGGTGCCGACCGTGCGCGAGCCGTCGGCGAGCGGCTGCTCCAGCTGCACCGTCGCCTGGATCAGATCGACCGACAGGTCCCAAGCCATTTACGCCTCGTCTCCGATTCAACCTTAGACGTCGTATGAGTTTGACCAGACGCCCCTGCCGCAACAAGTTGGCGTTCTGACGCATCCGAGGGGGAATCTGTCCAATGAACCGGCGCGAAATGATGACGAGCGTTGCCGCCGTCGCCGCCACGTCCTCCGCCCTCATCCCCGGGAGTTCCATGTCCGCCACCGCCAAGCCCGTTCCTCCTGTCGCCAAGAAGGTTCCCAAGCGCATCGAGCAGCTGGGCCGGGTGCGCGTCGACGACTACGCCTGGATGAAGGACGACAACTGGCAGAAGGTCCTGCGCGACCCCAGCCTGATCAAGGCCGAGGTCAAGGAGCACCTGACCGCCGAGAACGCATATGTGAAGGCGATGCTGGCGCCGACGCAGGACCTGCAGAAGGCGATGTTCGAGGAGATGAAGGGCCGCATCAAGGAGGACGACTCCTCGGTTCCCTCCCCCGACGGCCCGTACGACTACTATTCGCGCTTCGCCCTGGGCGGCCAGCATCCGATCTATGCGCGGCGTCCCCGTGGAAAGACCGACGGCGAAGAGGTGCTGCTCGACAGCGACGCCCTGGCCAAGGGCAAGGCCTACAGCCAGGTCAGCGCCGCCGACCACAGCCCCGACCACAAGCTGTTCGCCTATGCCGAGGACGCGCAGGGCTCGGAAGTCCACAAGATCTACGTCAAGGACCTGGCCACCGGCGAGATCCTGCCCGAGCCGGTCGACAGCAGCACCGGCGACTTCACCTGGTCGCCCGACTCCAAGTGGCTGTTCTGGACCCACCGCGACGACAACGGCCGCTCCGACAAGATCTATCGCCGCCCCGCGCGCGGCGGGCTGAAGGACGACGTGCTGGTCTATGAAGAGCCCGACGACGGCTTCTTCGTCAGCGTCAGCGTCACCGGTTCGGACGCCTTCATCGTCATCAGCGCCGGCGACCACGAGACCTCCGAAACCCTGCTGATCCCGGCGAGCGACGTGAACGCCAAGCCGAAGGCCGTCGAGCCGCGCACGCCGGGCCTGCGCTATTCGGTCGAACACTGGGACGGCAAGTTCGTCATCCTGACCAACGCCGACGACGCCATCGACTTCAAGCTGGTCGAGGCCCCGGTCGACAATCCGGGCCGCGCCCACTGGAAGGACTTCGTGGCCCACAAGCCCGGGACCTTCATCACCGGCCACGCCGCCTACAAGGACCACCTGGTCCGCGTCGAGCGCGTCAACGCCAACACCCGCATCGTCATCACCGACCGCGCCACCAAGGCCGAAAAGCCGATCGTCGTCGACGAGCAGGCCTATGTGCTGAGCGTCGAGGGCGGCTACGAGTTCGACACCCCGACCCTGCGCTATGTCTACCAGTCGCCCACGACCCCGCGTCAGTGGTTCGACTACGACATGCGCAGCGGCGAGAAGGTGCTGCGCAAGACGCAGGAAATCCCCTCGGGCCACGATCCGAGCAAGTACGTGACCAAGCGTCTCTATGCGAAGGCGCCCGACGGCGCCGAGGTGCCGGTGACGGTGCTGATGAAGAAGGACGTCAAGCTCGACGGCAAGGCGCCGCTGCTGCTCTACGGCTACGGCAGCTACGGCATGTCGATGGACCCGTCGTTCTCGATCCGCAACTTCAGCCTGGTCGACCGCGGCTGGATCTGGGCCACCGCCCACATCCGCGGCGGCTCGGAAAAGGGCTACGGCTGGTTCCTGGACGGCAAGAAGTTCAAGAAGAAGAACACCTTCACCGACTTCATCGCCTGCGCAGAGCACCTGCACGCCAATGGCTACGGCGCCAAGGGCGCGACGGTGGCCTATGGCGGCTCGGCCGGCGGCATGCTGATGGGCGCGATCACCAACCTTCGACCGGACCTGTGGGCCGGGATCATCGGGGCGGTGCCGTTCGTCGACGTGCTCAACACCATGAGCGACACCTCCCTGCCGCTGACCCCGCCGGAGTGGCCCGAATGGGGCAATCCGCTGGAGGACAAGGAGGCCTACGACTACATCGCCAGCTATTCCCCTTACGACAACGTCACCGCCAAGCCCTATCCGGCCGTGCTGGCCACCGGCGGCCTGTCGGATCCGCGCGTCACCTACTGGGAGCCCGAGAAGTGGGCGGCCAAGCTGCGGGCCAACACCACCAGCGGCAACCCGATCCTGCTGAAGATCAACATGGAGGCCGGCCACGGCGGCGCCTCGGGCCGCTTCGACTTCCTCAAGGAGATCGCGCTCGACTACGCCTTCGCCGTGTGGGCGATCGACAAGGGCTGGACGAAGGCGTGATGCGGAGTTCGAACTTCAAGATCCTCCCCCTGAAGGGGGAGGTGTCGGCGCAGCCGACGGAGGGGGAAGTGAGCTCCCCGGCTCCGCGGATACTTCCCCCTCCGGCGCTTCGCGCCACCTCCCCCTTCAGGGGGAGGATCTAGATGGCGTTGATCATCCGCCCCTCCACCGACGCCGACATCGGCGCGATCACCGCTATCTACGGCTGGAACGTGCTCAACGGCCTGGGCACCTTCGAGGAGGTTCCGCCCGACGAGGCCGAGATGGCCCGGCGCCGCGCGGCCTTCCTGGACCGCGGCCTGCCCTATCTGGTCGCCGAACTGGACGGAAAGGTGCTGGGCTATGCCTATGCCGGCCCGTTCCGGCTGCGGGCGGCCTATCGCTACACCGTCGAGGACAGCATCTATGTCGCCCCCGACGCTGCCGGAAAGGGCGTCGGCAAGACGCTGCTGAAGGCTCTCATCGAGGCCTGCGAAGCCCTGGGCCTGCGCCAGATGTGCGCGGTGATCGGCGACAGTGGCAACGCCGCCTCTATCGGCGTCCACGCCGCGCTCGGCTTCGAGCACAAGGGCGTCTTCCCGGCCATGGGCTACAAGTTCGACCGCTGGGTCGATCTCGTCTGGATGCAGCGGCCGCTGAACGGCGGCGGCGATACTCCACCGGACGCGCCAGGCATGTCGCTGAGCGGCGTCTAGGTCGTCGCAAGGACGCTCAAAGCAAAAGCCCCGCCGGCGGACCGGCGGGGCTTTCGTGTTTTCGGGGCTCTAAAAAGAACCGAGGATCAGGCCTTGCGGGCGCGGGCCTTGCCCGGAGCCTTGGCCTTGCGGCCGCCTTGACCCAGGCCGAGCGCCTTGGCCATCGCCGAACGGGCTTCGCTGTAGGACGGCGCCGTGGTCGGATAGTCGGCCGGCAGGCCCCACTTCGACTTGTATTCGGCGACGGTCATGCCGTGGGTGGTCAGGTGACGCTTCAGCGTCTTGTAGGGCTTGCCGTCTTCGAAGCTGATCAGCGCGTCCGGCGTGATGCTCTTACGGATTTGGGCCGGAGTAGCCTTGGTAACGGCTTCGGTCACCGGCGCTTCCGGCGAACCAAGACCGGCAAGGGCGTCGTGCGTGGCCCGAATCAGAGCCGGCAGGTCAGAGACCGAGGTCGTGTTGTTGGCCACATAGTTGGCCACGATCTCGGCGGTCAGCTCGATCAGGGTCGATTTGTCTTCCACGGCGTCACTCCACAATGACTTTAAATTCGGAAATACACCCGCCCCGTGGAATTACAAGTAGACAAATACGCAATCGAACGAGCAACGCTCCGCGAAAACAGGCTTTATTTCGTAGCAACAATGTCGATGGCGGATTTTCAAAGCCTTAGCCGTAAGCGATTGCGCTCGCCTTCAAGTTCAGTTCCCGCCACGGACGTTTTCGCAGTCGCGAAGACCGGAAAGGTTCGCGTGCAACTGCACTTTTAAGCAGGACTTGGCGCGAGATCGAGATTCGCCGCGCGTCGCCAGCCTCGCCTTCAGATCGAACCTGACATGCAGGGGATCGCACAAGGGCTCGGACGCGCGAGGGCGCGGGCGGGTAAAGCACAGCTTCAAGGAAGAAGAAGAAGATCGCGATGTAAACGCCGCTCCGGAGTGGAGCCGCTGATCAGCGAGAGATTGAAGAGAGTGGCTGGGGAACTAGGACTCGAACCTAGAATGACGGTACCAAAAACCGCAGTGTTACCATTACACCATTCCCCAGCAGGAACGGCTGCCGACCCAGTGGGCCGCGGCGAGGCGGTGGAGATAGCTCAGGATTCGGACGGTGGCAACGCCCTCCAAATTCTTTTTTTGGACCTATTTTCACGCTTGCGACTCTCCTGACCGCCGCCTATAAGCCGCCTCCCAAGTCGAGCACAGCCAACCGGCGGCGCGGCTTCGGAAGTCGGAGTGTGGCTCAGTCTGGTAGAGCACTGCGTTCGGGACGCAGGGGTCGCAGGTTCAAATCCTGCCACTCCGACCATCTTCTCTCCCGAGAAAATTTCCTTATTTGCACCGCCCGAGCGAGAAGTTCGGCAGGTTGCTTGCTGTTCATTTGACCGCAACGCGACAGCCGCTAGCTTGCGACGACATTGAAGCGCGACGGACGCACGACCACCTGTGCTTTTCCGCCGCCGCGCTTTGGCTATCGCAACGGGACCCCGATGAAGCAGTTTCTCATGACCGTGGCCGGCGTGTTCGTCGGACTGGTGCTCTTTTTGGTCGGGGTTCCTTTCATACTGATCGTGCTGGCGGCCGGCGCGGCCCGCCCTGCCCCGGTGCCGGCCAATTCGGTCGTGCAGCTGGACCTGCGCGGCGGGCTGTCGGACCAGGATTCGCAGAACCCGTTCGCGGCCTTCGGCGGCGGCGGCCAGTCGGTGATGGGCGTGATCGAGGTGCTGCGTCGCGCCGAGACCGACGACAAGGTCAAGGCGGTGTTCGTGCGCCTGCCCGAGGGCGGCATCGCCCCGGCCTCGGCCGACGAAATCGCCCAGGCCTTCAAGCACTTCCGCAGCGTCGGCAAGAAGCCGATCTTCGCCCACAGCCAGGGCATCTACCCCTCGGGCATGTCGACCTCGACCTACCGCCTGGGCGCGGCGGCCAGCGAGTTCTGGATGCAGCCGGACAGCTCGCTGCAGGCCGTGGGCGTGGCCAGCGAGACGATGTTCTACAAGCGCCTGTTCGACAAGTACGGCGTCAAGGCCGACTTCGAGCAGCGCTATGAATACAAGAACGCGGTCAATCCTTACCTGAACAGCGACTTCACCCCCGCCCACCGCGAGGCGACGCTTTCGTGGATGGGCTCGGTCTACACCGGCGCCCTGACCGCGGCCGCCCAGGACCGCAAGCTGGATCCGGCCCGCCTGATCAAGGCCATCGAGGCCGGCCCCTACAGCGCCCAGCAGGCGCAAGGGCTGGGCCTGATCGACAAGGTCGGCCAGGTGAAGGAAGCCCAGGACGCCATGCTGGCCCGCGCCGGCAAGGGCGCCAAGCTGGTCGAGTTCTCCGACTACGCCTCGCGCTCGAAGAAGGACCTGCCCAAGACCGGCGCGGCCATCGCCGTGATCGGCGCCGAGGGCCCGATCGTCACCGGCACATCGGGCCAGGCCTCGCCGTTCGGCGGCGACAGCACCATCCATTCCGACGAGACCGCCAAGGCGATCTACGACGCGATCGAGGACAAGGACGTCAAGGCGATCGTGCTGCGGGTGTCCTCGCCCGGCGGGTCGGACACGGCCTCCGAACAGATCCTGGCGGCCGTCAGGGCCGCCAAGGCGGCCGGAAAGCCCGTCGTGGTCAGCATGGGCACCTATGCGGCTTCGGGCGGCTACTGGATCAGCAGCCAGGCTTCGGCGATCGTGGCCCAGCCCTCGACCCTGACGGGCTCGATCGGCGTGTTCGGCGGCAAGTTCGCCCTGGGCGAGGCGCTGTCGCGCTTCGGCGTCGACACCCGCCAGGTGACCGTGGGCGGCGACTACGCCGGCGCCTTCGGCACGGGCCAGGAATTCACCGCCGACCAGCGCGCCCGCTTCTCGGCCTGGATGGACAATATCTACGCCGGCTTCATCAATCGCGTGGCCGAGGGCCGCAAGCTGCCGGTCGAGCGCGTCCGCGAGATCGCCAAGGGCCGCGTCTGGACCGGCGTCCAGGCCAAGGAACTGGGCCTGGTGGACCAGCTGGGCGGCTTCTACGACGCCGTCGACAAGGCCAAGGCGCTGGCCAAGCTGACGGGCGACGTGCGCCTGAAGAAGATCGGCGGGCCCAAGTCGCCGTTCGACGCCCTGGAGAAGGCCCTGGGCGTCAGCTCGGCCTCGATGCGCACCGTGGCCGCCGCCGCCTGGATCCTGGGCGACCCGCGCTCCGAGGCGATCCTGGACGAGATGGCCAAGACCCGCCTGCGCTCGCAAGGCGCCAGCGTCCTGGCCGACACGCCGACCTACTGAGGCGCCGGCGAGGTTCGCCAGAAAGGCCGCTCCGCAAGGGGCGGCCTTTTTTGTTGCCGGACGCCGCCCTTCCTTCCGGACGCCCCCCAAGGAAGAGGGTCTGAAACCTCCCCCTGTGGGGGAGGCGATCGCGTCAGAGATCCGTGGGGAGCGATTGCGATCCCTCCAACACCTCGAAAGCTGAAACCGCCTCCCCTCTGGCCCTTCGGGCCACCTCCCCCAAAGGAGGCGGATCTCAAGCGCGCAAACAAAAACGGCGGGCCCTTGCGGACCCGCCGTCGATGCCGTCGAGCCCGGCGATCCGAGGACCGCCAGGACGAACGCCAGGCTGCTTAGAAGCGCAGCTTGGCGCCGAGGAAGTACGAACGACCCAGGATGTCGTAGGTGTTCGGGTCGGTGTTGCCGTCCGGCGAGTTGTCGAACACCGGCGGCTTCTTGTCGCCGAGGTTGCGAACGCCGCCGAAGACTTCGACGTTGTCGTTGATGCCCCAGCGAGCGCTGACGTCGTGGTACATGAAGGCCTTGACCTTCGAGTAACCGCCGTCGTCGAACTCGGGGATGTTGCCCTGGTTATCCATCTTGCCGACGTAGGTGCCGGTGTAGGCCAGGCGAACCGGACCGACGTCGTAGCCAACGCGCAGGCTGGCCTTCCATTCCGGCAGCGAGGCCGAGATGTTGTAGGCGCCGATGGTGCCCTTGTAGTCGATGCCGTCCAGCTCGTAGCTGTCGAGGTAGGTGGTCGACAGGTCGAACTGCAGCTTGTCGCCCCAGACGCCGCCGGCCCACGGCACGTTCCAGCCGTACGAGACGGCCACGTCGACGCCCTTGGTCTGCAGAGCCGACACGTTGCCGAGCGGCGCGCGGGCCTTCAGGTTGCCGGCCGCGTCGCGGTAGATCAGCGGCAGGTTGATGCCCGAGTCGAAGCAGGCCGACGAGGTCAGGCTGCCCGAGGCGAAGCAGTCGGCCACGATGCCCGAGACGCCGCCCTTGATGGTGCCGATGTAGTCGTCGATCTTGATGTCGTAGTAGTCGACGGTCAGGCTCAGACCCGACACGAAGCTCGGCTGCCACACCACGCCAGCGGTGATGGTTTCCGACTTTTCTTCGTTCAGGTTCGGGTTGCCGTAGAAGAACGACTCCGTCTGGGTGTTCTGGGCGACGAAGGCGTTCGTCACCGGGTTGAAGCCCAGCTGGGTGGTGCAGAACGCGATCGTCGAGGCGCTCAGGTTACGCGGCAGACCGGTGCCCGGGTTGACCGTGGTGCAGGGGTCGAGCACGGCCGGGAAGCCTTGGTCGCCCGACTGGTACAGTTCGAACACCGACGGAGCGCGGCTGGCCTTCTGGAACATCGCGCGCAGCTTGATGTCCGAGATCGGCTTGTATTCCACGCCGACCTTGTAGCTGTAGACGCTGCCGACCGACGAGTAGTCGGAGTAGCGGCCGCCCAGTTCCAGGCCCAGGTACTGCACGCCGGTCACGTCGGCGACCAGCGGAACCACGGCTTCGGCATAGAGTTCGCCGACGCTCGAAGCGCCGCCGACGGCGCGCTCGGCGTTGAAGCCGAAGATGTCGCCGGCGTTCTTGGCCGCGTCGGGGGTGAAGGCCAGGCTGTCTTCACGCCATTCGGCGCCGACGGCCACCGACAGGTCGCCGGCCGGCAGCTTGAACAGCGGACCGGTGGCGTACACCGAACCGACGTTACGCTCGAACACCGTCAGGTCGGTGAAGTTCAGGCGGATGAAGTTGGCCGCGGCCTGCGAGATGGTGCCGGCGCCGAACATGTTCAGCGGGGCGCAGGTCGGGAACAGGGCCAGCGAGGCGGTCGAGCAGCTGGTGGTGCTGGAGCCCGGGCCCGTGGCGATCGCCGCGGCGACCTTCGAGCGCGAGACGTCGTTCTGCACGCCGACGCGGAACTCGGTGCGGCCGAAGCTGTAGAAGGCTTCACCGGTCCAGCCGTGGCCCAGATCGGCCTTGAGGCCGAGGTTGATCTGGTACAGGTCGGAGTCGCGGGTTTCGACGCGCGGACCAACTTCTTCCATGCGGCGATCGAAGAAGATCGGCGCGGTCGGGTTGGTGCGGGTGGCCAGCAGAGCGGCCAGGGCCGGCGAAACGAACGCGTTGTTGTACGGGATCTGGATCGCGGTCGCCGGCGTCGGAGCCAGCTGGGCCGAGTTGCGGCTGTCGGCGTAGTAAAGCTCGGCCGTGGCGGTCAGCCAGGGCGCGATCTCGTAGTTGCCCAGCGCGGTGATGTTGAAGCGCTCGCCCGGCGACAGCAGGTTGTTGACCGGAGCGAAGTTGTAGCGGTCGCTCGTCGGGCCGAGGCCGAAGTCATTGACGAACGGACGCGGCGTGCCGTCGGGGTTGAAGCCGTAGCGGACGTTGCGCGGGTCGCCCAGGGTCGCCGAGTAGAAGGGGTTGGTGCCGACGGCGTTGGCCGCACCGGTCACGCCCGTGCCCGAACCGCCGGCGTTGGACACCAGCGACCACGGACGGTCGGCGTTCGGCAGGATCTTGTCGCGGCTGTAGTAGTTGGCGTAGGCGGTGACGTTACCCTTGCCGTCCGGCGTGTTGGCGCCGATCAGGACGTAGGTGTTGGTGGTCTTGCCGTCGCCGATTTCGGTGCCGGTCCACTGGGTGCCGACTTCGACGCCTTCGAAGTCCTTCTTCAGCTGGAAGTTCACGACGCCCGACAGAGCGTCCGAACCGTACACGGCCGAGGCGCCGCCGGTGACGATCTCGACCTTGTCGATCAGGGCGGTCGGGATGTTGTTCAGGTCGACGGTGTTAGCGCGCGTCGACGGGTTCATGCGGTGGCCGTTGACCAGCACCAGGGTACGCGACGCCCCCACGCCACGCAGGTCGACGGTGGCCGTGCCGTCCGAAGGGTTGTTCGAAGCGGCGGTCAGGCCGGGCATCACTTGCGGCAGACGGTTCAGCACGTCTTCGGTGGTGGTCGAACCAGCGGCCTGGATGGCCTCCGACGTCACCGTCGAGATCGGGCTGTTGGCCACATAGTCCTGGCGCGCGATACGCGAGCCGGTGACCACGACGGCTTCGATTTCCGTCGACTCGCCTTCGGGAGCCGTCTGGGCCGACGCCACACCGGCGCTGGCCGCAGCGATCGCGAGGCCGCTGATGATGGTCGTCGTCAGCAGGCGCTTACGCGTCATCTGAATCTTCAATGGAATCCCTCCGAGAATGGGCCGGCAGGGACAAAGTCTCCAGCCGTTAAGCCCACGTCTTGCAATCCCAGGCTGCTCACAGCCCGGTTGGCGGGGACGTTAGGAGCGCCCGCTCTCGGCGGTCAATTTCCGATTACGGTTATGTAACCTGAAGCATCGTGCCTGTCGCAAATTGAACACACTGCTGTCGCCTATGCGGCAGATTACAGCCGCCAGAACCGCGTTATACGGCCAAGCTAGCGCATGATTGTTCAAATAAGGCGGCTTAGTGGCAATTTTCTCCACTTTGAAATAACGCCACTACCGGAATATGTTCACTTCCTGAAACGCGATTCTCGCACGACGCTCCCCTTGCGGCCTCGTGTGCGGCCATAGTGGCGCCACAATCTGGCCGCGTGTCGTCCGCGACACATATCGGTCCGCCTCCCGGACCGCCCTTCGCCATCCGGACCCGTTCATGCGCCCGTTGCAACTTCCGCTCGCCCTCGTCGCAGTCGCCCTTTCCTCGACGGTCCTCGCCGCCCCCGCCGCCGCCGGCCCCACCGCGCTGGACGCGGTGACCGCCTGCCGCGCCATCCAGGAGGCCGATGCGCGCCTGGCCTGCTACGACAAGGCCGCAAGCGCGCTGGTGGCCGCCGACGCGGCGGGCGACATCGTGGTGCTGGATCGCCAGAAGGTGGAGACCGTCAAGCGCGAGGCCTTCGGCTTCAACCTGCCCAAGCTCGACCTGTTCGGCGGCAAGGGCGAGAAGCCCGAGGCGCTGGACCGCGTCGAGGGCGTGGCCAAGCAGGCCTGGCAGAACGGAACCGGCGGCTGGACCATCGTGCTGGAAGACGGCGCCAAGTGGGACCAGGTCGGTCGCGATCCGGTGCGCCGCGCGCCCAAGCCGGGCTCGAAGATCGCCATCCGCAAGGCGTCGATGGGGAGCTTCTTCCTCAATATCGACGGCCAGACGGCGATCCGGGCGCGCCGCGTCGACTAGTAGGGCTTGCCCTGGCCGCCCGCGCCGCGCATCTGAAGGACCTTATTACAGAGGTTCTTCGAGGCCCGACGCCCATGACCGATTTCCGCCGCGTGACCGACAGCCTGTCGGTCAGCCCCCAGATCAGCGCCGACGACGTGGCCCGGGCCAAGGCCGAAGGCTTTGCGCTGATCGTCAACAACCGTCCCGACGGCGAGGACCCCAGCCAGCCGACCAGCGCCGAGATCGAGGCGGCGGCCAAGGCCGCGGGTCTTTCCTACCTGCACGTGCCGGTGCGCGGCGGACCGACCCAGGAGCAGGTGGACGCGGTGCGCGAGGCCGTCGAGGCCGCCGACGGCCCGGTCCTGGCCTTCTGCCGCTCGGGCACCCGCTCGATCGTCACCTGGTCGATCGGCCAGGCGCTGTCCGGCGCGGCCGACCGTGAAACTCTGGTGAAGCAGGGCTACGAGGCCGGCTACGACCTCTCCGGCGTCCTGCCGCACTGAAGTCCCGTCTAGTAGCCGCCCAGCGTGCTGACGCGGGCGGCCATCGGGCTGGGCTCGGGCTCGCAGGACGCCAGCACGAACTGCGCCGCAATGAGACACAGGATGGCGAAGGCCGCGCGCTGGAGCCGTTTTGAGACAAAAATCGCCGTGTCGGCCGCCATGATCCGTACTCCGCAGGGTTTACGAGTCGTTAAGCGCAAGACCGGCGCCGCTCTGGATGGGTCGCGATGATCCCCTTCGTCCGCGAGATCGAGTTCGAGTACGGCCACTGCGACCGGGTCTCGCCCTTGATCCGGCGGGTGATCGCCGACAATCCCGGCCCGTTCACCTACACCGGCACGGGGACCTACATCGTCGGCCGCGGGACCGTGGCGGTGATCGATCCGGGTCCCGACATCCCGGCGCACCTGGACGCCCTGCTGGCGGCGCTCGAGGGCGAAACCGTCAGCCACATCCTGGTGACCCACCACCACGCCGACCACTCTCCCCTCGCCGGTCCTCTGGCGCAGCGCACGGGCGCGCGGATCTGGGGCCGGCCGGCGCCGGCCGTGAAGGTTTCCGAGGAGACCGGCGTGCAGCTCGACGCCGAGGACGACGGCCATTTCCGGCCCGACATCGAGATCGCCGACGGAGACCTGTTCGAGGGCCCCGGCTGGACGCTGGAGGCGATCACCACGCCGGGCCACACCTCCAACCACGTCTGCTTTGCGCTGAAGGAAGAGAACGCCCTCTTCAGCGGCGACCATGTCATGGGCTGGTCGACGACGGTGATCACCCCGCCCGACGGCGACATGGGCGACTATTTCGCCAGCCTGGCCAAGATCCAGGCGCGGGACTTCGAGACCCTTTGGCCCACCCACGGCTCGCCGGTGCGCGAGGTTGCGCCGTTCCTGGCCGCCTATGTCGACCATCGCCGGGCGCGGGAGGCGCAGGTTCTGGCCGCGTTGGCTGGTGGTCCAGCGCGGATCAATACGATGGTCCCAGTGCTCTACGCGGCGGTGGATCCGCGCCTGCATCCGGCGGCCGCCCTGTCGATGCTGGCGCACCTGGTGCTGCTGGTGCGCGAAGGCCGGGTGGTCTGTGACGGGCCGCCGGGACTGGACAGCGAGTACCGGCTGGCCTGAGCGCCACGCCCGTCACGCGCCATCTTTTACTTGCTTCCCTCGCCCCCGTGGCGAGGGCCCATGCCGGCGGCCGCTCAGACCTTTGCCGATCGAGAAAGGCCTGAGCGGCGGAACCATGGGTCCTGGGCACAAGGCCCAGGAAAGCAAAGAAGGTAGGTTCGAGCCGCGTCTACAGCCGCGCCTTGACGCTGGCCCGCAGCGTGCGCGGCGCGCCGGGGAAGATCCAGACGGGGCTGTAGGAGCTCTGGGCGTAGTGCTCGTCGAAGAGGTTGTCGACCTCCAGGCGCAGGTCGATCTTCGGGGTGACCGCGTACTCCACCGCCGCCTTGGCCTTCCAGTAGGACGGCAGGATCAGGCCCGAGCCGTCCAGCGCCCCGGCCCGGTCGCCCATGTAGCTCGCGCCCACCGTCAGCGACCACCGCTCGAAGGTTCCGACCGCGAAGGCGCCGCCGGAGTGCTCGGGCACGTTCAGCACCGCGTCGCTGGCGAAGGCCGTGTCGTCGGCTTTCGCGTCGGTCCAGGCGTAGTTGACCACCACCCGCCAGGCGGCGCTGACCTCGAACGAACCGTCGAACTCGACGCCCCGGCTGGTCAGCTGGCCGACGGGGGCCAGGAAGCTGGCGTCGACCGGGTCGTTGGCGAGGATGTTCTGCTTTTCGATGTCGAACAGCGCGACGGCGAGATCGACGCCCGGCCAGCGCCCCGAGAGGCCCAGCTCCCAGCCCTCGCCCTTCTCGGGCGCGAAGCCCTGGCCGGTGCGGCCGGTGCCGGAGTTGAGCAGGAACGAGCGGCCGAAGCTGGCGTGGGCGGTCAGGGCGTCGGTCAGCTGGTAGCGGGCGCCCAGGCGGTAGTCGACGGGCGAGCCCTCGCCGCGCCCGACCGCGCCGGTGCGGTTGTTGCGCACGGTCTGGCGGTAGTCGTCGACCTGCACCCCGGCCAGCAGGCTGAGGCGCTCGTAGACCTGCCACAGGTCTTGGGCGTAGAGGGTGGTGACGCGCCGGGTCTCGCGGTTGTCGGTGAAGGGCAAGAGCGGCAGGGCCTGGCCGCCATAGACCGGGGCGTCGATCGAGATGGCGTGCGGCGCGGCGGCGGTCGGGTTCCGGCGCAGCAGGAACTCGCTGTAGTCGAGGGTGTAGCCCTTCACCCCGACATTGAGGTGATGCGCGCCGATGCGGCCGTCGAGCTCGATGCGGCCCGAGACGTCTTCCACCGCATAGTCGCGCTCGCGCCGCTGGCGCCACAGCTGGCGGCCGACCAGGCGCGACTGGTCACTGGAGAAGCCGTGCATGTCGCCGGTGCGGTAGGCGAAACCGGCCGTCAGCCGCCAGTCGGGCGACAGCTCGTATTCCCCGGTCAGCTGGTGGCGCTCGTTGCGGAAGCGGGTGGTCCCGTCGCCCGGCTCGCCGAAGAAGCGCGAGCGCGGGATGGCCAGGGCGTCGCCGTTCACGGCCGGCACGCCGCGGTCGAAGGGCGCGTCGAAGACGGTGAACTCGCCCACATAGGTCAGGCGCAGGGCGTCGGTCGGCCGCCAGGTCAGGGACGGGGCGATGGCGCGGCGGTGCAGGTCGACATGGTCGCGCCAGCCGTCGCTGCGTTCGTCGGCGACCACTAGGCGAGCGGCCAGGGTGTCGGACAGCGGGCCGGTGACGTCGATCTCGCCCCGGCGCAGGCCATAGGAGCCGACGGTGGCGGCCACGTGACCGCCGCGTACGAACTGCGGGGTCTTTGAGACGATGTTGACGCGGCCGGCCGGATCGATGTCGCCGAACAGGGCGCCGGCCGGGCCTTTCAGGATCTCGACGCGCTCGGCCGTGGCCGGGTCGCGCGGCGGGGCCAGCCCACGGTTGGCCAGGAAGCCGTCGACATAATACTCGGCCCCGCCGTCGGGCGTGCCGAGAAAGCCGCGGATGGCGAAGTTGTCGAGGAAGCCGCCGCGGTTGTTCTGCTGGGAGACGCCGCTGGTCAGCTCCAGGGCGTCCGCCAGGCGTCCGGCCCCGACGGCGTCGAGCAGGTCACGCTCGACCGAGCGACTGGACGGCGAGGTGGCCTGGGTGATCTCGCCCGCGCCCAGGGTGACGTCGCGGGCTGCGCCGCGCCGGCCCAGGATGACGATCTCGCCCACGGCGTGGGGCTCCGCCTCGGCGGCCGGGACGGTTTCCGGCGGCTCGGCGGCGGACAGGGCCAGCAGGCATGCGCTGACGCAGCTCCACGACAGGGGCAAGAGAGCGACTCCGTTTGTAATGTTATTTCATATCAGCTATGCCGCGACCGTGATGCTGTCAACCGCCCCCGTTTCCACCGCCCTCCCCGCGCCGCAGACCAGCACGGGGGCGGGCCGGATCGCCGCCATCGACGCCCTGCGGGGGTTGGTCATGCTGCTGATGATGGTCGACCACGTGCGGGAGTTCTTCTTCATCCACGCCCAGGTCTCCGACCCGATGGACGTGGAGGCGACGCAACCTTCCCTGTTCTTCACGCGGCTGGCGGCGCACCTGTGCGCGCCGGTGTTCGTGGCGCTGACCGGCCTTGCCGCCTGGCTCTATGGCCGCAAGGCCGGCGGGAACGACCCTGCCGCCATCGCCCGCGCCGCCTCGGGCTTCCTGTTCAAGCGGGGCCTGTTCCTGGTGTTCCTGGAACTGACCTTCGTCAGCTTCGCCTGGAGCTTCGACCTGACGCCCAGGACCTATTACCTGCAGGTGATCTGGGCGATCGGCCTGTCGATGATCGCGCTTTCGGCGCTGGTTCACCTGCCGCGCGCGGCCCTGGTCGCCGTCGGTCTCGTGATCGTGCTGGGCCACAACCTGCTGGACCCGATCAGCATCGCGCAGGGCCAGCCTGGCCATGCGCTGTGGGCGATCCTGCACGACCGGGGCTTCATCGACCTGCCCTGGGGCGCGCGGGCGCGAACCTCCTATCCGCTGCTGCCGTGGATCGGGGTCGCGGCCCTGGGTTTCGGCGCCGGTCCGTGGTTCGTCGGCGCCTGGCGCGACCGGCGCAACCGCCTGCTGCTGACAGGCTTTGGAGCGCTGGCGCTGCTGGTGATCCTGCGCAGCCTGAACGGCTATGGCGAGACGCCTTGGGTCGTCGGCTCAAGCCCGGTGCGCACGGTGATGAGCTGGCTGAACGTCACCAAGTATCCGCCCTCGGCCGACTTCCTGCTGCTGACGCTCGGTCTCGGGGCCCTGCTGCTGGCGGGGCTGGAGAAGGCGCCGGCGCGGCTGGTGTCATGGCTGGCGGTGCTGGGCGGCGCGCCGCTGTTCTTCTACCTGATCCACCTCTACGCCCTGCACCTGCTGCAGCTTGCAGCGGTCGCCGTACTGGGCCCCAACCAGGGCGAGGTGTGGAGCCTGCCGGGCGTGGCCTCGATCTGGCTTCTGGCGGCGCTGGCGGCCATCCCTTGCTGGTACGCCTGCCGCTGGTTCGGCCCGGTCAAGCGGGCCAGCCGCCAGCCGTGGATGAAGTATCTGTAGCGCCTGGCGTCGCCCAAGCGCGATCCGGGGGAGAAGTGCGCCCCTCTCAATCCACACTATATAAGATCGCTGCGCGCACGGGGGCTGGGCTTTACCGGGTCACACCTCGTGACTTACGCCTGGCCCGTGGCTCTTGAAGAGTTCCGGTCTTCGTGCGCTACAGCACGATCTAATAGAGTGGACTGAAGGAACGACGACATGGCTTTGCTCGACCAGCTCAAGGCTGACCAACTGGCGGCGCGCAAGGCGAGCGACCGGCTGAAGGCCGACGTGCTCACCACCTTGATCGGCGAAGCCACGCAGATCACGACCGAGGAATTCAAGCGCGGCGTGACCGAGGTCACCGACGAAAAGGTCGTCGCGACCGTCGCGAAGTTCGCCAAGAACACCAAGCTGACGCTGGACAACCTCGCGGCCGAACGCGCGCGGCTGATCCAGGCCGGCGGCGATACGTCGAAGGTGGACGAGCGGACCAAGGCGGCCGAGACCGAACTGGCGATCTTGTCCTCGTACGGGCCCAAGCAGATGTCGGAAGCCGAGCTGCGCGCGGCCATCGACGACTTCCGGGCCAAGAACCCGGACGCCAATGTCGGGGCGATCATGACCCACCTGAAGACCAGCTTCGGCGGCCAGTACGACGGCAAGACGGCCAACGCTCTGGCCCGGGGCTGAATTACGAGCGGCTGCGCGGTCTCCAGGCGGGACCGCGCAGCGACGCGCTGACATCAGATGGCGCCGCCGTGCTTGGACACTTTGTCCACGACACCCGCACGAATAAAGTTGGTAGACCGCCCTCCGTTAGCGAGACGCTGCGAATTAGCTTTCAGCGCCCCGAACGGAGTAATGCTGTGGATTGGGCGAACTGGTTTCCTATCGTTTTCTTCCCACTCAAGATCCTGGTGCTCGGGATCGGCATGTTCTTCTCGATCAAGTGGCACCACGATCAAGACAAGAAGAAGAAGGCGCTGGAGCAGGAACGCGCGGCCAACGCCGCGATGGCGGTAAGCGCGCCTCAGCCCGCAAGCGTGGAAGCGGCGCCGGCCGGCGGGCAGTAATCTGTTCGGTCCGTCGAGACGGCAATGGTCCGATACTCGACACACGCCGCCGCCCTTGCTGAAATGGCCTCGGCGCTCTCCCCCCGCGCCAAGTTCGAGCGGCGTAATTCTTCATGTTCACCAGCGACGAGACCGCGCGCCTGACGGCCCTGCATGAGTATGGCCTGGTGGACACCCCGCCCGAGGCGGCGTTCGACCGGATCACCGCCCTGGCGGCCGAGTTGTTCGACACCCCGATCGCCGCCGTCACCCTGATCGACGCCGACCGGCAGTGGATCAAGTCGATCGTCGGGCTGGAGCCGGGCGGCACGCCGCGCGAGGACGCCTTCTGCCACTACACCATCGAGTCCGACGAGGTGATGGAGGTGCTGGATCCGGAGGGCGACGACCGCTTCCGCGACAACCCCTTCGTCACCGACGACCCGAACATCCGCTTCTACGCCGGCGCGCCGCTGAAGCTGCAGAGCGGCCATCGGCTGGGCGCCCTGTGCGTCATCGACCAGCGGCCGCGCCCGCCGCTGACCGCCGAGGAGAAGCGGCGGCTGAAGGCCCTGGCCCAGATCGTCGTCACCGAGATGGACCTGCGGCTGCTCAACGCCCGCAACGAACTGCTGACCCGCCGGGCGCAGGCCGCCACCGAGGCCAAGAGCGAGTTCCTGGCCAACATGACCCACGAGCTGCGCACGCCGCTGACCAGCGTGATCGGCTTCAACGGCCTGCTGGCCGCCTCGCCCAACCTGCCCGAACGTGAACGGATGCTGGCGACCAAGGCCAAGTCGGCCGGCGAGAAGCTGCTGACCATCGTCAACGACGTGCTCGACCTGGCGCGGCTGGAGGCCGGGGTGTTCAGCGAAGCCGACGAGCCGATCGACGTGGCCGAGGCAGCGCGATCGGCCGTCGAGCTGTTCGCCGAGCGGGCCCTGGCCAAGGAGATCGCCCTGACCGCCGAGATCGCCGGGGCCCTGCCGACGGTGCGCGGCGACGCCTCGCGCCTGCGCCAGATCCTGGTCAACCTGCTGGGCAACGCCCTGAAGTTCACCGAGCTTGGCCAGGTCGGCCTGGTCATCGCGCCGCGCGGCGGAGACCTGGTGATGACCGTCACCGACACCGGCGTCGGCATTCCCGCCGACCAGCTGGAGCGGATCTTCGAACGCTTCGAGCAGGCGCCGGGCGCGGCCAGCCGCTTCGGCGGCACGGGCCTGGGCCTGGCGATCTCACGCCGGCTGGCCCGTCAGATGGGCGGCGAAATCACGGTCAGCAGCCGGGTCGGCGAGGGTTCGACGTTCACGGTGACCCTGCCGGGGGCCTGACCTAGGAGATCATCACAACTTTACATAGAGAAAAAATCGCCATTCCATGCCTTCGGAGCGGCTGGCGATCATCGGCTGCTCGGCCTTCGATGGAGAACGAGCTTGCTGGCTTACGAAACCGCTATCGCGGTCAGCGCGACGGAGACAAAGGCGATCCAAGCGCTCAGGGTCCGCGACACCGTGCTGGCGGCCGGGCTGAATCGGGACTGGAAGCCTGCGAGCATCGAGTACGCTGGCGGCGTCCCTCCCGGAACGCCGTACCCGGCCATACGTCTCATGGTCGAAGGCGGGCGCAGTCTGATCGGCATGGGGGATCAGATGCTCCTGACGGCCAAGGGCCTGCGGCCCTTGACCCATATCGTCCCTGGCGACCAGTTGATCCAGGCCGACGGCCAGAGCGCCGTCGTTTCCGCTTCGATCATCGAGATGTTCAGCGGAGGGGAACAGGCCATCGCGACCTCGTTCCAGCCGACCACGAACCCGGAGGGGCACCTGCTCATCGCGCAAGGTTTCGTCGTCGCCGACTACATGCTCAGCATTGGCCTTGCGCGAGGTGCTCGAAATACGCTGGACGGCTCTACCGAAGAAGCCGCTCCCGCCCAGCCCCCGGCCTGAACCCGTCACGGCCCATCCTATCCGCTACGGCGCCCCCACCCTGCCCCTCAGGTGC
Source organism: Caulobacter sp. FG7 (assembly GCF_057808875.1). Classification (NCBI taxonomy): domain Bacteria; kingdom Pseudomonadati; phylum Pseudomonadota; class Alphaproteobacteria; order Caulobacterales; family Caulobacteraceae; genus Caulobacter; species Caulobacter sp. FG7. The sequence continues at coordinate 68,743 of NZ_JBMDIW010000005.1, forward strand.
TCGGCCAGGCGGATCGACAGGGTTATGATCGTGAAGGTCGGGTTGGAGATCCCGGTCGAGGGAAACACCGACGAGCCGGCGACATAGAGGTTGTCGAGCCCGTGCACCTTCAGGTCGGCGTCGACGACGCCCTGCGTCGGGTCGGCCGACATGCGGGTGGTGCCGATGTGGTGGCCGTTGACGGTGAGCCCTTCCTTCACGGCGGGCCAGGGCTGGTAGTAGACGTCGCCGCCCAGTTCCTCGACCGCGGCTTTGAACAGCGCCGTCGTCTGGGTGTAGGTCGCCTCGTCGCGGTCGCTGAGCAGCCAGGTGATGCGGGTCTGGCGCTGGCCGAAGACCGGATCGACCGTATCGGCCAGGGTGACCCGGCTGTCAGGGTTCGGCGCCATCTCGAAGTAGTATTGGCCGTAGTTGGCCCAGAACCAGCAGCTGCCGATGCCCAGACGCTTCTGCTCGTCGGCCGTGGGCGAGAACCGGCCCGATACCCGAACGCCGTTCGCGTCCTGCCAGGGCACGGCGCGGTTGCCGCTGAGGGTCTGGCCGGCCATCAGCCGGGTCTGGGCGTCGGTCAGGTAGGCCCCGCTGGCGCTGAGCACCGGCCCGTTCGACAGCGGATGGCACATGAAGTAGCGGCCGACCTGGTCGTGAGCGTTGCCGACGTCCGACAGCAGCAGTTGGCGGGCGTTCTCGACCGCGCCGCAGGCCAGCACCACCATGTCTGCCTTGATGGTGAACTCGGTCGCCTTCTTCGGCGCGCCGGCGGCGCCGTCCATGCTGGCGACCCGCAGGCCGCACACCCGGCCCTGGTGCTGTTCGATCCCCAGCAGGGTGGCGTTGACGATCACGTCGGCGTCGCTGTCGGCGATCGTCACCCCGTCGAAGGTGCGCAGGGCGAAGTTCAGATAGTTCTTGCCCAGGTACTGATAGATCGTGGTGTCGAAGCCGGTCAGTTCGGGCACCTCGGCGCCGAGGATCTCGGCCCAGGCCTGCGGGCTGAAATCGTCGCCGTGCAGCAGGCACAGCTCGGCGGCCTTGGCGTAGTAGGGGTCGAGCTCGGCGCGGTCGATCGGCCAGCCCGGGAAGCCCGGGCGCGCCTCGAAGTCGATCGGGTCGAGCGGCCGCGACTGCCCGCCCCAGTGGGCCGAGGTGCCGCCGAACATCCGCTCGCGCTCCCACGGGCCGCCCGCGCGATTGTAGGGCCGAATGAGGAAGTCGGGCTCGCTTTCGGCGAACTGGCCATCGGCCTTGCCGGCATAGAGCAGGCTCTTGTCGGGCCAGGTGGGATCGAGCGCGCCCTTGGGACTGTCGGGCCCGCCCTCGATCAGCGTGACCTTAACCCCGGCCTTCTGCAGCTCCCAGGCGGCGGTGACGCCGGCGGGACCGGAGCCGACGATGCAGACCTGAGTCTCAATCACCGCGCCGTCGGCGATGTCCTTGCCATTGCGGAGCATGAGAGCCTCCCCCGTTCGCTCTCATGCAACTTGCCGCGCCAGACGCCTGAAGGTTGTATCAAATCACACACCCGGATGGGTGGATTGAAATTCTAGCCCTCGATCGCCTTGAGCAGGCCGGTGACGCGGCCGCAGTTGCGGCCAAGGTCGCCGCCCTCGTCGCGAGCGATCGAGCGGACGTCGACGCGGGCGCCGCCGGCGTCAGGGCGGACGCGGACGACGAGGTCGTCCTTCAGGCCATACCAGAAGCTGGCGCCGGCGGCTTCCAGGCGACCCTCGCCCGGATCGTCGGTGACCAGCGTCAGGCCCTTGGCCTGAATGGCGGCCTTGGCCGCCTCGTAGGCGTCGGCGGGCGAACGGATCAGCACCAGGGTGCGAGCGGCCGGACAGGTCTCGACGTTGACCTCGGCCACGCGGCGGCCGGCGAACAGCTCCGAACCGACCGGCAGGCTGGGTTCGTCGAGCACCGGGGCCGCGGCCTCGCCGCGCTGGGCCAGGACGTTTTCCGAAAAGGCCAGCGGCGCCTTCCAGTCGGTGGCGACGTCGCCGACCGGGGCGGCGCGTGCGGGCGTGCCGGTGGCCAGGAAGAAGACGCCCAGGGTGGCGACGGTGATGGCCAGGGCCAGCAGGGCCCGGCGCCAGTGGCGCGCTATGCCGCCGATCATGGCCACGACCACGCCCAGCAGGCCGGTCAGCAGGCTGAGCCAGGCGATCAGCGGCGCGAGGTCGCGGGTCAGGAGATCGTAGGCCACGGACTTGTCGAGCAGGCCGGACTTCGCCCCCAGAGCGCCGACCACGACCAGGACCGCCGGGGCGAGCGCGATCGCCACCGCGCCGGTCAGGATCGGCGCGGCCCAGCCTCCCTTGCCTCCCGACGGGGCCTTGTCTCCCGACGGGGCCTTGGCGGCCTTGGCCTTGCGCGGCCTGGCGCTGCTCAGCGGCATGGCCAGCGGCGCCTCCTCGGCGACGAACACCGGCGGGGCGTCGAAGGCGGCTTCCGGGGTCGGATCCAGCGGCTTGGGCGCGGGATCGACCAGCGGCGCGTGCGGGAAGACGTCGTCCGGCTCGGGCGGCGCGGTCTGGATCAACTGCGCGACGGGGGCAGGTTCGGGATCGGGCAGCGACGCGGCCAGAGCTTCAGCGCTCAGCGGCTCGGGCGCCGCGGCCAAGGCGGCGACCACCTCGGGTTCGTGGACCGGATCGATCACCGCCTCGGCCTCGGGGGCGTCGGGCGCTTCCTCGATCAGGTCTTCCGGAGTCTCGACCGGCTCGGGGGCGTAAAGCACCTCGGCCTGGGCGCCGTCGGCGGCGGCCAGTGTGGCCGACCCCGTCGCGGCCGAGCCGAGGGTCGGCAGCACGTAGTCCTTCATGCGCTGGCGGATCAGCTTCTTGTCGATCTTGCCGGTGGCGCCCAGCGGGATCTCGTCGACGAACACCACGTCGTCGGGCATCCACCACTTGGCGATCTTGCCCTGCAGGAAGTCGAGGAACTCTTCCTTGGTGGCGGTCTCGCCTTCCTTGAGCTTGACCAGAAGGATCGGTCGCTCGTCCCACTTGGGATGCGGCACGCCGATGACGGCGGCCAGGGCGGCCTTGGGATGGCCGACGGCGATGTTCTCGATCTCGATGGTGCTGATCCACTCGCCGCCGGACTTCACGACGTCCTTGGCGCGGTCGGTGATCTGCATGAAGCCCATCTCGTCGATGGTCGCCACGTCGCCGGTGTCGAAGAAGCCGTCGGCGTCGAGGATCTTGCCGCCAGCGCCGCGGAAATACTCGGCGGCGATGATCGGCCCGCGGATCTTCAGGTGACCGAAGGCCTTGCCGTCGTGCGGCAACGGCTTGCCGTCGTCGTCGGTCAGCTTCAGCTCGACCCCCATCGGCGGGCGCCCCTGCTTGAGGCGGTAGGGGATCTGCTCGTCGTAGGACAGCTTCTCCAGCTGGTCGGTCATGGTCGACAGGGTGCCGACCGGCGAGGTCTCGGTCATGCCCCAGGCATGGACCACCTCGACGCCGTACTTCTCGTGGAAGGCGCGGATGATGCTCTCGGGGCAAGCCGCGCCGCCGATCACCACCTTCTTCAGCGTGGTGATCTTCGATCCCGTACTTTCCAGGTGCTGCAGCAGCATCTGCCAGACGGTGGGCACGGCGGCCGAGAAGGTGACGCCCTCGGTTTCGAGCAGTTCGTGGATCGAGGCGCCGTCCATCTTGGCGCCTGGCATGACGATCTTGGCGCCGGTGGCCGGGGCCGAGAACGCCACGCCCCAGGCATTGGCGTGGAACATCGGCACCACCGGCAGGATCACGTCGCGCTGCGACAGGCCCATCACGTCGGGCTGCATGGTGATGAAGGTGTGCAGGAAGTTCGAGCGGTGCGAATACATCACCCCCTTGGGGTCGCCCGTCGTGCCCGAGGTGTAGCAGAGGCCCGCCGCCGTGCCCTCGTCGAACCCGCCCCAGACGCAGTCGGCCGACTGCTCGGCGACCAGGTCCTCGTAGCAGAGCAGGCCCTTGAAGTGCGGGGCCTCGCCGGCGAGGTGGAAGTCCTTGGGCATGTGGTCGCGATCGGTGAAGACCACCACATGCTCGACGTTGGGCAGGCGGGGAACGATCCCCGCGATGATCGGCAGGAAGGTCAGGTCGGTGAAGATCACGCGGTCGCCGCCGTGGTCGGCGATCCAGGCGATCTGCTCGGGGAACAGACGCGGGTTCAGGGTGTGGCACACCGCCCCGATGCCCATGATCCCGTACCAGGTCTCGATGTGGCGGGCGGTGTTCCAGGCCAGGGTGCCGACCCGGTCGCCCGGCTTGATCCCCAGCGCCAGCAAGAGGTTGGACACCCGCTTGGCGCGGCCGTGGATCTCGGCATAGGTCGTGCGGACGATGGGGCCCTCGACCGACCGGGTGACCACCTCGCGGCCGCCGTGCCACTGGGCGGCGTGATCGATGATCTTGTCGAGCGTCAGAGCGCCATGCTGCATCAAACCTTGCATCGAAACCGCTCTCCCGCGTCCTGCTTATCGTTGTTCAGGAGAGGCTAGCGGCGTGCGCCCGGCGGCGCAACGCATGGCGCGCCCCAGGCGAGCATCGGTTACGCCGCCGACTTTGCGCGCATCTGCACGGAGGCGTAGAGTGTGCGCATCTACACACGGCCGCGCTGATCGGCCGCATGGCCCGTTCACTCCCAGAACGCCGTTTTGCGGTTAGCTTGAGCGCGGCCTGGTTCGCTCCAGGTGCGGGACGGGGTGCACGGCCATGCAGTGGCTCGATGCTCTAGGCGCCGACGAACGGCTCGACGAGGTGGCGAACGACACGCGCCGCCTGACGGTGTCGCGTCTGGTCTCCGCCGCCCTGGTGGCCATGGTCGTCGGGATCGCTCTGGGTCCAGCCATGGCCGCCGGCTGGTTTGCAGCGCTGGCGGCCGGCGAGGCCCTGGCCTCGCTGGTGATCCGCCGATTTACCGGCCCCACGACCGATCGCCTGCGGGCGCTGTTCGTACTGGCCTCGATCCCGATCAACGTGGTGTGGTCGTGGCTGGCGGTGGCGCTGTGGATGTTCCCCCACCAGGACCTGCGGCTGGCGGCCCTGGGGGTGTGCGCGGGTCAGATCATCTTCACCCAGAACTTCCGCCACCAGCCGATCAGCCTGCTGGCGATCACCACCGCCCCGCCGCTGCTGTGCCTGGCGGCCTTCCCGTTCCTGACCAACGCTCCTCACGGCATGGGCTCGCTGACCAACCGCTGGGCCATGCTTATGCTGGTGGCGACCACCATCAACGCCATGCTGCTGAACCGCGCCGCCGCCCGCAAGATGGACGAGCTGACGCGCGGCCTGCGACAGGAGAAGGAACGCGCCCTGGCCGCCTCGCGCGTGAAGTCGGTGTTCGTGGCGACCATGAGCCACGAGATGCGCACGCCGATGAACGGCCTGCTGGGCCTGGCCCATGCGCTGAAGGGCACCGATCTGGACGAGCGCCAGCGCGACTACGTGGAGCTGATGATCCATTCGGGCGACAGCCTGATGCAACTGCTCAACGACGTGCTCGACATCGCCCGCCTGGACGCCGGCGACGCCGAGCTGACGCCCTGCGACTTCGACCTGCACGACCTGGTCCACGCCGTGGCCGACACCTGGCGCGACATGGCCATGGTTCGCGGCCTGGCGGTGGACGTGCGCATCGACGCCAACGCGCCCGAGCGCCTGAACGCCGATCCGGCCCGCATCCGCCAGGTGCTGGGCGGCCTATTGTCGAACGCCCTGAAGTTCACCCGCGTGGGCGGGGTGACCATCGAGGTCTCGGGCCAGGGCGCCGCGCCAGACGGCCTGGAAACGGTGGCGATCCGCATCACCGACACCGGCCCGGGCATAGATCCGGCCTTCGCCGAGCGGATCTTCGAGAGCTTCACCCAGGCCGACGAGAGCGTGTCGCGGGCCTATGGCGGCATGGGCCTTGGGCTGACCATCGCGCGGGCGTTGGCCCGCCGGATGGGCGGCGACCTCAGCCTGGAGCCGGCCGAGCGCGGCGCGCGGTTCCTGCTGCTGCTGCGCGCGCCCCGTCCCGAGGCCCCGCCCCTGCCCGCCCCCGCGCCGCAGGCCGCCGAGGACGACGGCGCGGTCCCGCGCGTGCTGATGGCTGAGGACAACCCCATGAACCAGATGGTCGTGCGGCTGATGCTCGAGGCCGCCGGCGTCGACCTGACGGTGGTCGAGGACGGCCGCCAGGCGCTGGACGCGCTGAAGGCCTCGCACTTCGACTGCGTGCTGATGGACATCAACATGCCGGTGATGGACGGGGTGACGGCCCTGTCGGAGATCCGCTCGGGGGCTGCCGGCGCGGCCAACACCCCGGTGATCGCCCTGACCGCCTCGGCCATGGCCGGCGACCGCGAACGCTTTCTCAAGCTGGGCTTCGACGAGCACCTGGGCAAGCCGGTCAAGCCGCTGGACCTGATCTCGGCCATCGCCATGGCGGTGGACCGGACGCCCCCGCCGGCGGCGGCGGTGGGGTGAGACACCTTCGGCGCCCCCTCCGGCCCTCCGGGCCACCTCCCCCAGAGGGGGAGGATTTAATGCGCCAAGATGCTCCCCCTCTAGGGGAGCTGTCGGCGAAGCCGACTGAGGGGGACCGCGAAGCGGCTACCCCATCTGCTCGGCCAGGGCCCTGGCCTCGTCCTCGAAGGCGCTGACCGTATCCACCCGGCGCCAGTCGATGTCGCCGGTGTCACGGACGAGCTGGCTTTCCAGCACGGCGACGTCGGCGTCTGAGGCGTCGTTGACGCGGGCCGCGACACGGGCGCGCAGGACGTCGGCGGGCGCTTCCAGCCAGACGCCCTGGAAGGCGACGTCGAGCTTCGTCGCCAGGGCCTCGGCGCGGGCGCGCTGCTCGGGCTTGATGAAGACGGCGTCGACCACGACCGAGCGACCGGCCTTCAGCACCAGTTCGGCGTCGCGGAACAGCTCGTCATAGACCTTGTCGCTGACCTCGGGGGTGTAGGCCTCCTTGGGCAGGCGTTGCAGCGTCGGCGCGTTCCACAGGCGCTTGCGGATCTCGTCGGTGCGCAGGACCACCGCGCCGGGCGCGGCGCCAAGGCCCGGCGCGCAGACACGGGCGAAGGTCGACTTGCCCGAGCCCGACAGGCCGCCGGTGGCCACCAGGCTGACCGGCTTGGGCGCCAGGTGCTCGATGGCGGTGGCCAGATAGGCGCGGGCGGCCTCGTCGTCGCCGGTATAGGCCCAGACGTGGGTGCGCACGGCGGCGCGGACGCTGAGCATCAGCGGCAGGGCGGCAAGGCCCGTCCACAGGCCCTCGCCGAAGGTGCGGGCGGCTTCGTCCAGATAGGCGTTCAGCACCCGGCCGGCCGCGTCGCGGCGACGGCGGAAGTCCAGGTCCATCAGCAGGAAGGCCAGGTCGTACTGCACGTCGATGTCCGACAGGGCGTCGTTGAACTCGATGCAGTCGAAGAGGATCGGCTTGCCCTCCTCGATCAGGATGTTCCCCAGGTGCAGGTCGCCGTGGCAATGGCGGGCGAAGCCCTCGGCGGCGCGGGCGTCGAGCTGCGGGCCCAGGCGCTTGAGGGCCAGGTCCGTCTCCTCGACCAGCCGCTCGACGGCCTGGGCCCCCAGGCGCGGGGCCAGGCCCCGCAGCAGGTTGGCGTTGGAGGCGATCGTGTAGCCCAGCGCCGAGACGCCGCCGCCCTGCGGGCGCAGCGCCGCGCCGGCGTGGAACTGGGCGATGGTGCGGCCCAGCGACTCTTCCAGCGCATCGTCGATGGCCCAGGGCTGGGAGGCCAGCACGGCCTCGCCGTCGAACCGGCGCATCTCCAGCAGGTATTCGACCACCTCGCCGGCCCCGTCGATCTCGATCCCGCCGTCGGCGGCGCGGGTCAGCTGGCGCACGGCGCGATAGATGTCGGGCGCGGCGGCGCGGTTGAAGGAAAGCTCGCGCTGCAGCGACCAGCGGCGCAATTCCAGGGTCGAATAGTCCAGGAAGCCGAAGTCGACCGGGCGCTTCACCTTGAAGGCGGACTCGCCCACCAGGAACACCCGAGCGCAGGAGGTCTCGATGGTCTGGTCGGCCTTGCCTCCCAGCCAAGCCGCCACTTCCTGTTCGCGCGCCGCTTCCGCGTCCTTGATCACGCCGTCCAACCTTCGTCTTCGCCCGCCCGATCGGCGGCGCCCGGGCGTCCCATAGCGCAAAGTTCGGTGCAAGTCCTCGCAGACGCTTGCGCGATCTACTTACGCGATAGTAGCGTTTAACCATCACAGTCTGATGTTGAGGAATCCCATGCTCATCGGCGCCGGACTGAAGCGGTCCGAGCACAAGAAGGCGGAGATCCTGGCCGCGGCTCGCGACATCTTCCTCAAGGAAGGCTACGCGGACGCCGGCATGGAGTCGGTGGCCCGCGCGGCGGGCGTCTCGACCGCCACCCTGTATGCCTACTTCCCCAGCAAGGCCGAGCTGTTCCGCACCGTGGTGGTCGACAGCGTGCGGACGATGGCCGAGCCGGTGCGCGAAAGCGCCAAGGCCGTCGGCGACGCCCGCGCCCGCCTGACCGCCCTCTCGCGGGCCTATGCCGAGTTCTTCGCCACCCCGGCGACGCGGGCGATGTTCCGGATGGTCACCGCCGAGCGGCGGCGCTTCGAGGGAGTGGCCGACCACTTTCTGGGCGCGGCGCGCGAGTCCCTGGGCGGGGCGGCGATCCAGGTGGTCAAGGAGCTGAACGCCTCGGGCGAGCTGAAGGTCGACAAGCCGTCCTGGGCCGCGGGCCAACTGATGGGCATGCTCGACCACGCGACCCTGGTGCTGGGCCTGTCGGCCGGCGACGAGGTGCAGCCCGACCGCCCCGTCAATCAGATCGCCGAGGACGCCGTCGAGACCTTCCTGGCGCGATACGGCACGGGGTGATCCCTAAGGGAACAGCCGCTTCGTCGCCCAGGCGCCGTCGACGCGTTCGTAGACCAGGCGTTCGTGCAGACGGAACGGCCGGTCGCGCCAGAACTCGATGACCTGCGGCACGATGCGGAACCCCGACCAGTGCGGCGGACGCGGCACCTTGCCGACCAGGCCGTGCTTGAGGCCCATCTCGGCCACGCGGCGTTCCAGCGCCAGGCGGTCGGGCAGCGGCCGCGACTGGTCGCTGGCCCAGGCGCCCAACTGGCTGTGGCGCGCTCGGCTGGCGAAATAGGCGTCGGCCTCGGCCTCGCTGACGGGCTCGACCACGCCCCGCACCCGCACCTGGCGACGCAGCGACTTCCAGTGGAACAGCAGGGCCGCCTTGGGATTGGCGGCCAGTTCCTGGCCCTTGGCGCTTTGCAGGTTGGTGTAGAAGACGAAGCCGCGGCTATCGACGTCCTTGAGCAGCACCATGCGCGAGTCTGGCATGCCGTCGGCGTCGACGGTCGAGACGGTCATGGCGTTGGGGTCGTTGGGCTCGGACTTGCCGGCCTCGGCCAGCCAGTCGCCGAACAAGTGGATCGGATCGCCCTCGGGCAGCAGCGCCGGCGGGGTGGCGGCCGCCACCTGGGCGACATAGTCGTCTTCGCTGGGCGAGGCGGGGATCAGCGGGGCGTCGGTCATAGCCTGGATATAGGCCCGTCCGTCTCCGGGGGCCATGCTTGACCGCTACCTACGCGCCCTTCGGATCTTCGCGCTGATCGCCGCATACGGCTCGTGAAGAAGTTAACTTAACGCCCCGTTGACCAAGTCGGCGCAGGGTCGCGGCATGACCGCCGCCTCGGCCCCTTCCCTGTCCCTTTCCGCCGCCCGCGCGATCCTGGGCGTCGCGCCCGGCGCCGACGAGCGCGAGCTGCGCGCGGCCTATCGCGAAGCCGCCAAGCGCGCCCATCCGGATCGTCCCGGCGGCGACGCGGCCCTGTTCCGCGACGTGCTGACCGCCTATCGCATGCTGCAGGGCGTCGAGCCGCCGGCGGGCCTGGGCTTTCCGCCCGCCACCGTCCAGACCCCGGCCATGCCGAGCCAGGCGGTGCTGGAGGTCGAGCCGGCCTTCGCCTTCTCCGGCGGCGCGCTGGAAGCCGATATCGGCGGCCGCCGCCTGCGCCTGACCCTGCCGGCGGGCCTGCGCCATGGCGATTCCGTCAGGGTCGGCGAAACCCTGCTGGTCGTCCGCATCAAGGCCGACCCGGCCGCCATGGTCCGCGGCCACGACCTGTGGCTGACCGTGCGCCTGGACGCCAAGGTGCTGGCCGAGGGCGGACGCGTGGAGCTGGACACCGTCATCGGTCAGCGCACCGTGTGGATCTCGACCAAGGCCGCCGAACGCGGGCTCGTGCGGCTGAACGGCCAGGGCCTGCCGGCCCGCGCCGCCCATTCGGCCGGCGACCTCTTCCTGCGCCTGGAGCGCACCGGCGCGGTGCACGAAAGCGCCGCCCGCTCGCAACTGAAGCGCTTCGCGGCCGCCTGGGCGGCCTGATCTGGCGAAAGGAGCCGCCTAGCGCAGTTCCACCGTCCGCCCCGCGACCGTCAGCCGCTCGATGCGCAGTTCGGCGACGCCGTCTCGGCGGGGATAACCCTCCAGGGTTACCGGCTGGCCCGAGGCCAGCATCTCCTTTGACAGTCCCCGCGCCTCCATGCGGGCGACCGAGGCCAGGACCACGTCCAAGACCGCGCCGGCGTGGCGGATCCTGGCCGCGCCGTGCGGGTCGCCCCACGAGATGTCGGTCATGGGGCCGGTGACGCTGACCGCCCGATCGGTGTCGTAGGCGCCCCAGCCCGGATCGGCGGAGGCGGCGGCCGGAACGACGAGCACGACGGCGGCCACCGACAGCGGCATGAGCCTGAACATGGCCTCACCTCCTCAGCGCCCCGACGGGCGAAGTGGGACACGAAGCGGCGATCGGGGCAAGCGCCCCCGTGGTCACTCCAGCGTCATCCCCGGCGTCCAGCCACTGGCGGCGAGGAAAGCGTGGGCGTCGGAGACGGTGAGGATGTCGCGCAAGGCGGCGCGCTTGTCGCTGGCCTTGGCGTAGTAGGCCTTGGCGATGCGGTAGCCGGTCCAGTAGCCGAGATCGGCGGGCTTCTCGGGCGTGGAGTTGTAGAACCAGGCCGACAAGTCGGTCTTGTCGAGGTCGGCGGCGAAGGCGGTCTCGATCTCGCGTTCGCGCCCCTTGGTCAGGGGCTCGAAATAGACATAGGCGGGCCGGCCGACCAGCAGTTCGGTGACGAACTCGGCCCCGCCCTCGAGCAGCGCGGTCTCCAGAACGCTCGGCATTTCCTTCTCGGTCAGCAGCGGGTTCTGCTGGGCGTGGGCGTATTCGTGCAACAGCACGCCGACGAAGCGGCCCTCGGTGTCGGGGTTCATGAACTCGGTGGCGCACAGGGCCTCCAGTCCCACCTGGACGCCCGTGACCGGACTGCCGATCGCCACCGGCTTGCCGCGGCCGACCGCCACGGTGACCGACGGCACGCGCGCCTGCGGATAGAGCGCCGTGAACTTCGCCAGGGCCGCATCCACCCGCCCCTTCACCTTGGGCAGGACGCCGGCGCAAGCCCGGGCCTTCTGGTAGAGCTCGGGCCGGGCGGCGACGGCCTCGGCCAGCCGGGTCGCGGTGGTGCGGCGGGCGGTGAAGAAGGTGCGCAAGCCCGGCGAGCCGGCGTCGATATAGCCGGCCTGCAACTGCTCGGCGCTGGGATGGCCGCCGGCCTGGTCGTAGAGGCGGTAGAAGAGGTCGACGTCCGCGGTGTCGAGGCTGGACGACGCCCCCTGCGTCCAGGCCGGGCCGGCCAGAACCATCGCCGCCGCCAGGCCGGCCGTCAGAATCCAGGATCGCACGCGCCCCTCCCCCTTTTTTGTTGGCGGTGAAACTGGCTCGCCGGGGCCGCCCAGATCAAGGGCCCGGCGGCGGCGACCGTCCCGTTCATGTCAGCAGCCTCTCGGGGCGCGACGAAAAATCGTCGGCGGCGCCCTTGAAGTTATATCGTGCACGACTAAATCGTTCTCACCAATTCAATCGCAGGAGCGAACCCGATGAGCACTCTCTATCAAACCCGCGCCACGGCCACCGGCGGTCGCGAAGGCGGCGTCCGCAGCGACGACGGCCTGCTGGACGTGCGCCTGGCCATGCCCAAGGCCCTGGGCGGCAAGGAAGACGGCACCAATCCCGAGCAGCTGTTCGCGGCCGGCTACGCCGCCTGCTTCCAGAGCGCCATGGCCTTCGTGGCCCGCCAGAAGAAGATCCCTCTGACCAGCTCGACCGTCACCGGCGTCGTCGGCCTGGCCGCGCAGGAAGTCGGCTTCAAGCTGGAAGTGGCGCTGGACGTCGAAACCCAGGGTCTTTCGCAGGAAGAAGCCGAAGCCCTGGTTGCCACGGCGCACCAGGTCTGCCCCTATTCCAACGCCACCCGCGGCAACATCGATGTCGCCCTCAACGTAAAGGCTGCATGACCTCGGACGCCGACAAAGCCCTGGACAAAGCGGTCGAGGTCTTGCGCCTCGACCGCCAGCTCTGCTTTGCGCTCTACAGCGCGGCCAACCGGGTCACGCGCCTGTACCGGCCGCTGCTGGACGCCCTGGGCCTGACCTATCCGCAGTACCTGGCCATGCTGGTGCTGTGGGAGCACAGCCCGCGTACCGTCGGCGAGATGGGCCAGGCCCTGGACCTGGAGTCCAGCACCCTGACCCCCTTGCTCAAGCGACTGGAAGGCGCGGGGCTGATCGTGCGCAGCCGCGATCCCGACGACGAACGGCGCGTGGTCATCTCGCTGACCGACGCCGGCGACGCCATGCGCGACCAGGCCCTGGGCGTGGCCGAGCAGTTCTTCTGCAAGCTGGACACGCCGATGCCCGAGCTTGTGGACCTGCGCGAGCGGCTGAAGCGGCTGGCGGTTTAGACTTCTCCCCCTTCCCCTTGATGGGGGAAGGGTCGGGGATGGGGGTGATCTGCCGAGTTGGCGGCCGTGCGCGGCGTCCACCACCGTAGCCACCCCCACCCCCGCCCCTCCCCAACAAGGGGGAGGGAACGATGGAAATACGGGCCGCGACCCGCTAAACCCGCGCCATGCTGCGCCTTTCCGAACTGAAGCTGCCCCTGGACCATCCGCCGGAGGCCATGGCTCCGGCCATTTGCGTGCGCCTGGGGATCGATCCGGCCGACCTGCTGGAGGTCAAGCTCTGGCGGCGCGCCCACGACGCCCGCAGGAAGAGCGCGATCCTGATGGTCTATACGGTCGACGTCGTCCTGCGCGACGAGGCGGCCGTTCTGGAACGCTTCAAGGGCGACAGCCAGGTGCGGCCGACGCCCGCCACCGACTATCGTTTCACGGCCCGCGCACCGGAGGGCTTCGACGGTCCTCGCCCGGTGGTGATCGGCGCTGGTCCCTGCGGCCTGTTCGCGGGCCTGGTCCTAGCCCAGATGGGCTTCAAGCCGATCATCCTCGACCGCGGCAAGGTGGTGCGCGAGCGCACCAAGGACACCTGGGCCCTGTGGCGCAAGAGCGAGCTGAACCCGGAGTCGAACGTCCAGTTCGGCGAAGGCGGCGCGGGCACCTTCTCGGACGGCAAGCTCTACAGCCAGATCAAGGACCCCCGCTTCCTTGGCCGCAAGGTGCTGGAGGAGTTCGTCGCCGCCGGCGCGCCCGAAGAGATCCTGACCGAGGCCCACCCGCACATCGGCACCTTCCGCCTGGTGCACATGGTCGAGCAGATGCGGGCGCTGATCGAGGGCCTGGGCGGCGAGTATCGCTGGCAGCACCGGGTGACCGACTTCGAGATCGAGGCGGGCGAGGACGGCGCGCGCAGGCTGAAGGGCCTGCATCTGTCGACCGGCGAGTTCATGGAGACCGAGCACGTGGTGCTGGCCGTGGGCCACTCCTCGCGCGACACCTTCCAGACGCTCTACGACCGCGGCGTCCACATCGAGGCCAAGCCGTTCTCGATCGGCGTGCGCATCGAGCATCCGCAGTCGTGGATGGACAAGGCCCGCTTCGGCGCCTGCGCCGGCCACCCGGATCTGGGCGCGGCCGACTACAGCCTGTCGCACCACTGTTCGAACGGCCGCACGGTCTACAGCTTCTGCATGTGCCCGGGCGGCACGGTGGTGGCGGCGACCTCGGAGCCGAACCGGGTCGTGACCAACGGCATGAGCCAGTATTCGCGCAACGAGCGCAACGCCAACTCCGGCTTCGTCGTGGCCATCGATCCCGACCGCGACTATCCGGGCCACCCGCTGGCCGGCATCGAATTCCAGCGCAAGTGGGAGAGCCTGGCCTTCACCGCCGGCGGCGGCGACTACAAGGCCCCCGCCCAGAAGGTCGGCGACTTCCTGGCCGGCCGTCCGTCGGAAGCGCTGGGCGAGGTTGCGCCCTCGTACAAGCCGGGCGTCAAGATGACGGACCTGGCCGAGTGCCTGCCGCCGTTCGTGCTGGAGGCCATGCGCGAGGCCCTGCCGGTGTTCGGCCGGCAGATCGCCGGCTACGACCACCCCGACGTGCTGATGACCGGTGTCGAGACCCGCACCTCCTCGCCGATCCGCATCACCCGCGGCAAGGACCTGCAGAGCCTCAACACCGCCGGCCTGTTCCCCGCGGGCGAAGGGGCGGGCTATGCCGGCGGCATCCTCTCGGCGGGCGTGGACGGCATCAAGGTGGCCGAGGCTGTGGCGGCGGCCTATGTGGCCAAGGGCTGGGCGGAGGCGCTCTAGCTCCCGATACTTCTCAATATCGAAATTTAATTGAGCTATCGCTAAAAGCGCATTTCAAATACCAGCGCCATTTACGCGACCGCAAATGCAATGGATTGCGGATATTGGAATTTAACCTTGATGCGCTAGGCTGAACTCTAGTCGGCGTTTCGGGGACTTCGATCAATGGCTGAGTCATCGGCTCGCGACGCTTTGCTGGTGGACGCCAGCACCTTCTTCGAGGTCTCGCTCGACCTGCTGATCATCCGGGATCTCGAGGGGACGGTGCTGAAGGCCAGCCGGTCGTGGCAGACCAAGCTGGGCCATCGCCCCGAGGACATGGAAGGCCAGCCCCTGCTGCGCCTCGTCCATCCCGACGACATGCCCGGCACGCGCGACAGCGTGGTCGAGGTCGAGAACCGCAAGGACGGCGATCCTGTGCGGGGCTTCATCAATCGCTACCGCCACGCCGACGGCCACTACCGCACGCTGGAATGGCGCGCCCAGCGGGCCGGCGACCGCATCTACGGCGTGGCGCGCGACGTCACCGACCGGGTGGCGGCCGAGCGGCAGCTGATCGAGGCCAAGGCCGCGGCCGAAGCGGCCAACCGCGCCAAGAGCGACTTCCTGGCCAATATCAGCCACGAGATCCGCACGCCGCTGAACGGCGTCATCGGCATCGTCGACGCCCTGTCGCGCACCGCGCTCAGCCCCGAGCAGGCCGAGATGATCGCCCTGGTCCGCGACTCGGGCGCGACGCTGGAGCGGCTGGTGTCGGACTTCCTGGACGTCTCCAAGATCGAGGCCGGCCAACTTCAGCTGGAAAAGCGCTCGTTCAACCTCGACCAGGCCCTGCGCCCCGGCGTCGAGGTGATGCGCCGCCGGGCGCAGGAGAAGGGCCTCTCCTTCACCATCGAGCGGCCGCCGATCACCGGCGGCCGGCACCTGGGCGACGGCACGCGCCTCAGCCAGGTGATCGGCAACCTGCTGTCGAACGCCATCAAGTTCACCGAGACGGGCGGGATCACCCTGCGCGTCGCGGCGACCGAGGCCAACGGTGAGACCCAGCTGACCTTCGAGGTCGAGGACACCGGCATCGGCTTCGACGCCGAGCAGGCCGCCAACCTCTTCACCCGCTTTGGCCAGGCCGACGAGACGATCAGCCGCCGGTTCGGCGGCACGGGCCTGGGGCTGTCGATCTGCCGCTCGCTGGCCGAGATGATGGGCGGCGAGATCTCGGCGACGTCGCAGGCCGGCGTCGGCAGCCGCTTTGTCTTCTCGCTCAGCCTGCCGCGCCTGCAGGAGGCCGTCGAGGTCAGCGCCGAGCCTCCGCCGCCCGAGCCGATCGCCCTGCCCGACCATCCGCTGCGGGTGCTGCTGGTCGAGGACCATCCGACCAACCAGCGGGTGGCCCAGCTGATCCTGGCGACCCAGGGCGCCGACGTCGTCACCGTCGGCGACGGCTTCGAGGCGGTCGCCGCCTTCGGGGACGGCCGCTTCGACATCGTACTGATGGACATGCAGATGCCGCGCATGGACGGCCTGACCGCCACGCGCGCCATCCGCGCCCTGGAGGTCGAGCGCGGCGCGACCCGCACGCCGATCATCATGCTCAGCGCCAACGCCCTTATGAAGCACCGCAACGAGGCCCTGACCGCCGGCGCCGACCTGCACGTGGCCAAGCCGATCACGGCGGCCAACCTGCTGGCGGGCATCCAGGCAGCGGTGAACTGACCGCCCTAAATCAGCTTCCGCCGGTCGAGCGCGAGCTGAAGTCTACACCAGGAAGAACGACTGGATCTGGCAGTTGCTGCTTTCATAGTAGATGCCGACGCGGCGTCCGGTCGAACGCGCGGTGAGGATCATCGCAAAGTAGCGGTCCTTGTCCTCGGTGGTCGCATTGGGCGGAAAGGTCAGCTGTCCGTACTGGCAGGGACTGCCGGTGTAGTAGGTCACCACGTTGTTGGGCACGTAGTTCTGCACCCTCCAGTTCATGGGATCACCCTCCATCAGCATTTCGGCGGGCACGGCGGGCATGGCGACGGCGATGCTCGCCAGCAGCACCAGATTGGCGACAAACTTCTTCATGGGATTTCCTTGGGCGGACGAGCCCCGATTGACCTGAGAGTGATGACGGGAAGGCTCTTAGATCAGGTAGAAGGACCAGATATCGCAGCTAACGTTGTCGTAGTAGACGCCCATGTTCCGCCCCGTCGAACGGGCGGTCAGCACCATCGAGAAGAACCGGTCCTTGTCCTGAGTGGTGGCGCTGGACGGGAACTGCAGGCGACCGTACTGGCACGGGCTGCCGGTGAAGAAGACCTTGACGTCGTTGGGCACGTAGTTCTGGAGCCGCCAGGTGGCGGGATCGCCTTCCAGCAGGGCCTCGGCCGCGACGGCCGGCGTGCCGGCGACGGCCGCAAGCAGCGAAAGAGCGACGACGATCTTCTTCATGACATCCCCCGTGAGACTCGAAAAGGCCGCGACCTACATCGGCCGCGGGCTGGCCGAAAGACGTCGCCCGAGGCGTCAATGTCAAGCTTGGCTCACCCTGAAATTGCAGGGTTTCCGCGGGGCGGTCTCCGGAACGACGAAAGGCCCGGACGATCGCTCGTCCGGGCCTTCGCCATTGCAGTCCGTAAAGCCGGTCAGGCCGCTTCGGCCTGTTCGGCGGGGAGGCGGATCAGGTAGTCGAAGGCCGACAGCGAGGCCTTGGCGCCCTCGCCCATGGCGATGATGATCTGCTTGTACGGCGTGGTGGTCGCATCGCCGGCCGCGAAAACGCCCGGCATGGTGGTCTCGCCGCGATAGTCCACTTCGATCTCGCCGCGGTTGGAGAGCGCCACACCCGAGTCCTTCAGCCACTCGGTGTTGGGCACCAGGCCGATCTGCACGAACACGCCTTCCAGGTCGACGCGGTGAGCCGTGTCGTGGTTGCGGTCCTTGTAGGACAGGCCGTTCACCTTGGCGCCGTCGCCGTGGATCTCGGTGGTCATGGCCGAGGTGACGATGGTGACGTTCGGCAGGCTGGCGAGCTTGCGTTGCAGCACGGCGTCGGCGCGCAGCTGGCTGTCATACTCGATCAGGGTGACGTGGGCGACGATGCCGGCCAGGTCGATGGCCGCCTCGACGCCGCTGTTGCCGCCGCCGATCACCGCCACGCGCTTGCCCTTGAACAGCGGGCCGTCGCAGTGCGGGCAGTAGGCCACGCCCTTGTTCTTATACTGGGCCTCGCCAGGCACGTTGACATTCCGCCAGCGGGCGCCGGTGGAGAGGATCACGGTGCGCGACTTCAGGCTGGCGCCGTTCTCGAGCTTGACCTCGATCAGGCCGCCCGGAGCCTTGGGAGCCACCAGGCCGACGGCCTTCTGCAGGTTCATCACGTCGACGTCGTACTGCTTGACGTGCTGCTCCAGCGCCGTGGCCAGCTTGGGGCCTTCGGTATGCTGGACCGAGATGAAGTTCTCGATGGCCATGGTGTCGAGCACCTGGCCGCCGAAGCGCTCGGCGGCGACGCCGGTGCGAATGCCCTTGCGGGCGGCGTAGACGGCCGCGGCCGCGCCGGCGGGGCCGCCGCCGATGACCAGCACCTCGAAGGCGTCCTTGGTCTTGATCTTCTCGGCGGCGCGGGCTTCGGCGCCGGTGTCCAGCTTGGCCAGGATCTGCTCGACCTCCATGCGGCCCTGGCCGAACGGCTGGCCGTTCAGCAGGATGGTCGGAACGGCCATGACCTGGCGCTCTTCGACTTCAGCCTGGAACAGCGCGCCATCGATGGCCACGTGGCGGATGCGCGGGTTGAGCGCGCTCATGGTGTTGAGCGCCTGCACCACGTCGGGGCAGTTCTGGCAGGACTGCGAGAAATAGGTCTCGAAGCTGTAGTCGCCGTCCAGGGCCTTGATGCGCTCGATCACCTCGGCGTCGAGGCGCGGCGGGTGGCCGCCGACGTGCAGCAAAGCCAGCACCAGCGACGTGAACTCGTGGCCCAGCGGCAGGCCGGCAAAGCGCACGTCAGCGTCACCCGAAGCGCGGGTTATGGCGAACGAAGGCTTGCGGGCGGCGTCGCCGGCCAGGTTCAGGCTGACCTTGTCGGACGTCGCGGCGACGTCTTCCAGCAGGGCCAGCATGTCCTTGGAACCCTTGTCGTCGCCGAGCGACGCGACCAGTTCGATCGGCTGGCGCAGGTTCTGCAGGTAGGTGCTCAGTTGGGTCTTCAGACCAGCGTCCAGCATGACGGGCTCCCAGAAAACTAGGGGGAGGAGGAAGTGCGTTCGAATGTCGGGGGAGGATCGAACGCGGCGAACGATCGGAGGGTTGCGCCGCCGCTCCAGAAGGAGCGAAGCGGCGGCGCGGGCAGTTCAGGTAGTCTTAGATCTTGCCGACGAGGTCGAGCGACGGGGCCAGGGTCTTTTCACCCTCTTCCCACTTGGCCGGGCAGACTTCGCCCGGGTGCGAAGCCACGTACTGGGCGGCCTTGATCTTGCGCAGCAGTTCGATGGCGTTGCGGCCGATGCCTTCGGCGGTGACTTCCATGAACTGGATCACGCCTTCCGGGTCGACCAGGAAGGTGCCGCGGTCGGCGAGGCCGACGCCCGGACGCATGATCTCGAAGTTGTTGGTGATCGCGCCCGACGGGTCGCCGACCATGTGGTACTTGATCTTGCCGATGGCCGGCGAGCTGTCGTGCCAGGCCTTGTGCGAGAAGTGGGTGTCGGTCGACACGGCGTAGATCTCGACGCCCAGGCGGGTGAAGACGTCGTAGTTGTCGGCCAGGTCTTCCAGCTCGGTCGGGCAGACGAAGGTGAAGTCGGCCGGATAGAAGAAGAAGACTGACCACTTGCCCTTGGTGTCGGCGTCGCTGACCGTGACGAACTTGCCGTCCTTGTACGACTGGGCGGTGAAGGATTTGATCGTGGTGTTGATCAGCGACATGGGACGCTCCGTTGGAAAAGGATGCGTCGTAGGTATCGCGATGCAGCAAATAGGTCCAATCGATAAAATCAGTTCCGAAGATAGATCGATCCTATCTCGGTTTCAGGACGCCTTCCGCTCAAGCTTAGCTTTGACGAGAGCTTGTGGCGCATAGGGTTCGGCGGTGGGCAGACAGCGCACCAGGACCTCTACGGTGAGTTCGCGGTCGGTGATGATCGGCGGCGCCTCGCCGAACACCGCTCTCCAAAGTTCGGCCAGTTCTTCGCAGGTGCGGTCAGTCAAGCAGCGGGCCTCCTTCAGGAGAAGGAAAGCCTTATGGCGCAAGGGGTTGCTGGTTAATAAGCGGGGCTGGAGCCCATTTTCGCCCCTTCTCCCGTCATTCCCGCCCCTGTGGCGGGAATGACGGGAGAAGGGGGTCAGCGCACTGGGACTTCGAACGGCGTCGCCGGCAGGCGGTTGTGGCCATAGAGGTTCAGCACCGGGCTGTCGGCCCAGGCGAAGCGGACCTTCACGGCGGCGTAGTCGGCCGGGACGCTCAGGCGCACCTTGTCGCCCTCCACGCTGGCGTCGACGAAGCGGCACGACTCGGCCCCGTCGCACAGTTCGAAACCGGCGGGGCGGCCCGAACCGTAGACCACCACCGGCTGGTCCAGCGTGACGACGACATCGGCGCCGTCGCGCGCGGCCGAGAGCGGCGCGGGGCCGGAGGCGTTAAGGGCCTCGCCATAGGCCAGCTTGCGGGCCAGGCCGCCCAGACGCAGGCCGACCTGCAGCTTGTCGGCCGGGTGGATGTCGTAGGGCGAGCCGAGGTCGACGGCGGAGGCGAGGCCCGTGTTGGGATCGGCGGCGACCGTGCGACGCTGCACGTCGCGCAGCTCGGCCCAGCGCGAGACCCCGGGCTTGTCGACCTGCGGGCCGAAGGCGGCCAGTTGCACCATCAGGAACGGCGCGTCGGGCGCGTCGAAAGCCCGCCGCCAGTCGGCGATCAGGGCCGGCATCAGCCGGGCGTATTCCTTGGCCTCGGTGACGTTCGACTCGCCCTGGTACCAGGCGAAGCCCTTGACGCTGTACGGGGCCAGCGGCGCGATCATGCCGTTGTGCAGGGTCGACAGGCCCGAGGCCCCCAGCCACGGCGCGTGCGGCGGCAGGCCAGTGTCGGAGAGCTTCGTCGAGACCTTGTAGCGCCAGCTTCCGGCCATGGGGACGAACGAGCCGTCGGCCAGCTTCAGGCCCTTGTCCTTGGCTGGGCCCCAGGCGCCGCCGCCGCCGCCCGTGTCGATCGCGCGCACGGCGATGACGTTGCGGCCGGCCTTGAGCGTTCCGGCCGGCACGGCGTAGGCGCGCTTGAAGTCCCAGCCTTCCTGCGAGCCCACCTGGCGGCCGTTGACGAAGGTGGTGTCCATGTCGTCGACGGGACCCAGCATCAGGATCGCGCCCCCCTTGGCTTGGGCAGCGGCCTGGGCCTTGGTCAGGGTGATCTCGGCGCGCAGCCAGATCGTGCCGTCGAAGGTTTCGAGGCCCGGATTGGTCTCCCAGAACAGCTCGGCCGGCATGGTCGCCCAGGCGCGGTCGTCGAAGTCGGGCTTGGCCCAATCCGCCGCATGGGGTTCGACCTTGGCGGCCCAGCGATCGAGCATCGCCCCCCAGCGGGCCATGCCCTTGGCCGGATCCTTGGCGTAGTCGGCCAACACCGACAGGCCCTCGTCATAGCCGCCCAGGGCCTTGAGGCCCTGGCCGCTGATCCAGTCCTGGATGATCGAGCCGCCCCAGGTGGCGTCGATCAGGCCGACCGGCGCGTGGGTGCTCTTGCGGATGTCGCGACCCATGAAGAAGCAGGCGGCCGAGAAGTTGTTGGCGCTGTCGTAAGCCGACACCCTCCAGGCGGCCTGGGCGGGCAGCGTGTCGGTCGGGTTAGGCAGGCTGGTGCGGCCGGTCTGCAGCAGGCGCACGTGCGGGTCGGTGGCGCCCGCCGCCTCGGCCTCGCCGTTGAGGGCGCGGCGCAGCGGATATTCCATGTTCGACTGGCCAGAGCACAGCCAGACGTCGCCCATCAGGAGGTCGGAGACGGTCTGGCTCTCTGCGCCCGCCCTGACCGTCAGGGTCAGGGGCTGGCCGGTCGCCGGGCGGGCGTTCAGCAAGGCGACCCAGCGTCCCTTGGCGTCGGCGGTGGCCAGGCCCTGCTCTCCCGACAGGTCGAGGGCGACGACGGCATTGGGCGCGGCCACGCCCCAGACCCGGATCGGCTGGTCGCGCTGGAGCACGGCGTGGTCGGTGAACACCGAGGCCAGCGGCGGCGCGGCGGCCGCCGGAGCGGCGAAGGCCAGGGCGGCGGCCC
Source organism: Caulobacter sp. FG7 (assembly GCF_057808875.1). NCBI lineage: Bacteria > Pseudomonadati > Pseudomonadota > Alphaproteobacteria > Caulobacterales > Caulobacteraceae > Caulobacter > Caulobacter sp. FG7. The sequence continues at coordinate 90,592 of NZ_JBMDIW010000005.1, forward strand.
CGGCGAGCAGGTGACGGACCACGCTATGTCTCCTGGTAAGCAATTCTGGGGAGCCGATATCCTCGTCCTTCGACAAGCTCAGGAAGAGGATATCTACTGCGGCGCCGGACATGACCCTCATCCTGAGCTCGTCGAAGGACGAGGGTCACGCAACGCATTTGACTGGGAGCTTAGTCCGCCTTGGCCGGGCAGGTCGTGCCGGTCGGGTCTGTGGTCAGCTTCACGCCGCTGATCGAGACCGTCAGGGCCCCGGCCGTGGCCAGCGAGAAGGGCGCCTCGACCTTGGCGATGTCCGTGCCGGCGGCCTGGAAGCACTTCAGCGGCACCTTCAGGCTGGTCCATTCGCCGACCTTGGCGCCCGAAAGCACCGAGGTGACGTCGAGCTTGCCGGCGCCAATGCCGAGGGTCGTCTTGGCCGACGGGGCGACGTCGACGCGCCAGTTCACCTGCAGGGCGATCTCGGCATTGGTCTGGAAGGTCAGGTCGAAGGCCTTGTCGGCGGCGATCTCGGCGACGGCGGGAACACCGCCGGCGAAGGTCAGCTGGCGGCCGGCTTCCTGCACGTTGCCGGCGTCGACCGGCTTGATGTGCACCGAGGTGGTCGGCAGCAGGCGGAACTCGAACGGCGCCGGGGTCTTGCCGCCGACGAAGTAGTTGCTGTCGTTGGCCGCGATAGCGGTGACGCCCGAGACTTCCGACAGCTTGGGCACGGTCCGGCCGGTCTTGTAGGTCAAGCCGTAGCCGTAGGCGAACAGTGGCGAATAGGTCTTGTCGCCCTTGTTCAGCGAGAACTGCGCGGCGGTCTTGGGCCAGCTGAACGACAGCTTGCCGTTGAAGTCGCGGCGCGGCTTGCCGGCCGCGTCGCCGACCAGCACGTCGGCGATCCCGCCGCCTTCCGAGCCCGGCAGCCAGGCGGCGACGAAGGCGTCGGAAGCATTGATCTCGGGGTTCACCCACAGCGGACGGCCCGACAGGAACACGGCCACCACCGGCACGCCGGCGGCCTTCAGCTTCTTGAGCAGGGCGAGATCGGTCTTGTCGCCCTGCTGGTACTCGAGCGACTTCAGGTCGCCCACGCCCTCGGCGTAGGGCTGCTCGCCGAACACCACGACGGCGACGTCGGGCTTGTCGCTGAACGAGCCGTCGACGCTGAGCGTCGCCTTGCCGCCCGAGGCCTCGACCGCGTCCTTGAAGCCCGAATAGATCGACTGGGCGTTGGGGAAGTCGCTGTTCTTGTTGTCGGTGCCCTGCCACGACAGGGTCCAGCCCCCCGACTGCTGGCCGATGTCGTCGGCGCCCGAGCCGGCCACCAGCACCTTCGCGCTGGCCTTGATCGGCAGGACGCCGCCGTTGTTCTTCAGGAGCACCAGCGACTTGGCCACGGCCTCGCGGGCGATGGCGCGGTGGTCGGCATTGCCCAGCACGCCCTCGCGGCCTTCCCACGGACGGTCGGCGCGGAACAGGCCGAGCTTGGCCTTCACGCGCAGGATGCGGCGCACGGCGTCGTCGATGCGGGCCATCGGCACCTCGCCGGACTTGGCCTGGGCCAGCAGGTTGTCATAGAGGCCCTTCCAGCTGTCGGGGGCCATATACATGTCCAGGCCCGCATTGGCGGCCTGGGCGCAGTTGGTCGGCGTACAGCCCTCGACCTGGCCGTGGCCGTTCCAGTCGCCGACGATGAAGCCGTCGAAGCCCATGCGGCCCTTCAGCACGTCGGTCAGCAGCGACGTGTTGCCGTGCATCTTCTGGCCGTTCCAGCTGTTGAACGAGGCCATGATGGTCATGGTCCCGGCGTTGATGGCCGGAACGTAGCCCTGGGCGTGCAGGCGGATCAGCTCGGCTTCCGAAACCTGGGTGTCGCCCTGGTCCTTGCCGCCCGTGGTGCCGCCGTCGCCCAGGAAGTGCTTGGCGCTGGCCGCCACGTGGCCCTTCTGCAGGGCCTGGCCCTCGCTGACGGCGCCCTGCAGGCCCAGGATCATCTCGCGGGCGTACTGGCGGACGATCGCGGGATCCTCCGAATAGCCCTCGTAGGTGCGGCCCCAACGGTCGTCGCGCGGCACGGCCAGGGTCGGACCGAAGGCCCAGTCGAAACCTGACACCGCTGTCTCCTGGCCCGTGGCGGCGCCGATCTTGCGGATCAGTTCAGGATCCCGGGCAGCCCCCAGGGCGATGTTGTGCGGGAACAGCGTGGCGCCGACGAGGTTGTTGTTGCCGTGCACGGCGTCGATGCCGAACATCAGCGGAATGTTGGTCCCGCCGCGCTGGGCGGCCGCGTCGCGGAACGCCTTGACGGTGTCGACCCAGGGGCCGACAGGCGAGCGGTCGGGCGCGCCCAGGGGCGGCGAGCTGCCGCCGGCCAGGATCGAGCCCAGCGGGTAGGTCTTCAGGTCCTCGGCCTTGATCGAGGCGGTGTCGGCCTGGATCATCTGGCCGATCTTCTCTTCCAGCGTCATCTTGGCCAGCAGGCCGTCGACGAAGGCTTCCGTGGCCGGATCAACCAGGCCCTGGCTCTTGGCCGCGGGCCACAGGGCCGGATGGGCGGTGCTCTTGGGACCGTCGGCGGCGAAGGCCGGAGCCGACAGAAGGGTGGTCGCCATCAGGGCGATGGTCAGGGTCCTGGTGTTCATGCTCCCCCGCTCTTCCTTGCTTTGGGCGGTCTGGAAGCCGCCTGGATGTTACCGGTATCGAAAGCTCGACGCCGATGCATACACGGTCTAATTAATACGACAAACACCGAGACAACGAATTTTAGGGAGACGTTGCAATGGGGGTCGTTCGAAGCGCTTTGCTGGCTGGAGCCACATTGACAGCGCTGTATAGCGCGAAAGCCTCGGCCGAAACCCGCACCCTCTCCTCCCCCGACGGCGCCATCTCGATCCAAGTCTCCGACGAGTCGGGACAGGCCCGCTACGCCGTCGCCTATCGCGGCAAGACGCTGATCGCGCCCTCCGGGCTCGGCCTGGAGCTCTCCAAGGGCGGGCGCTTTTCCTATGGCGTGAAGATCGTCGGCGCTGAGACCGCCAGCGGCGAGGACGCCTACGACCTGCCCGCCGCCAAGGTCAGCCACGTGGCCCAGAAGCGAAACGAACTGGCCGTCGACTTCCAGGAGGAAGGCGGCCGCAGGCTGCGGGTGATCTTCCGCGCCTACGACCAGGGCGTGGCCTTCCGCTATGTCCTGCCCCAGCAGGAGGCCACTGCCGCCACAGACGTGCGCGACGAGGTGACCAGCTTCGACTTTCCCAGGGACTACGGCTGCTTTGGCCTGAACCTGGGCAAGTTCGGCAGCAGCCATGAGGGCGAGTTCGCCCCCGTGCAGGCCTCGAGGTTCCGCGAGCACAACCTGTTCGACGCGCCGCTGGTCTGCCAGGGCGACAACGCCGCCTTCGCCATCGCCGAGGCCGACCTGAAGGACTGGGCGGGGATGTACCTGCGCGGCAAGGGCGACGGGCGACTGGGGATCGGCGTCAAGCTGTCGCCCCGCCTGGACGACCCGAGCGTCGCGGTGCGCACGCGCCTGGGCGCGGACGTCGTCTCGCCCTGGCGGGTGATCATGATCGCGCCCAAGGCCGGGCAGCTGGTCGAGAACACCCTGCTGACCACGCTGAGTGCGCCTTCGGTGGTCGAGGACGCCAGCTGGATCAAGCCGGGCAAGGCCGCCTGGGACTGGTGGAACGGGCCCTCGCTGAAGGCCGTGCCCGACGCCGGCATGAACCCGCAGACCATCAAGGCCTATATCGACTTCGCCGCCGCCAACGGCCTGGAATACATGCTGATCGACGAGGGCTGGAACGTGGGAGCCGGCGGCGCCTCGGTGGTGCGGCCAGGCGTCGACGTCACCCGCCCCAAGCCCGAACTCGACCTGCCGGGCCTGATCGCCTACGGCGCCGACAGGAAGGTCGGCGTCTGGCTGTGGCTGAACTGGAAGGCGCTGGACGCCCAGATGGACGAGGCCCTGGCCCTCTACGAGCAGTGGGGGATCAAGGGGATCAAGGTCGACTTCATGGACCGCGACGACCAACAGATGGTGGATTTCTACCACCGCCTGCTGAAGAAGGCCGCCCAGCACCACCTGATGGTCGACCTGCACGGCGCCTATCATCCGACGGGCCTGATCCGGACCTATCCGCACTATCTGACGCAGGAAGGCGTGCTGGGGGCAGAATACAACAAGTGGAGCACGCGGATCACCGCCAGCCACAACGTCATGCTGGCCTATACGCGCCTGCTGCTGGGACCGATGGACTACACCCCCGGCGGCTTCCGCAACGTGGAGCCGTCGAAGTTCGAGCCGCGCGACCGCCTGCCCTTCGTCCAGACCACGCGCGGCCAGGCGCTGGCGATGTTCGTGGTCTACGACAGTCCTTTCGCCATCGTCGCCGACAGCCCCGACACCTATGCCGAAAGCCCCGCGGGGCTCGACTTCGCCGCCGCCGTGCCGACGACCTGGGACGAGGTGCGCTACGTGACCGGCGAGATCGGCCAGTCGATCGTGGTGGCCCGCCGCAAGGGCGCCGAATGGTGGATCGGCGCGCTCAACAACGAGACCGCCCGGACGGTGAAGGTCCCGCTTGGCTTCCTAGGCAAGGGCGCATGGAAGGCCGATGTCCGCCAGGACGGCGCGACCCCGACCGGTATCGAGGTTTCGCATCCCTCCGTTTCCGCCACTTCGACCCTGACCCTGAAACTCGCCGCCAGCGGCGGCGCGGCCGTGCGGCTGACGCCGGTGCGCTAGCGCTTCCCCTGGACCGAAGACCACGCCCTTCGACGAGCTCAGGGCGAGGTCTTCCTACTGACCCGCCTTTGCAATCACCCTCATCCTGAGCCTGCCGAAGGACGAGGGAGACCCACCGACCGATAGAGACACGAGACCGACCATGCCCTTCACCCGCCGCGCCCTCCTCGGCGCGACCGCCGGCCTCGCCGCTTCGCCCGCCCTCGCCGCGTCTCGCGGTCCCTTCAAGGCGTCGTGGGAGTCGCTGGCCGCCGGCTACAAGACGCCGGACTGGTTCCGCGACGCCAAGCTGGGCATCTGGTCGCACTGGGGTCCGCAATGCGTGCCCGAGTACGGCGACTGGTACGGCCGGCAGATGTACCAGCAGGGCAACCCCTTCTACGAACACCACGTGAAGACCTACGGCCACCCGACGCAGTTCGGCTTCATGGAGTTCATCCCGCGCTGGAAGGCCGACGCGTGGGATCCTGAGGCGCTGATGAAATCCTACGTCGCCGCCGGCGCGAAGTTTTTCATGTCGATGGCCAACCACCACGACAATCTCGACCTGTTCGACAGCCGCCACCACGCCTGGAACTCCACCCGCGTCGGACCCAAGCGCGACATCGTCGGGACCTGGGAGAAGGTCGCCCGCCGCCATGGCCTGAAGTTCGCCGTCTCCAACCACGCCGCCCATGCCTGGCACTGGTGGCAGACGGCCTATGGCTACGACGCCGAGGGCCCCCTGAAGGGCCAGCGCTACGACGCCTTCCGTCTGAGGAAGGCCGACGGCAAGGGCAAGTGGTGGGAAGGGCTCGACCCGCAGGAGCTCTATACCGGCCCCAACATGGTGATCCCCGACGGGGTGGGTTCCATCGCCGAGGCCAACGCCTGGCACGACAAGCACGACGGCGAGTGGATCGAGGCCCCGCCGGCCAACAACCCCGCCTTCGTGCGCCAGTGGCTGCTGCGCCAGAACGACCTCGTCGACCGCTACAAGCCCGACATGGTCTACTTCGACAACTACGCCCTGCCGCTGGGCCAGGCGGGGCTGGAGGCGACCGCGCACTTCTACAACAACGCCGTGCGCCAGACCGGCCGCACCGACGTGGTGGTGACCGGCAAGAAGCTGACGCCCTTCCAGCGCAAGGCCATTGTCGAGGACGTCGAGCGCGGCTTCTCCGACCGCCTGCGCGACGAGCCCTGGCAGACCGACACCTGCATCGGCAACTGGCACTATGACCGCGGCCTCTATGAGCGCGACGGCTACAAGACCGCGAAGGACGTGATCCAGCGCCTGACCGACGTGGTCAGCAAGAACGGCACGCTGATGCTGTCGATCCCGCAGCGCGGCGACGGCTCGATCGACGACAAGGAAGCCAAGGTCCTGGCCGACATGTCAGGCTGGATCGCCGTAAACGGCGAGGCGATCTATTCGACCCGTCCGTGGAAGATCTACGGCGAGGGTCCCACCCGCCTGGTCGAGGGGATGCAGAACGAGGGCGACGCCAAGCCGTTCGAGGCCCGCGACATCCGCTTCACCACCAAGGCCGGCGCGCTCTACGCCCTGCCGCTGGTCGAGCCGGGCCGCGAGATGGTCATCGAGAGCCTGGCCGTGGGCGCGCTGCATGCGAGCGGCGAGGTCCGGCGCGTCAGCTTGCTTGGCGGTGATCCCCTGCCCTTCACCCGCGACGACAAGGGCCTGAAGATCACCTTGCCCGAACGGCGGCCGACCTTCGCCTCGGTGGTGAAGATCGAAGGACCGGGGCTGGCCTAAGCCTTTCAAACACTCGTATGCTCCCTGGAAAGACGCCAGGGAGCACACCGCCATGACCGACCTCACCGGCCGCACAGTGCTGATCACTGGAGCCTCGTCCGGCATCGGCGCAAACCTGGCGCTGGCCGCCGCCAAGGCCGGTGCGCGGGTGGCGGTTGCGGCGCGGCGGGCCGACCGTCTGGCGACCCTGGTCGGCGAGATCGAGGCGGCCGGCGGCTCCGCCCTGGCGGTATCGATGGACGTCGAGGACGAGGCCTCGGTGATCGCCGCCTACGACGCGCTGGAAGCCGCCTGGGGTCCGCCCAACTCGGTGATCGCAAACGCCGGGATCAACGTTCGGGCCTCGGCGCTGGATATCGCCATCGAGGACTTCGACAAGATCCTCGGGGTCAACACCAGGGGCGTGTTCCTGACCGCTCGCGAAGGTGCGCGGCGGATGGTCAAGGCCGGCGTGGAGGCGCGCGGCCGGGTCGTGCTGGTCGCCTCGATCGGCGCCCACAAGGTGCTGCCGGGCATCACCGCCTATTGCGCATCGAAGGCCGCCACGGCCCACATGGGCAAGAGCCTGGCCCGCGAGTGGGCGAGCAAGGGCATCAACGTCAACGTCCTGTGCCCCGGCTACATCCGCACCGAACTGAACGACGCCTGGTTCGACAGCGAGGGCGGCCAAAAGCTGGTGGCCGGCTTCCCGCGCCGGCGGCTGATGGACACCAGCGACCTGGAGGCCACGGCGCTGTACCTGGCCTCCGACGCCTCGCGGGCGGTGACGGGCTCGGTGTTCACCGTGGATGACGGGCAGTCGCTCTAAGATCCTCCCCCTCTGGGGGAGGTGTCGGCGAAGCCGACGGAGGGGGAGTGGCTGATGAGGCGGCCAACGCCCCGGAAGCTGAGAACTTCCCCCCTCCGGCCCTACGGGCCACCTGCCCCAGAGGGGGAGGATCAGAAACGAAAACGCCCTCCGAACCGAAGCTCGGAGGGCGCTTCCCTAGCTCAGAAGCTCAGGATCAACGCAGCTTGGCGCTGAGCGAGATACCGACGATGCGCGGCTCGTTGTAGACGGCCGCCATGTAGTTCTCGATCACGCCCTTGAGGTTCTTCTCGTTGGTGATGTTGCGGGCGAACAAGGCGACCTCGTAGGCGCCGTCGCCACCTTCGTAGCCGAGCTTCAGCCCGCCTTCGAAGTTGCCCTTCGAATAGAACTCGGCCGTGTCGTACAGCACGAAGTTCGTATAGCCCTGCTTGTTCCAGTCGGTGGCGGCGAACAGCTTGCCGTCGGCGCCCACCGGCAGCTCGTAGCGCGCCGTGAAGCTGAGATTGTATTCAGGCGCGTTGGGCAGCGGCTGGCCGTCGATCTGGGTGAAGTAGTTGGTGCCGAAGGCGCCCGGGATCGCGACCGTCGGCGTCTTGACCGTGCAGACCACCACGCTGTTGAGCGCGCAGACCTGCGCGTAGACCCGCTTGTCGTTGATCTCGCTGTGCAGCAGGCTCAGGCCCGCCGTCAGGGTCAGGTTGGCGATCGGACGCCACTCGGCGTCGGCTTCCATGCCGTAGGCCTTGGCTTCATCGGCGTTGAACAGCACGCCGTTGCCGTTGGCGTCGTTGCCGTTCAGCTGGATGTCGCTGACCTTGTAGGTGAACGCCGAGGCATTCAGGCGCAGGCTGTTGTCGAGCAGGACGCTCTTGAAGCCCGCTTCCCACGACAGGATCGTCTCGGAGTCGGCCGTGGTGAAGTCGGAGTTGAACACCGCCGAACGGCCCTGGATGGTCGGACCGCGGAAGCCCTTGGCCACGCGCGCATAGACGCTGAGGTCGGGGTTCACTTCGTATAGGGCGCTCAGGTCCCAGCTGGGCTGCTCGTCCGACAGGCGCACGAAGCGACGGCCGGCGTAGGTGTCGGCGCCGGCGGCGGTCAGCGAGGTCTTGGCCAGGCGGGTCTTCTTGGCGTCGTAGGTGTCGCGCGCGCCGGCCGTGATGGTCAGGGCGTCGGTCACCTTGTAGCTGACCTGGCCGAACAGGGCCCACGAGGTGTTGAGGTTGTTCAGGCGCACCCAGTTGTTGGGATTGCGGGCCGCGACGCCGGTGTTGAGGAAGTAGCCGCGCTGGTAGAAGTCGGTGGTGTCTCGCGAGTCAAAATACAGCGCGCCGACCTGCCACTTCAGGCGGTCCTCGCCGTTGCTGGCCAGGCGGATCTCCTGGGTCAGCTGGTCGAGGTCGCGGACCTGGCCCATCGATTGGCCAAAGCCGTTCGCCACGCCGCCGACCGGGAAGTTGGCGCCGGCGCCGCCGTCGGTGTCGCCGCGGCTGTAGCCGCTGGTGGTCTCATAGGCGCTGATCGAGGTCAGGGTCATGCCGCCGAAGTCGTAGGCGACGTTCAGCGAGGCGCCCTTGGTGTCGTAGGCCTGCGGATTGTCGTGCGCCTCGTCGTAGGCGACGCTGTCGCGCGGGGCGTTGACGACGTTCGAGCCCTTCTTGATGGCGTTGCGCAGGAACAGGGTCGAGGTGCCCTCGTAGTTGCGCACGTGGGCCGAGGCCAGGACCGTCAGCTGCTCGGTCGGCTTGGCCAGGATCTGCAGGCGCGCGTCCTTCTCGTCGAAGCCGCCCATGGCGTTCTTGCGCGGGGTGACGGTGCCGTCCAGGCTCGTGCCGGCGAAGGTGTTGTCCACCCAGTCGTCGCGGTGCTGGTACAGGGCCGAGACACGGAACATCAGCTTGTCGCCGGCGATCGGGCCGCCGATGCCGCCGTCGAAGGTGGTCGTGCCGTAGGTGCCGTAGGAGGCGCTGGCGCGGCCCTGGAAGGTTTCGCTCGGGCGGATGGTGTCGAACTTGACGATGCCGGCGGTGGTGTTGCGGCCGAACAGCGAGCCCTGCGGGCCGCGCAGCACTTCGACCTGCTGGACGTCGAACACCGGGTTCGACTTCAGCACCACGTGCTCGAGGACGACGTCGTCCTGGATGATCGACACCGGCTGGGAAGCGCCGAGGTAGAAGTCGATATTGCCCAGGCCCCGGATGTAGAAGCGCGGGAAGATGCGGCCCGTGGTGGTCTCGGCGTAGAAGCTGGGAACCTTGCCCGACAGCGAGATGATGTCGTCGCCGCCGCCCTGGATGGCGCGCAGCTGGTCGCCGGCGACCACGCCGACCGACACCGGCGTATCCTGCAGGTTCACCGAGCGGCGCTCGGCGGTGACGATGATCTCTTCCAGGCTGGTGGAGCCGGCGGCTTCCTGGGCGTTGGCGGCGGCGGCGAACGCGAGCGCGCCGAGCGCGCTGGTCAGCAACAGCGCCGACCGGCCGAGGGTCTTGTTGGACACGAAGTAATCCCCTTTTTACGTAGAAGTGTCTGCGGCTGTTGATTATTTCCGCAACACGCCGTTCGGATAACAGCCGCTTGCAAAGCTGTCATGACACCCGCCGCGGACGGATGGGGATAAAGTCCGTCCGCGAACAATAAATCGGCAGAACGCCGTCAGATCTGCGACAGCCCCAGCCACAGCAGGCCCGCCAGCAGGAACACGAAGGCCAGTTGGGCGGAGAACCAGACGATGGTGGTCTTGAGCAGGGCGCCGAAGACGTTGGAGCCGTAGACCCCGCGCAGCGTCATGAACAGGTTCGCCGGCGCCCACAGCAGCGCCACGAGCACGCCGATGTCGCGCACCGGGGCCGGCAGGATCATCACCACCGCCCACAGCAGGAAGATGAACGACAGATAGTTCATCGACACGATCAGGTGGTCGTACATGTAGAACTTGCGGCGGTAGAAGTAGCAGGCCCCCAGGCTGAGGGCGAGGATCGGCAGCAGGAACACCGCCAGCCGGTGGCCCCAGCCGAACACCACGGCGACGAAGTAGCCGGGCGTGGCCACGACCTTGTTGAGCTGGGTGTTGAACCACTCCAGCTTGGCCCGCTCGGTCGGCTCGACCTCGCCCACGTCGATGAAGGTGCGCTTGCCGTTCGCATCGACACCGTCGGAGAGCAGGCCGCCCTCCTTCATCGACTGCTGGATGTCGTTGGTCACCTCGCCGGGGATCGCCCTGACGCTGCCGTTGATGCTGGGCGGAACGGGCTTGCCGTGCTCGTCGGTCTTGGCGGGGCCGTGCGAGGCGGCGCCCTTGGCGTCGCCGTGCTGGGCCTGGGCCGCATGGTCGCCCTTGTGCTGGGCCTCGTGCATGGCCTTATGAATCACGACCTCGGCCGACAGGATGAACAGCAGCAGCGAGACCAGGAACAGGCGGAACGGCGGCACGTGCCGGGCGCGCTTGCCGTCGAGATACTCGCGGCTCAGCGTGCCGGGGCGGGCGAACAGCCACGGCAGGGTGCGCCACAGGCGGCCGTCGAAGTGGAACATCCCCTCGATGGCTTCCCAGGTGACGTGCAGGATCGACTTGTGATGATCCGAGGCCTCCTGGCCGCAGGCGTGGCAATAGTGCCCGACCAGCTCGGTCTCGCAGTTGTCGCACTTGGTCCCGGGCGGCGGCGCGGAATGGCTAGAACGGCCATCCGACTTGAACCGCGCCATCCAACCGCCCAGCGCTCCGCCGGTGATCGCCTCGAGTTCCTTCACGCCACGTCCCCACGCACGCCCCGAGCGCGATTCAGCCCGCGCTCGCGTGGTGATGTACGACAGCTTGGGCGTGCATGCACGAGCCGAACGCCGGAGGATCGACGATCCCGCCGCTTCGCCCAACCGGCAGGCGTCAGTCGAGGTAGTCCCAGTAGGCCTTGCCTTCCAGGGTTCGCAGCTTCAGGCCCACGGCGCATTGTTCGACGTTGAAGAATATCTGGTGCTCTTTGTCGGCTGCCTCGTGCCGATAGACCAGCGCGGGAACGCCGACGCTCGCTTCCAGAAGTCCGGCCTCCTCGGCCTGGCAAGGCAACGCCCGCGTATCGGAGAAGGCCAGCTTGGCGCGCCCCGCCGCGATGTCGGGGATAGCGTTCCAGGTCCGCAGCGGATCAGCGAAGGTTCGCTCCGACGACCCCAGGGCCGCGAAGACCAGGCTGTCCTGCATGACGCGCTTTTCGACCAGCACCGGCTTGCCGTCCAGCAGGTGAAGGGCGCGCAGATGCAGCACCCGCCGTTCGATGGTGTTGGTGCGGTCGACCGCGAAGTCGAACATCCGATGGATCACGTCGAGGATCCGCACCTCTCGCCGAGGCGGGTCGGGCGAGCCGTCCCAAAGGTCCAGGCCGGGCAGGCGCACCTCGGCGGCCGGCAGCAGGTTCAGCGTTTGCCCGTTCATGATGGCGTTTCCCCCAGACGGCCGCCTGTCCAGGCGGCTCATCCGAAGGTGTAGCGCGCCGAACGTTAACGCCAAGGACGCGGCGGCAAGGTCAGCGCGCGGGGCCGAAGCGGGCGACCAGGTCGTAGGCCTCGCCGGGGAACAGCTGGCGCACGCGGGTGACCGGCTCGCCGGCCCGCCAGGTGCGGCGCTCGACGGCCAGCAGGGCCGCGCCGGGATCCAGCGCCAGCAGTTCGGCGACGGCGGGCTCCGCGCCCACGGCGCTGATCCGGCTTTCCGCTTCCGTCCACGGAACGTGGTGCAGCAGCCAGGCGCCGGGCGGCTCGGCGGCGAAGTCGGCGACGGCGGCTTCGGGCACGGCCGACAGGCTGATCAGCCGGTCCTCCAGCGCGAAGGGCCGGCCGCCGGCGATGTGCAGGCCGCGCAGGACGATCAGCTCGCCCTCCCCGGCCAGATCCGCCTCGTCGCCGTCGTCGGGATCGGCTTGCCGCTGCTCCGCCGCCAGCAGCCGGAAGGCATAGGTCTCGCCCCGGGCGGTGATCTCGGCCTGGATGTCGGGAATGTCGAGGACGGTGGAATGCACCTTGGGGCGGGCCACGAACGAGCCGGCGCGCCGGCGGCGGACGATCAGCCCGGCCTCGGCCAAGACCGACATCGCCTTGTTCACGGTCATGCGCGAGCAGCCGTACTGGGCCATCAGCTCGCTCTCGAACGGCACGCGGTGGCCCGGCGCCCACGCGCCCGAGCGGATCAGGCCCTCGATCTCGTCGCGGATGCGCTGGTGCAGCGGTACGGTGCTCACGACAGCAGGCTCTTTAGCACCTGACGATAGCGCTCGGCGATCACCTCGCGGTGCCGGTGACGACCGCCCGAGACCACGGGACGGCCGGCGCGCCAGACGCTGTCGATCGCCCCAAAGCGGCCGGCGAAGACCAGGCTGTCGACCAGGGCGTCGGCGCTGCGGCCGACGATGGCCGGATGCTCGCGATCCAGGGTCACGAAGTCGGCCGGCGCGCCGCGACGCAGTCCCGGACGGCCCATGCCCAGGGCCTGGCTGCCGCCAGCCACCGCCGCGCGCCACAGCTCGCCGCCGGTCGATCGCCTGGGACCGCCGGCCAGCACGTTTCGGGCGCGGCGGGTCAGGCGCTGGGAGTATTCCAGCACCCTCAGTTCCTCGGCCGCGTCGATCAGCACGTTGCTGTCCGAGCCGATGCCGAAGGCGCCGCCGGCGGCCTGGTAGTCGTGGGCCGGAAAGACCCCGTCGCCGAGATTGGCCTCGGTGATCGGGCACAGGCCCGCCACAGCGCCGCTCTTGGCCAGGCGCTCGGTCTCGACCGCGTTCATGTGGGTGGCGTGAACCAGGCACCATTGCTTGCCGACGTCGGCGTGGTTCATCAGCCAGCGCACCGGACGCTGGCCGGTGGCGGCCAGGCAGTCGTCGACCTCCTTGGTCTGCTCGGCGATATGGATGTGAACCGGACCGCCGGCCGCCAGCGGCGTGATGGCGGTCAGTTCCTCGGCGGTGACGGCGCGCAGGCTGTGCGGCGCGATGCCGACCACCGCGTCGGGCAGGCCGGCGACGGCGGCGCGGCTGGCCTCCAGCAGGCGGGCATAGCCGTCGACGTCGGTGACGAAGCGCTTCTGGCCTTCGCCCGGCGCGGCGCCGCCGAAGCCGGCGTGGGCGTAGAACACCGGCAGCAGGGTCAGGCCGATGCCGGTCTCCTGCGCGGCGGCGGCGATCCTCGCCCCCATCTCGGCCGGGTTGTCGAAGGCTGCACCGTCCGTGTCGTGATGCAGGTAGTGGAACTCGCCGACGCGGGTGAAGCCGCTCTCCAGCATCTCGACCTGGCCCATGGCGGCGATGGCCTGCAGGGCGTCGGGGTCCAGCCGCTCGACGAAGCGGTACATCAGCTCGCGCCAGGTCCAGAAGCTGTCGCTCCCCTCCCCCCGCGCCTCGGTCAGGCCCGCCATGGCCCGCTGAAAGGCGTGGCTGTGCAGGTTGGGCATGCCCGGCAGGGCCGCGCCCAGGCGAGGCTCGCTTCCGGCGACGACGTCGGTGTCGATGCGGGCGATGCGGCCCTCGGACAGGGTCAGGCGCACGCCCTTGGCCCAACCGTCGGCCAGCAGCGCGCTCTCGCACCAGACGACGACGTCCTTGGGAGCTTCGGGAGCGACCTGCGGAGCGGGTTCGTTCGAAGCCTCCACGGCGGCCTCTTCCGTGCCTTCAAGATTCTCGGCGTCGCTCACTGGACAATCCTCGTCGCTCGCGAATATGTCTATACATATTGAACCGCGCCGCAAGGGTCGCGGAGCACGACTCAAGACGTCACGGGAGGCGCTGGCGATGCGGTGCGATCGGGTTTGGATCAAGGCCCGGCTTGCGACCCTCGCCGAGGATGCGCCCGGCCTGGGCGTCGTCGAAGACGGCGTGATCGCCGCCAAGGACGGTCGGATCGTCCATGCCGGCCCCATGTCCGACGCCCCCGCTTTCGACGCCGCCGAGATCGTCGACTGCGACGGCCGCTGGATCACGCCCGGCCTGATCGACCCGCACACCCACCTGATCTTCGGGGGCGATCGCGCCCACGAGTTCGAACTGCGGCTGGCCGGCGCGTCATACGAAGAGATCGCCCGGGCCGGCGGCGGCATCGTCTCGACCATGAAGGCCACCCGCGAGGCGACTGAGGAGCAGCTGGTCGCCGCCGCCCTGCCCCGCCTGGACGCCCTGATCGCCGAGGGCCTGACGACCATCGAGGTCAAGTCCGGCTATGGCCTGTCGCTGGAGCACGAACTGAAGAGCCTGCGCGCCGCCCGCGCCTTGGCCAGGGTGCGGCCCGTGTCGGTCAGAACCACCTTCCTGGGCGCCCACGCCCTGCCGCCGGAATTCAAGGGGAACGCCGACGGCTATATCGACCTCGTCTGCAACGAGATGATCCCCGCTGTCGCCGCCCAAGGATTGGCCGACGCCGTCGACGGCTTCTGCGAGGGCATCGGCTTTTCGCCCGCCCAGATCCGCCGGGTATTCGAAACCGCCCGCGCCCACGGCCTGCCGGTGAAGCTGCACGCCGAGCAGCTGTCGAACCTCCACGGCGCGGCTCTGGCCGCCGAGTTCGGCGCGCTGTCGGCCGATCACCTGGAGCACCTGGACGGGGCCGGGATCGCGGCCATGGCCGGGGCCGGCACGACGGCGGTGCTGCTGCCCGGCGCCTACTACTTCGTGCGCGAGACCAGGTTGCCGCCGATCGACGCCCTGCGCGCAGCCGGCGTGCCGCTGGCCCTAGCGACCGACTGCAACCCCGGCACCTCGCCGCTGACCAGCCTGCTGCTGACCATGAACATGGCCGCCACCCTGTTCCGCCTGACCGTGGACGAGTGCTTGGCCGGCGTCACCCGGCAGGCCGCCCGGGCTCTCGGCGTGCTGGCCGACCGCGGAACCCTGGAAGCCGGCAAGGCCTGCGACCTTTGCATCTGGGACGTCGAGCGTCCCGCCGAACTTGTCTACCGCATGGGCTTCAACCCGCTCCATGCGCGCGTCTGGAGCGCCGTTTCGTGAACACCGAAGTCCTGCATCCCGGCGAGGTCAGCCTCGCCCAGTGGAAGTCCGTCCATCGCGGCGCGGCAGCGCGCCTGGCGGACAGCGCCTGGCCGGTGATCGAGGCCAGCGCGGCCGCCGTGACCCGCATCCTGGCCAAGGGCCAGCCGGTCTACGGCATCAATACCGGCTTTGGGAAACTGGCCAGCGTGCGCATCGGCGACGAGGACCTGGCGACGCTGCAACGGAACATCGTGCTGTCCCACGCCGCCGGCACGGGCGAGCCGTCGCCGGTTCCGGTGATCCGGCTGATGATGGCGCTGAAGCTGGCCAGCCTGGCCCAAGGCGCCTCGGGCGTGCGGGTCGAGACGGTGAAACTGCTCGAAGCCATGCTCGAACTGGGCCTGACGCCGGTGGTGCCGAGCCAGGGCTCGGTCGGTGCCTCGGGCGACCTGGCGCCGCTCTCCCACATGGCCGCGACCATGATCGGCGTCGGCGAGATCGACGTCGGCGGCGTACGCAAGCCGGCCCTCGAAGCCCTGAGCCGCGCCGGCCTCGCCCCCGTCGAACTGGGCCCCAAGGAGGGGCTGGCCTTGCTGAACGGCACGCAGTTCTCGACCGCCAACGCCCTGGCCGGCCTGTTCGAGGCCGAGGAGCTGTTCCAGTCAGCCCTGGTCACCGGCGCGCTTTCGACCGAGGCCGCCAAGGGCTCCGACACCCCGTTCGATCCGCGCATCCACGCTCTGCGCCGCCACGCCGGCCAGATCGAGACCGCCGCGGCCCTGCGCAGCCTGATGGCGTCTTCCGGCATCCGCGCCTCGCACCTCAAGGAGGACGAGCGGGTTCAGGATCCCTACTGCCTGCGCTGCCAACCGCAGGTGATGGGCGCGGCCCTGGACGTGCTGCGTCAGGCCGCCACGACTCTCGCCACCGAGGCCAACGGCGTCTCCGACAACCCGCTGATCTTCCCGGAAGCCGACGAGGCCCTGTCGGGCGGCAACTTCCACGCCGAGCCGGTGGCCTTCGCCGCCGACATGATCGCCCTGGCCATCTGCGAGATCGGCTCGATCAGCGAGCGCCGCATCGCCATGCTGGTGGATCCGGCGCTGTCTGGCCTGCCGGCCTTCCTGACGCCCAAGCCCGGCCTCAACTCCGGCTTCATGATCCCGCAGGTCACGGCTGCGGCCCTGGTCTCGGAGAACAAGCAGAAGGCCTATCCGGCCAGCGTCGACTCCATCCCGACCTCGGCCAACCAGGAAGACCATGTGTCGATGGCCGCCCACGGCGCGCGCCGCCTGCTGTCGATGGTGGAGAACGCAACCGCGGTGATCGGCATTGAGCTTCTGGCCGCCGCGCAGGGCTGCGACTTCCACGCGCCGCTGACCTCCAGCGCCGCCCTCGAGGCGGTGCGGGGCGTGGTGCGGAGCAAGGTGCCGCACCTGTCGGACGACCGTCACTTCCATCCCGACATGGAAGCGGCCAACATCCTGGTGCGGACCGGCGCGATCATCGACGCGGCGGCCGGCGTTCCCTTGCCCGGAGCGACCACATGAGCAGCGACTGGCTGGAAGTCTGGCGGGGCGACGCGCCGCTGATCGTCAGCATCCCCCACTCGGGATCCTTCATCCCCGAGGACATCGAAAAACGCCTTGTCTCGCCCTGGCTGGCTCGCAAGGACGCCGACTGGTGGATCGAGCGGCTCTACAACTTCGCCGACGATCTGGGCGCGACCACGGTGCGGACCGCCGTGTCGCGCACGGTGATCGACGTCAATCGCGACCCGTCGGGCGCCTCGCTCTATCCAGGCATGGCGACCACCGCCCTGTGCCCGACCGACACCTTCGACGGCGAGCGGCTCTATGCCGAGGGCCAGGAGCCGGACGAGGCCGAGATCGCCGCCCGCCGCGAGCGCTGGTTCATCCCCTATCACGCGGCGCTGCGGGCCGAGATCGACCGGCTGCTGGCCCTGCATGGCAAGGTCGTTTTGTACGACGCCCACTCGATCCGCTCGCGGGCGCCGCGCCTCTTTCCCGGCGAGCTGCCGGTGTTCAACATCGGCACGAATTCCGGACAGAGCTGCGATCAGGCCCTGGCGGCGGCGGTCGAGGCGGCCTGCGAGACCTCGGGCTTGCCGATGGTGACCAACGGCCGCTTCAAGGGCGGCTGGATCACCCGCCACTACGGCAAGCCCGAGCGCGGCATCCACGCCGTGCAGATGGAACTGGCCTGTCGCGGCTATATCGACGACCCCTCGCCCCGCATCACCCCGCAGTCCTGGCCCTCGCCCTACCGCCCGCAGAAGGCCGCGCCAATGCGCAGCGTGCTAGGCGACGTGCTGAAGGCCTGCGTGGACTTCGCTTCGCAAGCCTGACCGCAAAACGAAAACCTCGTCCTTCGACAAGCTCAGGATGAGGTTTTCGACTGAACCGCTGCGCCCGCATTAGCCCTCATCCTGAGCCTGTCGAAGGACGAGGGCGGCCCCGCTGAAAGACCCGCATGACCCGCCTCGACAACACCCGCGTCATCCGTCCCGCCACCGGAACCGAGCTCACCGCCAAGTCCTGGCTGACCGAAGCCCCGCTCAGGATGCTGATGAACAACCTGCACCCCGACGTCGCCGAGCGGCCCGAGGAGCTGGTGGTCTATGGCGGCATCGGCCGCGCCGCCCGCGACTGGGAAAGCTACGACAAGATCGTCGAGACCCTGCGGCGGCTGGAAGGCGACCAGACGCTGCTGGTGCAGTCGGGCAAGCCGGTCGGCGTGTTCCGCACCCATGCCGACGCGCCGCGGGTGCTGATCGCCAACTCCAACCTGGTGCCGCGCTGGGCCAATTGGGAGCACTTCAACGAGCTCGATAAGAAGGGCCTGGCCATGTACGGCCAGATGACCGCCGGCTCGTGGATCTATATCGGCGCCCAGGGCATCGTTCAGGGCACCTACGAGACCTTCGTCGAGATGGGCCGCCAGCACTATGAAGGCGATCTCTCCGGCAAGTGGCTGCTGACGGCGGGCCTGGGCGGCATGGGCGGGGCGCAGCCGCTGGCCTCGGTGTTCGCCGGGGCCTCGTGCCTGGCCATCGAGTGCCAGCCCTCGCGCATCGAAATGCGGCTGCGCACCGGCTATCTCGACCGCTCGACCGACAACCTCGACGAGGCCCTGGCCTGGATCGAGGAGTCGTGCGCGGCCAAGACCCCGATCTCGGTGGGCCTGCTGGGCAACGCCGCCGAGTTGCTGCCGCAGATGTACGCGCGCGGGATCCGCCCTGACCTGCTGACCGACCAGACCAGCGCCCACGATCCGATCAACGGCTACCTGCCGGCAGGCTGGACGCTGGAGCAGTGGATGGACGCCCGCGAGCGCGATCCGGCCAGCGTCAACAAGGCCGCCCGCGCCTCGATGGCCGTGCACGTGCAAGCCATGCTCGACTTCCAGAAGGCCGGGGTCCCCACGGTCGACTACGGCAACAACATCCGCCAGATGGCGCTGGAAGAAGGCGTCGAGAACGCCTTCGACTTCCCCGGCTTCGTGCCGGCCTATATCCGCCCGCTGTTCTGCCGAGGCATCGGGCCGTTCCGCTGGGCCGCCCTGTCGGGCGATCCGGAAGACATCGCCAAGACCGACGCCAAGGTGAAGGAACTGATCCCCGACAATCCGCACCTGCACAAATGGCTCGACATGGCCGGCCAGCGGATCAAGTTCCAGGGCCTGCCGGCGCGCATCTGCTGGGTCGGGCTGGGCGATCGCCACCGCCTGGGCCTGGCCTTCAACGAGATGGTCGCCAGGGGCGAGCTGAAGGCTCCCGTCGTCATCGGCCGCGACCACCTCGACAGCGGCTCAGTCGCCTCGCCCAACCGCGAGACCGAGGCGATGATGGACGGCTCGGACGCGGTGTCGGACTGGCCGCTGCTGAACGCCCTGCTCAACACGGCCTCGGGCGCCACCTGGGTGTCGTTGCACCATGGCGGCGGGGTGGGCATGGGCTTCTCGCAGCACTCGGGCATGGTCATCGTCTGCGACGGCACCGACGCCGCGGCCAAGCGGATCGAGCGCGTGCTGTGGAACGACCCGGCCACCGGCGTGATGCGGCATGCGGATGCGGGCTACGAGATCGCCAAGGACTGCGCGCGCGAGCATGGGCTGGACCTGCCGGGGATCCTCTGACACCCCCAAGCCCTCCCAAATGCGTCATCCCGGAAAGCCCGCAGGGCTTATCCGGGACCAAAGGGCCAAGCGCAGTGCGCCAGCCGGGATGACGACGCTGGTTAGCTGGAGAACATAATGCGCCTCCTCCCCGCCGCCGATCGCAAACCCACGCCGTGGAAGAACGGCGGCGGGACGACCTGGGAGATCGCCGCCCAGCCGCCGGGCGCGGATCTGTCCGCCTTCGACTGGCGGCTGAGCATCGCGCAGGTGGCGACGGCCGGTCCGTTCTCCGTCTTCCCCGACGTCGACCGGGTTCTGACGGTGATCGCCGGCGCGGGGCTGCGGCTGACCATCGAGGGCCAGGGCGAGGTCGTGCTGGACGAGGCCTCGAAGCCCCTGCCCTTTCCTGGCGACGCACCGGCGTCCGCGACGCTGGACGCCGGTCCGATCCGCGACCTCAACCTGATGGTCCGGCGCGGCGAATGGCGAGGGTCGGTCCGGCGCATCGACGGCCCCGAGACGATCACCGCCACGGCGCGGACCACGGTGCTGGTCGCGCTCGCTCCCGCCCGGGTCGCAGATCAGGTCCTGCTCGCCGAGGACGCGCTGATTGTCGATCCCGATGCAACCTTGACCGTAGACGGGCGTTTGCTGCTGATCGGCGTCGATCCGGCCTGACCTGAGCGTCGGCGGGATCGATCCGTTGCGGAGCCCGGAATGACCAGCAGCCTCTATGTGACCTTTCGCGCCGGCGCGCTGGAAGCGGCCCTGCCGCAGGCGGCGGTGGCCGAGATCCTGCCCGTGCCGGAGCTGGTCGCCGCGCCCGGCGCGCCGCGCGTGCTGGCCGGCTTCGTCAATCTGGGCGGCGAGGCCGTCGCGGCCCTGGCGCTGGACCGTCTTCTGGAGTCGGAGGGCGGCGACCCCGCCCCCGCCCTCTATCGTCACCTGATCCGCCTGCGTCCGCTGGCCGGCGCGCCGGCCGTGACCCTGCTGGTCGACCGCGTCACCGACGCCGCCGCCCATGCGCCCGACACCCAGGCCGTCGAGGAGGCCGACAGCCTGGGCGGCTGCATCGCCGAGACCGCCCTGATCGACGGCCGGCTGACGCCGGTGCTGTCGCCCGAGCACCTGCTGCTGGCCGAGGAGAAGGCTCGCCTCGGCGAGTTCGCCCGTCGGGCCCAGGAGCGTCTCGCGGCCTGGGAAAGCGAGCCGGCGTGAAACCGCTCCGGGCGGCCCAGCGCCCCCAGGCTCCGCGCTTGTTGGCCCTGGCCGCCGACGAGCCGTTCCAGCGCCTCAAGCGCGCGGTGATCGCCCGCACCGGCCACCACTATTACGCCGACAAGGACGAGGTGCTGTGGGACCGCGTGCAGCGGCGGCTGCTGGCCAACCGTGACCGCGACGTCAGCGCGTACCTGAAACGCCTCGCGAGCGATGACGAGGGCGAGGCCGAATGGGCGGCGCTCGAGACCGAGATCACCATCGGCGAGACCTTCTTCTTCCGCTACGCCGAACAGTTCACCGCGCTGCGCGAGACGATCCTGCCCGACATCCTCGAACGCAGGGCCCAGGACAAGCGCATCCGCATCTGGAGCGCCGGCTGCGCCACCGGAGCCGAGCCCTATTCGATCGCCATCCTGCTGTCGCAGATGCTGGGCGAGGCGATCGGCGAGTGGCGGATCTCGATCCTCGGCGGCGACATCAACGCCGCCTTCCTGGAGACCGCGCGCAAGGGCCAGTTCGGCCGCTGGGCGCTGCGGGCGGTCAGCGACGCCGACCGCGCCCAGTGGTTCACCGAGACCGCCCGCAACACCTGGACGCTGAAAAGCGCCTATCGCGGCCTGGTGCGGTTCGAGCGCCAGAACCTGCTCGACCTGCTGGGGCCCGCCCCACCGTTGGAGCTGACCGAGTTCGACCTGATCCTGTGCCGCAACGTGCTGATCTACTTCCACCACGACGTGGTCGAGCAGCTGGTCGGCGCGCTGGGCAGTAGGCTTTCGGCGGACGGCTGGCTGCTGCTGGGCCATGCCGAACCCAACCCCGCGTTCGGCAAGCTGCTGGACGTGACCCAGCTGCCGGGCACCATAGCCTATCGCCCGGCCGATCCGGAGCGCCCGGCCCAGCCAGGACCGAGCTTCGAAGTCTTCGCCGCGCCGGAGCCCGAACCTCAGCCACTGGCCGAAACGCCGTCGCCGCTCTGGCGGCCGGCGCCGATCCCGACGCCCGTTCCCTCCCCTGCGCCGCCCGCCGCCGACCTGGTGGAGAGCGTGCGACGCCTGGCCGACGCCGGCGACTACCTCGCCGCCGAGGCCGCCTGCCGGCAGGCCCTGGCGCTCGCGCCGGAGGATCCGGCCCTGCACCTGCACGACGGCCTGGTGCTGCGGGCGCTGGGGCGTCCGGCTCCGGCCGAGGCGGCT
Organism: Caulobacter sp. FG7; assembly: GCF_057808875.1. NCBI lineage: Bacteria > Pseudomonadati > Pseudomonadota > Alphaproteobacteria > Caulobacterales > Caulobacteraceae > Caulobacter > Caulobacter sp. FG7. The sequence continues at coordinate 112,406 of NZ_JBMDIW010000005.1, forward strand.
TTCAAGCGGGCGCTCTATCTCGATCGCGGCTTCGCCCTGGCGCACTACCACCTGGGCCTGCTGCTGCTGGAGCGCGGACGGAGCAAGGCCGCCGCCCGTTCGCTGAAAACCGCCGCCCAGATCGCCGGAACCGTTCCGTCGGACACGCGTTTGGCCCACGGCGCAGGTCTGGACGCCGGCCAGCTGTGCAAGAGCGTCCGTCTGCTGCTGCAGTCGCTCGTGGGGGTGTAAGAACGAGATGAGTAAGGCCGACGCCGTATCCGGCGACGGATTGGGGGGACTTTTGGACGATGCGCGCGCCCAGGCGATCCTGGCGGCGCGCACCCGTCGGCTGGCCGAGCGCCGGATCGCGCCCCAACCCGAAACGCCGCTGGAAGACGTGCTGCTGTGCCAGGCCGGCGCGGGCCTCTTCGCGCTGCCGCTGGCCGCCGTGGAACGCGTGACCCCGTTCGAGCCGCGCCGCCTGACCCCAGCCGGCGGGCGTCCTGGTCTCCTGGGCCTCGCCAGCGTCGAGGGCCGGCTGCGCCGCGTGCTCGACCTTTCCCGCCTGACCGGCGGCGCGCCTGCGGCGCCCGACGCGCCCGGCTTCATCATCGCCCTGCGCGGCGCGGGAAACCTGGCGCTGCGCGTCGACGCCTCGCCCGGCGCCGCCAAGGTCTCCCGCGAAGCGATCGGGTCCGACGCCTTCGAGGGCGGCGCGCGCGGCGTCGTGGCCGAAGGCCCCGGCGATCTGGCGGGCCGCACCGTCACCCTTCTTCATCTCGACGACCTCGTCGCCGACCACCTTTCCGCCGCCTTGGGGGCAAGAGCCTAGTGACCATCGCCAACCGCATCATCCTCGGCTTCGCGGCCGTCACCGTCCTGCTGCTGGGCGTGGGCCTGTTCGGCCTCGTCCAGATCGGCGTGGTCAAGGACACCACCGAGACCATCGTCACCCGCGACATGGCCGTGGTTCGCCAGGTCGCCCAGATCCGCACCACCGCCAACGAGATGCGCGCGGCCAGCGACGCGGTGATCACCAGCTATCTATCTCGTTCGGCCGGCGGAGTCGGCGGCAACGAGGAAGACCCCGTCACCCGCTGGCGCCAGCGCGGCGTCGACATGGACACGGCCCTGGAAAAGGCCGCCGCGGCCGCCCGCGACTATCGCCAAAGCGCCCTGTCGGCCGAGCGCGCCGACGCCTGGCGCCGCATCGAGGACTACCTGAACCAGACCGCCGCCTCCTCGCGCCAGGGCCGGACCGACACCGAGAACCTGTTCAGCGCCATCCGCCGCAACGACAGCGCCGGCGTCGCCGCCGCCCAGACCGCCCTCGTCCAGCGTCGCGGAGAGTTCGGGCGCGGCATCCAGGGCGCGGAAGACGTGCTGGACGACGCCATCCTGTCGGGCCAGCGCCGCATCAACGACGTCTACAAGGTCAGCCAGGTGTCGATCATCATCGCCCTGATCGTGGCCGCCGCGATCTCGGGCGCGATCACCTGGGCCATCCGCGGCTCGATCGTCGGGCCCCTAAGCGCCTTCATGGGCTTCGTCGGCAAGGTGGGCGAAGGCGACCTGACCGGCCGCGCGGCCGCGACCAGCACCGACGAGATCGGCAAGCTGGGCGGCACGCTCAACACCATGGTCGACGGCCTGGTCGTGCTGGCCCGCCAGAGCCGCGAGGCCACCGAGAACCTCAACGCCGCCACCGCCGAGATCCGCGCCTCGACCCAGGAGCAGGCCGCCAGCGTCGAGGAACAGCTGGCCGCCGTGCAGGAGACCGCCGCCACCGTCGACGAGATCACCCACTCCGGCGCCCAGATCGGCAAGCGCGCCCAGGAAGTGATCGCTTCGGCTCAAGCGACAGCCCACACCAGCAACGAGGGCCTGCGCGCCGTCGACGAGACCGCCAAGGCCATGGACGCCATCCGCGAGCAGGCCGAGGCCGTGGCCGAGAACATCGTCGCCCTGTCGGAGAAGACCCAGGCGATCGGCGACATCATCGCCACCGTCAACGACATCTCCGAGCGCTCGCACCTCTTGGCCCTCAACGCCGCCATCGAGGCCGCCTCGGCCGGCGAGAACGGCCGCAGCTTCGCGGTCGTGGCCTCGGAAATGAAGATGCTGGCCGACCAGGCCAAGGAGGCCACCACCCAGGTGCGCTCGATCCTCGGCGACATCCAGCGCGGCATCAACGCCTCGGTGATGCTGACTGAAGAGGCCGTCAAGCGCGTCGCCGCCGGCAAGGAGCGCACCGACACCACCCAGCGCACGATCACCGAGATCACCGGCCGGGTGCAGGAAAGCGTCCAGACCTTCCAGCAGATCGTCGCCTCGACCAACCAGCAGCAGCTGGGCATCGAGCAGGTGATGGGCGCGCTGCAGAACATCCGCCAAGCCAGCCAGCAGACCGCCGCCGGCACCCGCCAGCTGGACGAGGCCGCCGCCAACCTGTCGGACCTGTCGCGCCAGCTTCTGGCCCTGTCCGAGCGCTACCGGACCTGATCGCGACGTGCCCGACATCCGGCGACAGCTTCTGGCGGCGTTCGACCTCGAGCACCGCGAGCACCTCCAGGCGATCCGCCAGGCCATAGCGGCCGGCGGCGAGGCCGACACGCGCGAGATCTTCCGCCGGGCCCACAGCCTGAAGGGCGCCGCGCGGGCGGTCGACCTGCCCGCCGTCGAGGAGCACGCCCACGCACTGGAAAGCCTGTGCGCCGAACTGATGGACGGCCAGCGGACGCTCGACGCCGAGACAACGGCGGCGCTTGAGGGCCTGCTCGACGCTGTGGAGGACGCCGCCGGCGCCGCCTACGCCCCGCCCGCGCCCAAACCGGCCGCGACTGCCGCACCGGCCGCCGACGAAACCGTGGAATACGTCCGCATCGACGTCGAGGCGGTATCGGGCCTGTCGCGCGCCATGCAGACGCTGTCGGGCGACGTGCTCGACCACGGCGCCATCGACGAGGATCTGCGCCGCCTCGCCGCCGACGCCCGCAAGCTGGAACGCCGCTGGCGCGACACGCGCGGCGGCGCGGCGGTCCGGGCGCGCGAGGTCGAGCAGGGCCTGAAGGATCTGTCGCGCGCCCTCAACGAACTGTCGGTGCGCCGGGTGCGGGCCGGCTGGGCGCTGGACCAGGGCCTGTCGGACCTGCGCGGCCGGGTCGAGGAGATAAGTCAGGCCCCGGCCGAAACCGTGTTCGGCGGCTTCGCCACCATGGTCCGCGACATCGCCCGCGAGGCCGGTGTGCCGGTCGACGTGCGCGTCACGGGCCTGGACACCCGCGCCGACCGCCGGGTGCTGCAAGCGCTGAAGGACCCGGTGATGCACCTGCTGCGCAACGCCGTCAGCCACGGTCGCGAGACGCCGCAGGCCCGCGCGGCCGCCGGCAAGCCCGAGCGCCTGACCGTGGTCATGGCCGTATCGGCCGCTTCTGGCCGGCTACGCATCGACATCGCCGACGACGGTCCCGGTCCCGACCTCGCCCGGCTGGAGGCCGCCGCCGTCGAGAAGGGGTTGATGCCGCCCCGCCCCGAGGGCGCGCCCGCCCCGACGCCCGAGGAGCTTCTGGCCCACGCCTTCGCGCCCGGCGTCTCCACCGCCCAGGGCGTCGACAAGCTGGCCGGCCGCGGCATGGGCCTGTCCGTCGTCGCCGAGGCCGTGCGCAAGCTGCGCGGCGAGCTGCGCCTGACCGCCGGTCGCCCCTGGGGCGCGCGGGTGGCGCTGTCGACCCCGCTGTCGGCCGCGCGGCAGTCGCTGCTGTTCGTCGACATCCAGGGCCGCCAGGCCGCCCTGCCCTCGCTGGGCGTGCGCCGACTGTTGCGCCTGGACGCCACCAGGCTGGAAACGGTGGAAGGACACCCGGCCGCACGGATCGCGATCGACGGGGACGACGTTATCGTCCCAATGGTCCCGCTTTCCGCTCTCCTGTCCGGCGTCGCCGCCGAGGTTCCCGTCCACGCCGGCGCCGTGTCGGCCGTTCTGCTCAGCCACGGCCGTCGCCATGTGGCCCTGGCCGTCGACGCCCTTTGCGACGTGCGCTCAGCCCTGGTCGAGGACCTGGACGCCGACGACCTCGACGCCGACCTGATCGCCGGCGCCGTGCAGCTGGACGACCAGGCGCCGGCCCTGGCGCTCGATCCCGACGCCCTTGTGCGCCGCTGGCTGCGCGACCAGCGCCAGCTGGCCGCGAGCGGCCTGGGCTTTGCCGAAGAGGCCGAGGACGCCGACGAGACGACCCGGACAATCCTGGTGGTCGACGACTCCATCACCACCCGGACGCTGGAAAAGAGCATACTGGAGGCCCAGGGCTATCGCGTGCTGCTGGCCGTCGACGGACTGGACGCCCTGAACCTGCTGCGTTCGGGCCAGGCGATGATCGACCTGGTCGTGGCCGACATCGAGATGCCGCGCATGGACGGCTTCTCGCTGCTGCAGGCGGTCAAGGCCGACGCGGCCCTGGCCGCCACGCCGGTGATCCTGATGACCTCGCGCGCCGACGCCGCCGACGTGCGCCGCGGCCTCGATCTGGGCGCCGAGGCCTACATCACCAAGCAGAAGTTCGACCAGCGCGAGCTGCTGGCGGCGATCGGGCAACTGCTGTGAAGGCCTCGGGCAAGCCCGTGCGGGTGATGATCGTCGAGGACTCGATGGTGGTGCGGGTCCTCCTGACCCACATCGTCGAGCGCGACCCGCGCCTGACCGTCGCCGCCGCCGTCGCCTCGGCCGAGGAGGCTCTGGCCTGCATCGCCAGCGTCAGGCCCGACGTGATCTCGATGGACATCCGCCTGCCCGGCATGGACGGGCTGGAGGCCACCGCGCGGATCATGTCGGATCATCCGACCCCGATCGTCGTCATCGCCGACGCGGTCGAGGACGCCTCGCTGAAGATCTCGATGAACGCCCTGCGGGCCGGCGCCCTGACGGTGGTGGAGAAGCCCGTGGGCCTGGCTACCGACGGCTACGAGCGGCTGGCCGACACCATCTGCACCCAGCTGTTCATCATGAGCAGCGTGCCGGTGATCCGCAGGCGGGCCATCGGCGGCGGAGCGCGAGCCCCGCGCGAGGCCGCGCCCATCGCCACGGCCGCCGACTTCCAGGACCTGGGCTACCTGGCCCTGGCCGCCTCGACCGGCGGTCCGCCGGCCCTGGCCCGGGTGCTCGACGCCCTGCCGGCCGACTTCCCCGCCCCGATCCTGATCGTCCAGCACATGGGCGCGGCCTTCATGGAAGGTTTCGCCGGCTGGCTGGATGGGCTGTCGCCGATCCGCATCGCCGTCGCCAGGGACGGCGAGCTGGCCCTGCCCGGCCGCGCCTATGTCGCTCCCGGCGACCGCCACCTGACCCTGACGCCCGGCGGCGTGCTGCGGCTGTCGGGCGCCGCGCCCGTCAGCGGCCAGCGACCGTCGGCGACGGTGCTCTTTCAGTCGCTGGCCCGGTCGGTCGGCTCGCGCACGGTGGCGGCCTTGCTGACCGGCATGGGCGAGGACGGCGCCAAGGGTCTCTCCGAACTGCGCGCCGCCGGCGGCTTCACGATCGCCGAGCACGAGAGCAGCGCCGTGGTCTACGGCATGCCCGCCGCCGCCGTGAAGCTGGGCGCGGCCCGCGCGGTGCTGAGCCTCGACCTGATCGGCCCGCGCATCGCCCAGTTGGCCAAGCGCCGGGAGGACGCATGACCGCTTCCGTCCTGGTCGTCGAGGATTCCGAAACCCAGGCCCTGCGCCTGCGTGGCCTTTTGGAGGCCGAAGGCTTTTCGGTGTCGTGCGCGACCAGCGGCGAGGCGGCGCTGGAACACCTGAACGCCCACCTGCCCGACCTGATCGTCGCCGACTTCCACCTGCCGGGCATGGACGGCCGGGAGCTGTCGCGGCAGATCCGCCTCAACGGCCGCACCCGCGCTCTGCCGGTGCTGATGCTGACCGGCGCCCGCGAAAGCGACCTGGAGCGCCAGGGCCTGGAAAGCGGCGCCGACGCCTATGTCGCCAAGTCGGCCGACCCCAAGGTGGTGATCGTGCGGCTGAAGGCGCTGCTGCGCCGGGCCCGCGCCGAGACCGCCGCCCCCAAGGCCTCCGAACCCTTCCGCCGCGCCCGGGTGCTGGTGACCCATCCCAGCGCCACGCTGCGCCTGCGCCTGGGTCACCTGCTGGAGCACGACGGCTACGAGGTGGCGACGCTGGAGCGGCTGGATCCCGACGCCGCCGCCCTCGACGGCGAGCTCGACGGCGTGGTGGTCGGCGTGCGGGGCGGCGATCGCGACGACCTGGCGCTGCTGGCCGCCCTGGACGCCCGCCGCGCGCGCCTGCCCGCGCCGTTCCAGCTCCTGGCCTTCGGCGGCGAGGAGACCGACCGCGACCTGCTGACCGACGCCCTGGAGGCCGGGGCCGACGACGTGGTGCCCGCCTCGGCCAACGACGAGGTGGTCCGCGCCCGGGTCCGCGCCCAGTTGCGTCGCAAGCTGATGGCCGACGAGGCCCGCCGCAGCGCCGGCCAGGCCCGCGCCCAGGAACTGGCGCTGGCCCGGGCCGAGGCCCGCGCCGCCGTCGCCGACGACCTGGCCAGCGCCAACCGCCAGTTGAAGGACGCCCAGGGGCAGTTGGTCCAGGCCGCCAAGATGGCCTCGCTGGGCGAACTGGTGGCCGGCATCGCCCACGAGATCAACAACCCGCTGGCCTTCCTGCTGGGCCACCAGGACACCGTCGAGCGCCTGGTCGCCGCGGCCGCCGACGAGACCCCCTCCCCCGGCCTCGACAAGGCCAGGGCGCGCCTGGCCTCGATGCGGGTGGGCATGAAGCGCATCCAGGATCTCGTCCTGAACCTGCGCAAGTTCTCGCGCCTGGACGAGGGCGACCGCCACGTGCTGGACGCCGCCGACTCCATCGAGACCGTGCTGGCCCTGCTGACCCACAAGCTGGGCGACGGCATCGAGGTGCGCCGCGCCTACGCCGCCCGCAACACCCTGGAGGGCTCGCCCGCCCTGCTGAACCAGGTGGTGATGAACATCGTCGGCAACGCCGCCGACGCGCTGGAGGGGCCCAACGGCGGCCAGGGCGTCATCGCCGTCACCACGCGCGACGAGGGCGGCGACTTCGTTATCGTGATCGAGGACTCAGGCCCCGGCGTGCCGGCCGACCTGCGCGACCGCATCTTCGAACCGTTCTTCACGACCAAGCCCGTAGGAGCCGGCACGGGCCTTGGCCTGGCCATCGCCTACAACGTGGTGCGCGCCCACGGCGGCGCGATCGCCATCGACCAGGGCGACCTGGGCGGCGCGCGCTTCACCATCACCATTCCGCCACCTGCCAACGACGGAGAAGGCCGATGAGCGCCTCGGGGGGAGAACGCCCGACGATCCTCGTGGTCGACGACGAGCCCGACATCCTGGTCGCCCTGGAAGACCTGTTGGAAGACCGCTACCGCGTGCTGACCAGCAACGCGCCGGGCAAGGCCCTCGACATCCTCGCCCAGGAGCCGACGATCGCCCTGATCCTGTCAGACCAGCGGATGCCCGGCCTGACCGGCGACCAGTTCCTGGCCGCCGCCCGCTCGATCAGCGACGCCGACTCCATCCTGCTGACCGGCTACGCCGACCTGTCGGCCGTGGTCGCGGCCCTGAACCTGGGCGGCGTCAGCGGCTATGTCGCCAAGCCCTGGGAGCCCGAGGCCCTGCGCGCGGCAGTGGCTGCAGGCGTCGAGCGCACCCGCCTGCGCCGCGCACTGCGCACCGAGCAGGCCCTGCTGCGCGGCCTGATGCACAGCATACCGGCCGTCATCGCCTTCAAGGACGCGCAAGGCCGGGTCGTGCGCACCAACGCCGCCGAAGAGCATCCCTTCGCCGACGCCCCGCAGGCGGCCGAGGCCCTGGCCGCCGGCCAGCCGGTGCAGGTGGTGACCGAAGAAGCCACCCTGGCCGGCCCGGTCTGGACCGAGCGCCAGTACGTGCCGCTGCGCGACGAGGCCGGCCACCTGCTGGTCATCGAGCGCGACGTCACCGACCAGAAGATGGCCGAGATCCGCCTGCGCCAGGCCGACAAGCTGCAAGCCCTGGGCACCCTGGCCGGCGGCGTGGCGCACGACTTCAACAACCTGCTGACCGCGATCCTGGGCAGCCTGGAACTGGCCGGCCGTCGCCTGCCCGACGCCGAGAAGGTGCGGCGCTATCTCGACAACGCCAGCCTGGCGGCCCGCAAGGGCGCGGCCCTGACCCACCGCCTGCTGGGCTTCAGCCGCCAGCAGGAGAGCCAGCCCAAGGTGGTCGACGTGGCCGACACGCTGATGGGCATGGACGCGATCCTGGTTCGCACCCTGGGCGGCGCGATGCGCATAGCCTGGGACCTGCCGGCCGACCTGTGGTCGGCGCATGTCGAACCCGACCAGCTGGAACTGGCCGTGCTGAACCTGTCGGTCAACGCCCGCGACGCCATGCCTGGCGGCGGGGTGATCTCGATCAGCGCCCGCAACTTCGCCATGGCCGGCCCGACCGCTCGCCACGACCTGCCCGACGGCGACTACGTGCTGGTCACCGTGCGCGACACCGGCGAGGGCATCAGCCCCGAACTGATGGCCCGGATCTTCGAGCCGTTCTTCACCACCAAGCCGGTGGGCAAGGGCACGGGTCTGGGCCTCTCCATGGTCTACGGCTTCGCCCAGCGTTCGGGCGGGGCGATCGACATCGAGAGCCAGCCTGGCGAAGGCACGGCGGTGAACCTCTACCTGCCGCGCGGCTCGGGCGACTGCGGCCCAGGCGAGGACTGCGCGCCGGCCGAGACCGCCCTGGACAGACAGCCGTCGCGCACCGTGCTGGTGGTCGACGACGATCCGACCGTGCGGGCGGTGACCGTGGCCATGGTCCGCGACCTCGGCCACCGGGTGATCGAGGCCGAGGACGGCGAGCAGGCTCTGCGCAAGGTGCGCGAGGCCGGCCCCGACCTGATGATCGCCGACTTCGCCATGCCCGGCATGACCGGCCTGGAACTGGCCCGCGCGGCCGAGGACCTGTCGCCGGGAATCCGGGTGATCCTGGTCACCGGCCACGCCGACGTGACGCCCGATCGGACCGACCTGTCGATGGTGCGCAAGCCCTTCGAGAACAGGGAACTGGCCGACCGCATCCGCTCAGTCCTGGCCGGCGCGTAAGTCGACATTCGAACAATGTTCGATTGAATCTCAGACGTTCAGCTTGAGCATAGCCAAGCACATGCGCGTCGTCCTGACGCAGCAATCCTGCCTTTTCATCGCCTTATCTGAATGGTTAACGACGCCCCGTGGCGCGCTGAACGCCCCACGACGCGAAACGATCCATAGGATGGCGACATGCATTTTCCGGCGCTGAAGAAGCTTCCTCCCCAGGCGCGGATCGCCCTGGGTCTGACGGTGCTCTTCGCGCCGATGGCGGGTCTGGCGATGGAAAACCCGCACGCGAACCGGGCGGCTCGGCCGGCGGTGCAGGCCCTGCTGAACAGGCTGGACGAGGCGCCGCCCCAGCCCGTGCGCATGGAGACCGTCTGGAAGGGCGCAGATGTCGACGGCGACGGCGCGCCCGACTTCGCCAATCCCACGGGCGCAGCCCCGCGCGAACATGACGACTTCGGCGACGGCGCGTTCGGCGCCCGCCGCGACGGCGGCTCGCGCAAGCACGAGGGCGTCGACTATGTCGCCGCCGCCGGCCAGGCCGCCAAGGCCCCGATGTCGGGCTATGTCACCAAGATCGGCTATGCCTACGCCGACGCACCGGACCTGCGCTTCGTCGAGATCACCAACCCGGCCCTCGGCTACGTGGCCCGCGCCTTCTACGTCGACCCCGACGTCGAGGTCGGCCAGACCATCCGCCTGGGCCAGGTGATCGGCAAGGTCGCCAGCCTGCAGAAGCACTATCCCGGCATCACCGACCACGTGCACCTGGAGGTCATCAAGCCCGGCGGCCGGCGGATCAACGCCGCGGCGCTGATCCAGCCGAAGCTGGTGGCGGCGGCGTAAGCGCTCCGTCGGACTTTTAAACCGTAAAACCCCCGCGAAAGCGGGGGCCCAGGTGTTTTACCGTCGAGCGCCGAGGGCTTCAGAAAAAGCCTGGGTCCCCGCTTTCGCGGGGATTTTACGGAAGAAACGAGCGCCCTCTTACTTCCCCTCGTCCGCGTAGATCGCCGTGCCCCGCCCCTTCGCCGTGGCCCAGCCCCGGTACATGCCCGAGCTGTTCATCGGGAAGGCGACCTCGCCCCTGGCGTCCATGGTGATCATGCCGCCGTCGCCGCCGATATCGCCGATGGCCTTGATCGTGGCGTCGCCGGCGGTTTTCAGGTCCTCGCCCTTCCAGGCGATGCGGGCGCAGACCTGGTGGGCGGCGCTGGTGCGGATGAAGTATTCGCCAGAGCCCGTGGCCGAGACCGCGCAGACGCCGTCCTGGGCGTAGGTCCCCGCGCCGATGATCGGCGAATCCCCGATCCGGCCCCACTTCTTGCCGACCATGCCGCCGGTCGAGGTGGCGGCCGCCAGGTGGCCCTTGGCGTCGATCGCCACGGCGCCGACCGTGCCGTAGAGGTGGGTGGGATCCAGCGCCGCCTTCTGCTTGGCGCGCCAGGCCTCCAGCTGTTTCCAGCGCTCCTCGGTGCGGAAGTAGCTGGGATCGACCTGCTCCAGCCCCTGCTCGACAGAGAACTTGTCGGCGCCCTCGCGGGCCAGCATCACGTGCGGCGACTTTTCCATCACCGTCCGGGCCAGGCTGATCGGGTGCTTCGTACGGGTCACGCCCGCCACCGCGCCGGCCTTCAGGGTAGCGCCGTCCATGATCGAGGCGTCCAGCTCGTTCTTGCCTTCGGCGGTGAAGACCGCGCCGCGGCCGGCGTTGAACAGCGGGTTGTCCTCCAGCACCTTCACCGCCGCCTCGACGGCGTCGAGGCTGGAGCCGCCCTTGTCGAGCACCGCCGAGCCGGCCTTCAGCGCCGCGTCGAGGCCGGCGCGATAGGCCGCGTCCTTCTCAGGCGTCAAGCTGCCGCGGTTGATCACCCCTGCCCCGCCGTGGATGGCCAGCGACCAGTCGCCGGCAAAGGCCGGAACGGCGGTCAGCGAGGCCGCGAGCGCGGCGGCGGCGATGAACTTGGACATGGAGCAGCCCTCTTCGGATTCGTCGCCGCCAAGGTGGACCGCCCTTTCCCGCAAAGCAAAGCCCCGGCGCTTGCGGCGCCGGGGCTTATCAACTGTGCGTGGTCCTCGTCCTTCGACGCGCTCAGGGTGAGGACCAAGGCAAGGCTCGTGCATTCAAGTTCCTCACCCTGAGCCTGTCGAAGGGCGAGGAACTTGCGCTCCTTACTTCCGGGTCAGCACCACCGGCTGGCCGTCGTACTCCACCGTCAGGTCGGCGGCGGCGTCGAAGTCGCTCGGCCTCCCGCCTTTGCCGATGAAGCGGACCTTGAAGGTGCGCTTTTCGACCAGACCCTTGAAGCTGCCCGAGCGGGCGCCGATGGTCACCCGGCCGGTCGCATCGTCATAGGAGATCGGCGTGCGGGCCCAGGCGCCGCGGGCGTAGCCGTTGGACAGGCCATCGTCTTCATACAGTTCGTACTTGCCGTCCTTGCCGGTGAAGATCAGCAGGGTGATCGGCGCGTCGGGCTTCTCGCCGACATACTGTTGGACGACCGTGGTCGGCACGATGGCGCCGGCCTTGACGAACAGCGGCATGCGGGTCAACGGCGCGTCGGCCTTGACCGTCTGGCCGCCCTTGAAGGCCTTGCCGGTCTCGAAGTCGTACCAAGTCCCGGCCGGCAGGTAGACGCCGCGCGAGCGGGCCTTGAAGGCGGTGACCGGGGCGACCAGGAAGTCCTGGCCGAACAGGTACTGATCGTCGACGTTCCGGGCCTTGGCGTCGTTCGGATAGTCCATCACCAGGCCGCGCATCATGCTGCCGTCGCGATGATAGGTGTCGGCCGCCAGGGTGTAGACGTAGGGCATCAGCCGGTAGCGAAGCTCGTCGTACCAGGCCAGCGACTTGTAGACCTCGCTGCCCTCGTCGGCGAGTTCGTAGATCTCGCGGAATGGCAGCTCGCCGTGGCTGCGGAACAGCGGGCTGAAGGCGCCGAACTGGAACCAGCGCAGGTTCAGCTCCTGCCACTCGGCCCAGTGGGCGGGGTCCTTGGTCTCGTAGCGCTTCTCGACCGAGAAGCCGCCGATGTCGGTGGTCCAGTTGGGGATGCCCGACATCGACAGGTTCACGCCGGCCGAGATCTGGTCGCGGAAGTCGTCCCAGCGGGCCACCACGTCGCCGCTCCACACCGCCGAGGCGTTGCGCTGCAAGCCGCCAAAGCCCGAACGGGTCAGGATGAACGGGCGGACGTCGGGGCTGTCCTTGATCTCGCCTTCATAGACGCCGCGGGTGTGCTCCAGCGCGTAGCTGTTGAAGTATTCCGCGCCCGGGCCGAGCGCCGTGGGGCTCATGCGCAGGGTGCGCTCGGGCACGTCGACGTTGGAGTGCAGGTCGGGCTCGGAGGCGTCCATCCACCAGGCGTCGACGCCATAGACCTTCAGGTCGCGCTTGACCTGTTTCCAGTAGATGTCGCGGGCTTCCTGCGAATAGGGATCATAGAACGAGTTCAGGTAGCCGGGACCGACCCAGTCAAGCGCGCCCTGCTCGATATTGCGGTGATACATGTGACCAGCCGCATCGAGCTCCTTGAAGTTGTCCGTGGTCGGATAGAACTTCGGCCAGATCGAGATCATGAAGTGGGCGTTCATCCCGTGGATGTCGTCGACCATCTTCTGCGGGCTGGGGAAGCGCGTTTCGTCGAACTTGTGCGTGCCCCACTCGGGATCTTTCCAGTAGCGCCAGTCCATGACGATGTTGTCGAGCGGCAGGCCGCGCCTGCGGTACTCCTTCACCACGCCGACGATCTGGTCCTGGGTCTCGTAGCGCTGGCGCGACTGCCAGAAGCCGTAGGCCCAGCGCGGCATCATCACCGCCGAACCGGTCAGGTCGCGATAGCCCGAGACCACCTGATCCAGGTCCTCGCCGCCGATGTAGTAGTAGTCGATGGCCTTGCCGACGTCCGAGGTCAGCTGCAGCGAATGGCGGTCGAGCGCCGGCATCGGGTCGTTGTGCAGAAGGCCGATATAGCCGTCGTCGGGCGTCCACTCGACGCGCACCTTGTGCTTCTTGCCCGGCGTCAGCTTGGCGTCGAAGTTGTGATACCAGGGGTTCCAGTTCTGCCGCCAGCGGTCGATGACCAGCTGGCCGTCCAGCCACACCTTGGCGTAGCCGCTGGAATAGAGCTTGAAGTTGTGCTCGCCGGCCTTGTCGGTCTGGACGAAGCCTTCCCAGGTCACGGTCTGGCCCGGCAGGTTCTTCTTGGCGGCGTCCTGCAGCTCGCTCGGCCAGTTCGGCAGGTCCTTCAGGAAGCGGTAGTCGATGTCCTTCTCGACCCGCGTCACCTTCAGCTGGCCGTTCTGGTAGTATTTCGCAGTGAAGCCGCCCGCCTTGCCGTCGGCGTCGAAGACCTTCAGGTCGCGCGAGGCGACGTCATAAGGGACCGGATTGCCGAAGCGGGTGATCGAGTTGTTGTCCCAGAGCAGGCCATAGCCCTTGGACGACAGCAGCATCGGCACGGCGATGGCGCGGTTGTATTGCAGCAGCTCCACGTCGCGGCCATTGTAGTTCATCTGGCCGTTCTGGTGCTGGCCCAGGCCGTAGAAGGCCTCGTCCGTGCCCGGATTGAACTGCTGGCGGACGCTATAGAAGTCTTGTCCCTCGACCTTCACCGGCGTGAACGCGCCGCGGTCGCGCTCGGCCAGCACCTTGCGGCCGGCGGCGTCCAGGAAGTCGACCGTGCCGTCCTTCAGCGAGACCTGCGCGGTCGCCCTGGCGGTCTTCAGCGTCAGCACTCCGCCCTTCTCGTCGACGGTGAAGCCGCTGGTGACCGGCTTGGCCGTGACCATCAGGCTGGGCGGGTTGTCGAAGGTATCGGTGGGAGAAGCGGTGACGTGGATGATGCGCTCACCCATCACCTGCAGGCGAACCTTCTTGGCCGGGCCCGAGGCGGGGGTCACGACCACGCCGTCGGCGGTCTTCTCGAAGCCGCCGTCGAGGGCGAAGGCGCTGGTCGAAGCCAGCAGGGAGAGGGCCAGGCCCGCATAGAGGCTGCGCATGTCTTCGTTCTTCCCTGTTCTCGTTCTTTTATCTGGGGCGAAACCCTCATCCTTCGACAGGCTCAGGATGAGGGTTCGGGTAGGCTCGGGGTCGGCAATGATCCTCATCCTGAGCTTGTCGAAGGACGAGGATCACGCACCGACCTAGTAGGTCGCCAGCTTCACCTTCAGGATCTGGGGCAAGGTGGTCAGGTTCAGGCCGTAATCGACCTGGTCGCCGTTCCACACGCGGTCGAACACCCACTGGCCCTTGTCGTCGAAGTGGCCTTCCTCGACCCGCGAGACCATGAACCGCTCGCCCTTGGCCGAACCGAAGGTCAGGCGAGCGCGATAGCCGGTGATCAGGAACTCGTCGGGCGACAGCTGGGCGATCAAGGCGCCGGCGTCGGGGACCTCGCGGTCGGGCTGCTTCTCGGCCTTGGCCATCCATGGGGCCTCGATCGAGCCGAACTGCCATTCGCCGTAGGTGACGCGCACGTTCCAGCGGCCGCCCAGGTCGAGGGTCTCGGGCTTGCCGCCCTCCTGCTCGCCCACGCCCCAGACCTTGCCCTCGTAGGACAGGCGGGCCCACTCGCGCGCCATCGGCGACAGCAGGCGGTAGTGGACGGCGAAGTTCTCCAGCGTCTTGGCGTCGACCGTCTTGGCGCCCAGCGGGTAGTTGGAATAGCCGGTGAAATCGAGGCCGAACGGGGCGAAGCCGATGCCCTGGTGACCCAGCACGTCGTAGATGTAGCGGGCATAGGCCTTGTCGCTGCCGATCTCGGGCACGAACAGGGCGTTGTCGGGACGGCCGTACTGCTCCAGCGTCTTCCGGACCTTCTCGCTCTCGCGCATGTAGATGTCGGGGGCCAGGGCGTCGATCGACGGCGCGGCGGCCTTCCAGACATCGAGCACGTTCCAGGTCGGGCCGCCCGACGAATAGGTGAACGGGTCCTGGTCGTTGAAGGGGTCGCGCAGGGCGGCGTTGACGTACATCGGCAGCGGCAGCACCTGCTTGCCGGCGGCGGCGATCTCGTCGACGTAGCGGCCGATCGACCAGGCGTAGAAGAACTCGTCGGCGTCCTTGCCGAACACTTCCTTCCAGGTCCCCGGCTTCTTGTTCATCGCCTTGACCAGATCCTTGGGCACGGGGCCGTCGAAGATCTTCTGGGCGGTCGGCGAGAAGTCGCGGATGGCGCTGTAGGCCCCGACCTCGTTCTCGGGCTGGACCATGATCACGGTGTGGTCCGGATCATTGGCCTTGATGAAGCGCATCAGCTCGACGAAGGCCTTCTTGTCGGCCTCGAGCGTCGCGCGGAAGTGCGGCGACAGCGAGTTCTTGACCTCGCCCTTGCCATTGACCAGGCGCGGGAAGCGCTTGTTGTCGAGCTTGACCCACTCGGGGGCGTACTGCGGGCCGTTATTCTTCCAGGTGGCGAACCACAGGATGACCAGCTTGGTGTCGTTCTCGCGCGCCTGCTTGAGCAGCAGGTCGAGATAGGAGAAGTCGAACTTGCCCTCGACCGGTTCGATCTGCTCCCAGGCGATCGGGATCTCCAGGGTGTTGGCGTGCAGGGCCTTCACGGCCGGCCAGACCTTGGGCATCTGCGAGGGATAGTTGGCGGCGTTGTTGGCCTGGACGCCCAGCATCAGGAACGGCTTGCCGTCGACCAGCAGGGCATGCTTGCCGTCCTTGGTCACCAGCTTGGGCAGCGGGCCTTGCGCGAACGACGGCGCAGCGACGGCCAGGCTGAGGATAGCGCCGACGGCGGCAAGGCCGTGCTTGCCCCACTTGGGCTTGCGGGAAAACGTCACGCGGGGAACCTCCATGCTGGCGAGCCGGTCTGGAACCTATGCCTGCGTCGGTCGCCCGCGGCGGAAAGTAAGCGCTGTCAATCGGGATGGACATCCCCTCGCCTCCTCCCGTTCCGGCGGTCGCGCGAGAGACTTCAGCCCCGCCCACTCGTTACCGCTACCATTCTTATAAATACGACAATTAACGGAGGCGGCCGCGATTGCAACCGGTTTTCGCCTGCTCCGGAAGGGGCGGCGCACCGAGCAACTCTTTGTAACGATGAGACAAAAGACAAAAAAATCCGCGCATCGCCGCAGGAGCGATGCGCGGGAAAAGAAACGCGCGGTCTCGGGGAGGAGAGTTCGCGCGATGCGCTGACGACCGAAGGTCACCAGGACGAAAAGCGATCCGAGATCGCCCTCCGCCGATGGAACGATACGTATAATCATACAAATGAAGAGGCAACCCTTTTTGTTCGCCTCGAGGCCATTCCAAGCAAGAAAAAACCGCGGATCGCCAAGGCGGTCCGCGGCTGCAGGAAGGCGCGAGTTCGGGGAGGAACCTCGCGGTGACAGGCCCGCCCTCCCCCGAAGGAAAGAGCGGGCGCCGCCGGATCAGAAGTCGACGCGCAGGGTCGCCGAGACGCGACGATCGACCAGGATGCTGTCGCGCGGACGCGTTTCCTTGCCGAAGAAGGTGTCGCGCTGGGTGTCCGTCAGGTTCACGCCTTCGATGGTGAAGGCCATGTGGTCGTTGATGTCGTAGGTCGCCGAGGCGTCCAGCTGGCCGAAGGCCTTGCTGTAGACCGGCAGGTTGCCCGTGCCGTTGCCCGAGGTGGTGCGAACGAAGTCGTCACGCCAGTTGTAGGCCAGGCGGAACGAGATCGGACCCTTCTCGTAGATGCCGACCACGTTGTAGCTGTGCTTGGACAGCCCTTCGAGCGGCACGTTCGGCAGGTCCACGCCCGAGGTGTCGCGCGCCGTGGGGTTCGGCGCCGAGCTGTCGACATAGGTGTAGTTGGCCTGGACGCCCAGGCCCGACCACAGGCCCGGCAGGAAGTCGAAGAACTGGTTGTAGCCGACTTCGAAGCCCTTGATCTTGCCGTCGTCGCCGTTTTCCGGACGCGTGATGTCGAACAGGGCGGTGCGACCGTCCGGGAAGACGATCGGCACGTCGCTGCGGGTGACGTTGTAGATGAAGCCGTCGACCTTCTTGTAGAAGGCCGCAGCGTACAGCATGCCCGTCTTGTTGAAGTACCACTCCAGCGAGGCGTCGAACTGGTCGGCCTCGAGCGGACGCAGGTTCGGGTTGCCGAAGGTCACCGAGTTGCGGCCCTGCTGGGTGCTGCCGGGCTGGCCGATGTTGGCGTTGGCGTTCAGCTGGTTGAAGGTCGGACGCGACAGGCCCTTCGAGGCAGCCAGGCGCAGTTGCAGGTCTTCCTGCAGGTGGATCCGCAGGTTCAGGCTCGGCAGCGCCTTGGTGTAGGACTGGGCGACCTCGACCGGCGAATAGATGGTCGTGCCCGAAGTCTCGCCGACCTGACCGTAGTTGACGATCGGCGTGATGCCTTCGAAGCCCGACGAGGTCACGTTGGTGCGGACCACGCGCAGGCCGACATTGCCGTCGACCGGGAACTGGCCGGCGTCGAAGCCGAAGCGCGCCACGCCGTACATGGCGTAGGTCTTCTCTCCTTGAGTGTTGGTGTCGGCCGGGCCGTAGCCCACGCCTTCCGACAAGCCCAGGGCGTTGAGCGTGGCGCGGTAGTCCAGCGCGATCGAGCGCTTGAACGCCACCGTGGGACCGAAGGAGTCGACCTTGTCACGGAAGAAGTTGTCGAACTGGTTGACCTCGTAGAGGTTCGGGTAGTTCGACAGCGGGCTGAAGAAGCCCACGAAGCGATAGGTGCTCGAGCGGGTCACCGCCTCGCGGTCGGTGTAGCGCATGCCGACCTTGATCGAGCGCAGAATGCCCGCGTCG
The DNA here is from genome assembly GCF_057808875.1 of Caulobacter sp. FG7. NCBI lineage: Bacteria > Pseudomonadati > Pseudomonadota > Alphaproteobacteria > Caulobacterales > Caulobacteraceae > Caulobacter > Caulobacter sp. FG7. Next base: position 130,261 of record NZ_JBMDIW010000005.1, read on the forward strand.
GCCGGCTTGTATTCTGCGTCGGCGCGCCAGGCCTTCTCGGTGCCCACCGACTTGTCGATGTGGTCGAGATAGTAGCCCAGGTTGAAGTTCGACGGGTTGCTGGCATAGCCGGACGGGCCGGTGGTGATCACCGGGATGTCGCCCGAGATGTCGTGGTTGAACACCGGGATCGTGGCGCCGACGTTGACGATCGAGCGCACCGAGTCGGTGATCGCGCGGACGTACTGGAAGTCGGTGCTGAGCGTCAGGTCGTCGGTCGCGTCCCACTTGCCGCCGATCGAGTAGTCGGTGGTGACCGAGTGGCGCTGGGTGAAGCTGGTGTTGGAGTCGTACGGCACATTGGCGAACGAACCGCTGATGAACTCACCGTTCTCATCGAACTTGAAGGTGCTGCCGGCGACCGGAAGGATCGAGTTCGAGCCGGTGTAGGCGAACACCGAATAGTCCTGCCATTCGAACTTGTAGTCCGAGTGCACGACCTGGCCGTAGATCTCGGTGCGGTCGTTCGGACGCCATTGCAGGCCCAGCACCCCGCCCTTGCGGGTACGGTCGCCCAGGGTGGTGTTGACGCCCGCGCCGTGCGGCACGGTGACGGTCTTGCCCTCGTAGCCGGGGTAGTTGACGTAGTTCGCGTCGCCCGGCTTCAGGGTGTAGAACGGCTCGGTCGAGATGGTGTCCTGGCGGAACGCGCCCTTCTGATAGGCGATGTTGGCCAGCACGCCGATCTCGCCGATGCTCGTGTTCCAGCGGTCGCTGACCAGCAGCGAGGCCGACGGCTTGGTCTTCTCGACGAAGTCGTAGGTGTTGGAAGTGATGCTGGCCGAGAGCTTGCGACCCGAGAAGTCGAACGGCATGCGGGTGCGCAGGTTCACCAGACCGCCGATGCCGCCTTCGATGAGGTCGGCCGCCGGGTTCTTGTAGACGTCGACGCCGGCCAGCACTTCCGAAGGCACGTCCTCGAAGCTCAGGCCGCGGCCTTCGCCGGCGGTGAAGCTGTCACGACCGTTGATCTCGGTACGGACCTGGGTCAGGCCGCGGATGGCGATGTTGGCGCCTTCACCGTAGTTGCGATCGATCTGGATGCCCGGGATGCGCTGCAGCGCCTCGGCGACGTTGCGGTCGGGCAGCTTGCCGATGTCGGTGGCGACGATCGAGTCGACGATCTGGCTGGCGTCGCGCTTCATGGCCTGGGCCGAGCGCAGGCTGGCCCGCACGCCGGTGACGACGACTTCTTCGACAGCGGTGTCAGACTGGGCCGTGTCGGCGGGCGCTTCTTGCGCGAAGGCCGGTACGGCGGTGAAGGCGGCCATGACGATGGCCGAAACGCCGGCCAGTTGCGCACGGCGCGTGAAATTGGGGTGCCTCATGCTTCCCTCCCATGATCGTCGCCCCAGCGCTCTCAAGGCGCAGTGGACGTTTGTTGAACTTGTGGTCGAAACGGGACAGCGCTGTCTTTTCGCTGCCGCGCGGGATGGAGCGACCTATATGATACCGGTAACTCGCAAGCAAGCGATCAAAGGATTAATGTGATTAATCCCGACACAGTGGCCCCCAAACCACAGCCTACCCGGGGGCGCGTGAAACATTCGGCCGTATTGGCGGCTAGCCGCCGGCGTTTGCGTGGGCCGATATTATATTATAAATGCTGCGCCGCCGGCTGGACCGTCGGCGACGTTTTAGGGACGGCCATGAACCACGGGATCGCAGGCGGACGCAGCCGAGGGCGCGACGCCAACCAGAACTTCTCCCAGGCCGACCGGGAACATAGCTGACATGGTCGCGTCCGATCCCTCCATCACCATCTTCGGCGACTGGGGCACCTCGCGCCTGCGCCTCTACCTGCGCCAGGGCAAGAGCGTGCTGGACCGTCGCGACGGCCCCGGCATCGGCTCGCTGAGCGCCTCGCCCGAGCAGACCTTCCTCGACCTCGTCGGCGACTGGCGTGAAGTCGGGCCCGAGACCATCCTGCTGTGCGGCATGGTCGGCTCGCGCAACGGCTGGATCGAAGCCCCCTACGCCCCCTGCCCCGCCGACGCGGCGGCGATCAGCGAGCGGCTGGTCAGGGTCGAGGCCCAGGGCCTGACCGTCTCGATCGTGCCTGGCCTGTCCTGCACCAACCCGCTGGGCGGACCCGACGTGATGCGCGGCGAGGAAACCCAGATCCTGGGCGCCCTGGCGCTGAACCCCGAGCTCAAGACCGGCCGCCACCTGCTGGCCATGCCCGGCACCCACACCAAGTGGGTGGTGGTCGAGGACGGCGCGATCGCCAGCTTCCTGACCGCCCCGGTCGGCGAGACCTTCGCGGTGCTGCGCGAACACTCGATCCTGGCCAAGGCCGCCGCCGGCGACGCCCCGGCGACGCCGGAAGGCTTCGACCTGGGCCTGTCGCGGATCACCGACAAGGGCGCGGCCCTGCTGCCCCACCTGCTGTTCGAGACCCGCAGCCGCCAGCTGATCGACGGCCTGCCCAAGGCCGACGCCATGGGCTTCCTGTCAGGCCTGCTGATCGGCGCCGACGCCGCCGGCGCGGCCGGCTGGTTCGGCCAGCTGGGCAAGGTCGCCCTGATCGGCGCCCCCACCCTGAACGCCCTCTACGCCAAGGCCATCAAGGCCGCCGGCGGCGACAGCTTCGAGATCGACGGCGACGCCGCCGTGCTCGCAGGCCTGTCTTCCCTTTCATCCTCAATCACGCGTGATGCCCATGTCCTTGCCTGACGCCCCGCCCATCGTCGCCATCCTGCGCGGCGTTAAGCCCGACGAGATCGTCGAGATCGCCGGCGCCCTCGTCGACGCCGGCATCGGCTATATCGAGATCCCGCTGAACTCGCCCGAGCCGCTGGTCAGCATCGGCAAGCTCTGCGAAGCCTACGGCGACAAGGCCCTGTGCGGCGCCGGCACCGTCCTGACCCCGCAGGCGGTCGACGACGTGGCCGCGGTCGGCGGCAAGCTGATCGTCACCCCCAACATCGACGCCGACGTGATCTCGCGCGCCGTCGAACTGGGCCTGACCGTCATGCCCGGCTTCTCCACCCCGACCGAGGCGTTCGTCGCCGTGAAGGCCGGCGCCAAGGCGCTGAAGCTCTATCCGGCCGGCTCGTTCGGCCCCGGCCACCTGAAGGCCGTGCGCGACGTGCTGCCCAAGGACATCGAGATCTACGCCGTCGGCGGCGTCGGCGCGGCCAACCTCAAGCCCTGGCTCGACATCGGCGTGGCCGGCATCGGCGTCGGCGGCGAGCTCTACCGCCCCGGCTACACGGCGGCCGAGGTCGGCGAGCGGGCTCGCGCCCTGGTCGCGGCCTGGACTGCGCAGACCGCCGGCTGAGCCGTCTTACCGTCATAACAAAGAGCAGCCCTAAAGGGGGGAAGCCCACGTGACACTAGCAACCATCGACCTCGCCATCCTGGCGATCTACGCCGTGGCGATCTTCGCCCTGGCTCAGTGGGTTTCCCGCGACAAGGGCGGGCACAAGAAGGACTCGACCGACTACTTCCTCGCGTCGAAGGCCCTGCCCTGGTGGGCGATCGGCGCCTCGCTGATCGCCGCCAACATCTCGGCCGAACAGATCATCGGCATGAGCGGCTCGGGCTACGCCATCGGCCTGGCCATCGCCTCCTATGAATGGATGGCGGCCCTGACCCTGCTGATCGTCGGCAAGTTCTTCCTGCCGATCTTCATCAAGAACGGCATCGTCACGATGCCGCAGTTCCTGGAGCAGCGGTACGGCCCCAGCGTGCGGACCATCATGGCCGTGTTCTGGCTGGGCCTGTACGTGTTCGTGAACCTGACCTCGATCCTGTGGCTGGGCTCGATCGCCGTGCACACCGTGACCGGCATGGACCAGATGTGGGCCCTGGCCGCCATCGGCGTCTTCGCCCTGGCCTACCAGCTGTGGGGCGGCCTCAAGGCCGTGGCCCTGACCGACATCGTGCAGGTGGCCCTGCTGGTGGCCGGCGGGCTGATCATCGCCTGGCTGTCGCTGGACAAGATCGGCGGCGCCGGCGGCGTCGTGGCCGGCTTCCACCACCTGACCACCCAGTTCCCCGACCACTTCGACATGATCCTCGACCGGGCCAGCCCGCACTACAAGGACCTGCCGGGCCTGTCCGTCCTGTTCGGCGGCCTGTGGATCATGAACATCAGCTATTGGGGCTTCAACCAATACATCATCCAGCGCGCCCTCGGCGCCAAGGACCTGCCGGAAGCCCAGAAGGGCATCGCCCTGGCCGCCTACCTCAAGCTCCTGATGCCGGTCATCGTGGTGCTGCCGGGCATCGCCGCCCTGGTGCTGGTCGACGGGACCATCAAGCCCGACCAGGCCTATCCGGAGATGATGAAACTGCTGCCGCCCGGCCTGCTGGGCCTGGTGTTCGCCGCCCTGGTGGCCGCGATCGTCGCGTCGCTGGCGGCCAAGATCAACTCGATCGCCACCATCTTCACCCTCGACCTCTACGCCAAGCTCAAGCCGGGCAACAGCGAGCAGCACCTGGTGCTGGTCGGCCGCGTCACCGCCGTCGTGGCCGTGATCATCGGCATCCTGACCGCCAAGCCGCTGCTGGGCGGCGCCGAGCAGGCCTTCCAGTTCATCCAGGAGTTCACCGGCTTCTTCACGCCGGGGATCGTCGTGATCTTCATCCTGGGCATGTTCTGGAAGCGGGCCACCACCGCCGGCGCCCTGACCGCCGCCATCGGTTCGGCCGCCATGTCGGCCATCTTCTGGTGGCTGCAGGAGCAGGCGATCTTCACCATGCCGTTCATGAACCGCGTCGGCGTAGTGTTCCTGATGAGCCTGGCCGCGGCCGTGGTCGTCTCGCTGGTCTTCCCGCAGAAGAAGGACGTCAACGTCGTCAGCCTCGAGGGCGTCTCCTACAAGACCACCACCGGCTTCAATGTCGCCGGCCTGGGCGTGATCATCATCCTGATCGCGCTGTACGCCACGTGGTGGTGATTTCGAACCCGCAGCCGGCCGCGATCATCGCGGCCGGCGACGTGCTCGGCGAGGGGCCGCTGTGGGACACCGGCCGCCTGCTGTGGACCGACATCCAGAGCCGCCGCCTGCGCGCCTTCGACCCCGCCAGCGGCGCGGTCGAGACCTTCGCCGCCCCCGAGCGCATCGGTTCGATCGCGCTGCTGCCCGACGACAGCAACCGGGTGATCGCCGCCTTCGAGACCGGCCTTGGCCTGTTCGACCTGGCCTCGGGACAGGTCGAGTGGCTGCACCGCGTCGAAGCAGAGGCCAACGGCCGCCGCTTCAACGACGGCCGCGTCGACCGCGCCGGGCGCTTCTGGGCCGGCACCATGGTCGAGGACGAGACCATCCGCCATCGTGCGGAAGCCAGCGTCTGGCGCCTGGACCATGCCGGCGACTTTACGCCCCACTTCGGCGGCGTGCAGATCGCCAACGGCCTGGCGTTCAGCCCCGACGGCAAGACCGCCTATTTTTCCGACAGCCCGCTGCAGACCATCTTCGCCTTCGACCTCGACGAGGACGGCACGCTTTCGAACCGCCGCATCTTCGCCGAAGTGACCGAAGGCTATCCCGACGGCGCCACGGTCGACGCCGAGGGCTGCCTGTGGAGCGCCCGCTGGGCCGCCGGAACCGTTGTGCGCCACGCGCCCGACGGCCGCGTGCTGGAGACCCTGCGCGTGCCCGCCAGCCAGCCCACCTGCGTGGCGTTCGGCGGCGAGGACCTGCGCACGCTTTACGTCACTTCGGCGCGTGACGAGCTCTCGGACGACGAATTGGTCAGACAACCACACGCCGGCGATGTATTCGCGTATGACGTGACCGTTCCTGGCCTGCCCGAACCACGATACACAGGGGCGATTCGTTTCGCGTCCAACGTATAGAAAAGAAGACTTTGGCGATGCGCACCCAGCCTGGACTGAGCCTCACCTACGGCCTCGTGGAATCGCTTGGTCAGGCCATCGTCACCGGCGAGTACGCCGAGGTGGGTTTTCCCACTGAAGGCGAACTGTCGAAGAAGTTCGGGGCCAGCCGCACGGTGACGCGTGAGGCGGTGAAGATGCTCACCGCCAAGGGCCTGCTCAGCGCCCGCCCCCGCCACGGCACGGTGGTCGAGCCGGAAGCCAACTGGAACCTGCTCGACCCCGACGTGCTGCGCTGGCTGCTGGAACGCAAGTTCTCGCTGAAGCTGCTGTCGGACTTCACCGAGATGCGGCTGGGCATCGAGCCGGCCGCCGCGGCGCTGGCCGCCCGCAACGCCGACGAGGCGGGCCTGGACGCCATCCGCAAGGGCCTGGCCCGGATGAAGGCCGCCGGCGAGGGCGAGGACGATCCCCTCGCCTCGGACATCGCCTTCCACATCGCGATCCTCAGCGCGACCAAGAACCCGTTCTACATCGAGCTGCACGAGCTGGTGAACACGGCGCTGCGGATCTCGATCCGCTTCACCAACCGCATCAAGGGCCGCACCGCCTCGATCCCCTCGCACGAGGACGTCGCCAACGCGATCATCGCCCGCGACGCCGTGGCCGCCCAAAGCGCCATGCAGGCGATCATCGTCGACGTGCTGGAACTGATCCGTGCGGCCTCGGCCGCCGACACGCCGGCGACCCGCAAGGAAGCCTGACCCTCGCTTCCGCGCCTTACCCCGATTTAACTCGTCGAACTTCGTTTCTCGTCTAGAAGTCCCTGCTGGGAATCTGACGAAAAAGGGGCATGTCGTGGGTTACGGGTTCAAGGGGTCGATCGGGCGCACGACAGCGCTGGCCCTGGTTCTGACGGTCGCGGCCGCCGGCCTTTCCGCCTGCGGCAAGGACAGGAAGGCCGAGGCCAAGGGCAAGAAGCCCGTCGCCGCCCAGACCGTCAGCGTCGCGCCGGTCGCCGTCCTGCCACTGCCGCGCGTCATCAACGCCTCGGGCACCATCTCGGCCTGGGAAGAGGTGCCGGTCGGCGCCGAGACCGGCGGCCTGACCGCCACCGCCGTCAACGCCGAGGAAGGCCAGTTCGTCCGCCAGGGCCAGGTGCTGGTCGCGCTGAACGACACCCTCCTGCGCGCCCAGCTGCGCCAGCAGGACGCCTCGGTCGCCAGCGCCCGCGCCACCCTCGCCGAGGCCGAGGCCTCGCTGAAGCGCTCGCGCGAACTGCTGGCCAAGGGCTTCCTGTCACAGGCGTCGCTCGACACCGCAACCGCCCGCCAGGCCACCGCCGCCGCCCAGGTCGCCGCCGCCGAGGCCGCCCGGGGCGAGACCGCCGCCCGCGTCGCCCAGGCCTCGATCCGCGCGCCGGTCTCGGGCCTGATCGTCCGCCGCAGCGTCACCAAGGGCCAGATCGTCAACGCCGGCAACGAGCTGTTCCGCATCGTCCGCGACGGCCGCATGGAACTCGACGCCGAACTGCCCGAGACCGACCTCGGGGTCGTCAAGGCCGGCATGCCGGCCGTCATCACCTCCGAGCAGGTCGGCAAGGCCGACGGTGCGGTGCGCCTCGTCACCTCGGAAGTCGACCCTCAGACCCGACTGGGCGTGGCCCGCATCGCCCTGACCGCGATGGGCGCCTTCCGGCCGGGCATGTTCGCCCGCGCCCAGATCCAGGCCGGCGACCAGGCCTCGCCCGTCGTGCCGAGCGCCTCGATCCTCTACCGCCAGAACCAGCCCGGCGTGTTCATGGTCGACCGCAACAGGAAGGCCCAGTTCCGCAAGATCGGGATCGTCGCCCGCACCGGCGACGTCACCGCAGTCACCGGCGTCTCGGCCGGCGAAGAAGTGGTCGTGCAGGGCGCGGGCTTCCTGGGCGACGGCGACGCCGTGCGGGTGGCCGTCCACCAGCCCGCCCCGACCCTGTCCGCCGCCAAGCGCTAGGGCCCGACGATGGACGCCAACAACATCTCGCGCTGGGCGATCAAGAACCCGATCCCCGTCCTCATGCTGTTCGTCATGCTGACCCTGGCCGGCATCGTCGGCTTCAACAGCATGCGGATCAACAACAACCCCGACGTCGACCTGCCCCTGGTGGTGGTGTCGGCCTCGCGTCCGGGCGCCGCGCCCAGCGAACTGGAGACCCAGGTCACCCGCCTGATCGAGGATTCGATCGCGGGCCTGGGCCAGGTGCGCCACATCACCTCGACCGTGGGCGACGGCTTCTCGTCGACCTTCATCGAGTTCGAGCTGGGCGTCGACCACGAGCGCGTCACCAACGACGTGCGCAACGCCATGTCCAACCTGCAATCGGCCCTGCCGCAGGACATGCAGATCCCCAACGTCACCCGCATCGACATCTCGGGCGACCCGCTGATCACCTACGTGGTCCAGGCTCCCGGCCTGACGCCCGAGCAGCGCAGCTGGTTCGTCGACAACGACGTGGCCCGCACCCTGCTGGCGATCCGCGGCATCGGCGAGGTCAACCGCCTGGGCGGCGTCAGTCGCGAGATCCAGGTGGCGCTGGACCCCGACCGCCTGTCGTCGCGCGGCGTCACCGCCGCCTCCGTCAGCCAGGCCCTGGCCAGCACCAACGCCGACCTGCCCGGCGGCCGCGTGACGGTCTCTGGCTCCGAGCGCGCCATCCGCACCCTGGGCGCGGCTGGCTCGGTGGAACAGCTGCGCGAGACCCGCATCCCGCTGTCTTCCGGCGGCACCGTCCGGCTGGGCGACCTGGGCGAGGTCACCGACCGCTGGGCCGAGCCGCGTAATCGCGCCCGCTTCGACAACCAGGAAGTCGTCACCTTCAACATGGTCCGCTCGCGCGGCGCCAGCGAGGTCAAGGTCGCCGAGAAGGTCCGCCACGCGATCGAGAAGCTCGACAAGGAACATCCCGAACTGACGATCTCCGAGATCACCTCGAACGTGAAATACATCGAGGAAAGCTACTGGGCCTCGATGGAAGCGCTGATCCTGGGCGCGGTGCTGGCCGTGCTGGTGGTGCTGCTGTTCCTGCGCGACTGGCGCGCCACCTTCCTGGCGGCCGTGGCCATCCCGCTGTCGCTGCTGCCGACCTTCGCGATCATGGCGCCGCTGGGCCAGTCGCTGAACGGCGTCACCCTGCTGGCGCTGTCGCTGACCGTAGGCATCCTGGTCGACGACGCCATCGTCGAGATCGAAAACATCGTCCGCCACATGCGCGGCGGCAAGTCGCCCTACAACGCGGCGATGGAGGCGGCCGACGAGATCGGTCTGGCCGTGGTGGCCACCACCTTCACCATCGTGGCGGTGTTCGCGCCCACCGGCTTCATGCCGGGGATCATCGGCCAGTTCTTCAAGGCCTTCGCCCTGGCCGCCTGCGTCTCGGTGCTGTTCTCGCTGCTGGTCGCCCGCATGCTGACGCCGCTGATGGGCGCCTACATGCTCAAGCCCCACCACAAGCCCGACACCGATCCCTTCTGGATGCCGGGCTATCTGAAGAGCCTGGGCTGGGCGCTGAACAACAAGTGGAAGGTCGCCCTGATGGCGATCCCGATCCTGGTCGGTTCGGTGCTGCTGGCCAAGAGCCTGCCGTTCGAGTTCCAGCCGGCGGCCGACCGCGGCCGCGCGCCGTTCTCGATCGAGCTGCCGCCCGGCGCCACGCTGGACGAGACCGACGCCATCGCCGAGCGCGTCACCCGCGAACTGAAGGCCCGTCCGGAGGTCAAGAGCGTCTACGCCTCGGTCGGCAGCGACGGGGTCAACAAGGCCCGGATCACCGCCGACCTCGTGCCGAAGGGCGAGCGGATGAACCAGCAGCAGTTCAGCCGCCTGATGGTCGACCAGTTCAAGGCCATCCCCGGCGCGCGCATCGGCGCGGGCAACAACAGCGGCGGCGGCCCCGGCGACGGCGGCAGCTACACCCTGCGCCTGGTCGGCGATGACGGCCCCGAACTGGAAGCCGCCGCCCGCAAGGTCGAGGCCGAGATGCGCACGGTCCCGGGCCTGGCCAACGTGGTCAATACCGCCTCGATCGCCCGTCCGGAGATCATCGTCACCCCGCGTCCCGACCAGGCCGCCCGCATGGGCGTCTCGGCCGGCGCGATCTCGCAGGCCGTGCGGGTGGCCACCATCGGCGACATCGACCAGTCCCTGCCCAAGTATAATCTGGGCGACCGCCAGGTGCCGATCCGCCTGCGCCTGACGCAGAACGCGCTCGAGGACCTGTCGGTGCTTGAGACGCTGAAGGTGCCGTCGGCCACCGGCGCGTCGGTGCCGCTGAACGCGGTGGCCGACATCCGCTTCGGCGCCGGCCCCTCGCAGATCAGCCGCCAGGACCGTTCGCGCGTGGCCGAGATCACCGCCGAACTCGACGGCATCGTGGTCGGCGAGGCCGGCAAGCGCGTCCACGCCCTGGAGTCGGTCAAGCAGTTGCCGCCCGGCGTCAAGGAAGTGGCCGCCGGCGACGCCGAGTTCATGGCCGAGATGGCCGCCGGCTTCGCCATGGCCCTCTTCACCGGCCTGCTGCTGATGTACGTCGTGCTGGTGCTGCTGTTCCGCAGCTTCGCCCACCCGGTGACCATCATGGCCGCCCTGCCGCTGGCCATCGGCGGCGCCTTCGCCCTGCTGAAGCTGGTCAACAGCAGCTTCTCGATGTCGAGCCTGATCGGCATCCTGATGCTGATGGGCATCGCCGCCAAGAACTCGATCCTGCTGGTCGAGTACGCGATCATGGCGATGAAGGACGGCAAGATGACCCGGCGCGAGGCCCTGCTCGACGCCGCCCACAAGCGGGCCCGACCGATCCTGATGACCACCGTGGCCATGGGCGCGGGCATGGTGCCGGTGGCCGTCGGCTTCGGCGCCGACGTCGAGTTCCGGGCGCCGATGGCGATCACCGTCATCGGCGGCCTGATCACCTCGACCTTCCTGTCGCTGCTCTACATCCCGGTCGTGTTCGTGTTCATGGACCAGATCAAGAACTGGTCGACCAGGATGCTGGGAAAGGTCTTCGGCCACTCCCACCACCATCCGGGCCACGGAACGCACCAGGAAGAACCGGTGCTGGTCACTCGAGACTGACGATCAGGGGCGGACTTTCGGGTCCGCCCCTTTTTCGTGGACCTCAGGCCAGCGAGCCGGCCAGGCGCCGCAGGGCCGAGGCCAGCACTGCCTGCTTGCCAGGCGCGCCCAGCGACAGCCGCGCGCCCTTGGCCTGGACGCCGGGCGCGGCGAACAGCAAGGCCGGCGCCAGCGTCAGCCCCTCGGCCGAGCCGCCGGCGGCGCGATCCAGCCAGACATGCAGGCAGCCCTCGGGTCCGATCGCCTCGGGCAGGATCTGGGCCGCCAGCCTCCGACGCTCAGCCGCTTCGGCGCGCACCCCAGCCAGGATCGCCTCGGCCGCCCCCTCGCGGATCCATGTGGCGGCCACCGCCGCCATCAGCGGCGCGGGCATCTGGCACACGGCGTGGCCGGCGGCCGCCAGGCGCCCGGCGGCTTCAGCGTCCGGCGCGGCCGTGTAGGCGATGCGCAGGCCCGGCGTCAGGGCCTTGGCCAAGGTGGCCACGTGCCAAACCCGTTCCGGCGCCAACGCCGCCAGGGCGTGCGGCGCAGGATCCGGCAGCCGGCCATAGGCGTCGTCCTCGACGATGCGGGCGCCGACCCTCGCGCAGGCCTCGACCACCGCCGCCCGCCGGGCGGGGCTCATGGTCGCCGTGGTCGGGTTCTGCCAGGTGGGGGTGACGACCACCAGGCGCGCGCCGCTGGCGGCCAGCCGCTCGGCCAGGGCCTGGGGCACGATCCCCTCCCCATCCATCGGACAAGCGATGGCGCGGACGCCGCGCGCGGCCAGGGCCGCCAGCAGGCCGGGATAGGTCAGGGCCTCGACGATCACCGCATCGCCAGGCGCGGTCTCCACCGCCAGGATCGCCGACAGGGCCGCCTGGGCTCCAGCGCAGACCACCACCCGCTCGGGATCCACCACGCCCAGCCCCGGCGCCAGCCAGGCCGCCCCCGCCGCGCGCTGCGCCAGGGAGCCTGGACCAGCGTGATAGGCCATCAGCGTGGCCGGATCGGTGCGGGCCAGCACCCCCGCCGTCGTCTCGCGCAGCATGGCGGCCAGCGACAGCCCCTGCGGCGGCGGCGGCAGGTTCATCGACAGGTCGACGAGACCCGCCTCCTCCTCGCCCGCCCTTCGGCGCACGAAGGTGCCGCGCCCGGCCGCGCCCTCGACCAGCCCGTGCTCACGCGCCAGGGCGTAGGCCCGAGTGACGGTGGTGAAGTCGACATCCAGCAGGCTCGCCACCGTGCGCTGCGGCGGCAACTGCTCGCCCGCCGACAGCTCGCCGTCGGCGACCGCCGCGCGCAGGGCCTCGAACACCCGTCGATAGATCGGCCCCTCGCCCGCGGCGACCCGCCGCAGCCATGCAGCGCCCGCCGGCAGAGCGGCGTCTCTTGCGTCGACCATCATTGATCCATACATTTATCGCACAATGTATGGATCAATTTTCGGATTGTAGGTAGGGGTCATGACGCCCGGACACGAGTTTTTCGATCCGCCCTCGCCCATCGTCAGCGGCCTTCGCCAACGCTGCCCGCGTTGCGGCGAGGGCAAGCTGTTCAAGGGCTTCCTGGCGCTGGCCCCGTCCTGCGACCACTGCGGCCTGGACTATGGCTTCGCCGAGCCGGCCGACGGCCCGGCCTTCTTCGTGATGAGCGGCGTGGGCATCCTGGTGACCTTCGCCTTCGCCTGGGTCGAGGTGGTCTATCGCCCGCCGATCTGGGTGCATTTCGTGACCGTGTTCCCGGCCCTGATCCTCGGATGCCTGGCCACCCTGCGCCCCGTGAAGGCCTGGCTGGTGGCCTCGCAGTTCGTCAACAAGGCCGAGGAAGGCAAGTTCGAGAGCCTGGGGCGTCACGACCACGACCCGCGACGGCTGTGAAACATCGGGCGCGGCTTCGGCGTTTCTCAAGCGACGCCGGAGCCCGCCATTGGACAAGTTCTTCGCCAGGTTCGCCAACGCCACGGCCCAGGCCGCCGGCAAGCCCGCCACTTTCCTCGCCTGCTTGGCGCTGGTGCTCCTGTGGGCGGCCTCGGGGCCGGTCTTCAAGTTCTCCGAGACCTGGCAGCTGGTGATCAACACCGGCACCACGATCATCACCTTCCTGATGGTGTTCCTGATCCAGAACACCCAGAACCGCGACAGCGAGGCTCTTCAGACCAAGCTCGACGAGTTGATCCTGACCTCGACCGCCGACAACGACTTCGTCGGCATCGAGAAGCTCTCGGAGAAGGAGCTCGACGCGCTCCACGCCCGCTGCAAGAAGGCCGCCGAGCTGGCGCACAGCCGACTGGAAAAGGTGGCGGCCCTGCGTGAGAAGCGCGGCGCCAAGCCCACGCCGCGCAAGCGGACGCCCACCAGGCGTCCCGCCAGGAGCAAGGCCTAGCCGCCTCGCCGCGCGGCCGAGGCGAACAGCAGCGACGAGCCGGCGAAGAGCGCTGCGAACACGCCGTTGGCGACCAGGATCTCCATGACCGGACCCCGCCCGGACACCAGGGCGAAGACCGCGACGGCGACAAGCGCCAGGGCCGCGATCAGCATGGCTCTCGCAAGGCCGAAAGCCTTGAACCGCCCCATGGCCGCCGCCGCCAGGCCTAGAACGACGACGCCGGGATAGGCCAGGTTGATCGCATCGCCCTCGTCGCCGACGACGCCCACCGCCAGGCAGGCCCAGATCATCAGGAAGGCCGCGCCGACGGCCAGTACGGCTCCAGCTCGATAAGCCAGGTCGCGGCTTCTCATCGCCGCCAGCTCCAGCATCAAGCCCGCCCCGCCCAGTATGGCGGCGAAGAGGGCGAAGTCCCATGGGCTCCACGCCACTTGGTCGGTCACCCGCATGGCCAGCCACGGCGCAGCCAGCAGCAGCGCCGCCAGCCCCCAGCCGGTCGTTCTCACGTGAATTGGTTTCACAGGCAGGTCCATCACCGCACTCCCGGTCTCCACGACCGGAAGCATGCCTCACCCTGCCACGAAGGCCGATGGAGGCGGCGTGGATATTCGGTGCAGGCCGGCGTCTACTTCTTCTCGAGCAGCAGCGTGCCCTGCTTCTTGACCTGGCCGGTGATCTTGCCGGCGATCATGCCCAGCAGGCCCGGCAGCACGACCTCGACGATCACCACGTTGGCGGCCACGTTCAGCTTGCCGGTGATGTTCTGCCCCATGACCAGGGCCGAGAAGTCCAGCACGTCGTCACGCCAGGCCTTGGTGACGTTGGCCAGGCCGCCGGGGATCTGCGCGCCCAGCTGTTCGAAGCCGTTCTCGATCCGTCGCTTGGCCTCGGCCACGCCGAGTTCGTGCGGGATGTTGATGGTGACGGGCTTCGACATGGGAACTCCAAAGGCGTGTTGCGCCCCTGACATAAGGATGCGCGAGGCGTTCGGCTATACGTCCGGTTATGACGCACCCAGGGCGCAGGGTCGAAAGCGTCCACGGAGGAAGCCATGACCGACATCGCCATGACCCAGTTCTTCGACGCGCCCGTCCGCAGCGCCTCCGTCCGCCGGACCCGTCCGGGCCGCCCCGCCGGGCTCTGGGGCTCGGTCAGCTACGCCGGCGTGCTGCTGGTCTGGGCCGGCCTCTTCATGATCCGCCCACGCCTGGCCTTGCGAGTGATGGCCGAGCGCCGGGCCGACTCGCCGATCCCGCGCTTCTCCAGGCGCTGACCCCCTCGTCAAACGCCTCGCCAAATACGTCGAACGGCGCCAAGCCAGGGAGCATGAGCCGCCTCGTCGCCGTCCGTCCCGTCAGCCATCCGCTCGCCGCCCCGTTCCGCATCTCGCGCGGGGTCAAGACCGCCGCCGAGGTGGTGGTGGTCGAGATCGCGGAAGGCGGCCACATCGGTCGCGGCGAGAGCGTGCCCTACGCCCGCTACGGCGAGACGGTGCAGGGCGTCGAGGCGCAGCTGGCCCCCGCCGCCCGGCTCATCGCCATGGGCGGCGATCTGTCCGAGGCCCTGGCCCTGCTGCCGGCCGGCGCGGCCCGCAACGCCCTGGACTGCGCGATCTGGGACCTGCGGGCCAAGACCTCCGGCGTGTCGGTCGCCGCCGCCACGGGCCTCGCCGTCCCGCCCGCCCTAGTCACCGCCATCACCGTCAGCCTCGACACGCCAGACGCCATGGCGCAGGCCGCGGCCAAGGTCGCCGACGCGCCGCTGATCAAGATCAAGCTCTCGGCCGAAGACCCCGCCGCCCGCCTGGCCGCCGTCGCAGCCGCCGCGCCGAACGCCGCCCTGATCGTCGACCCCAACGAGGGCTGGACCTTCGACATCCTGCGCGGCCTGGAAGACCAGCTGTCGCGGCTGAACATCGCCCTGGTCGAACAGCCCCTGCCGGCCGGCGAGGACGCCGCCCTGGAGGGCTATGCGCCCCCCTTCCCGATCTGCGCCGACGAGTCGGTGCACACCGCCGCCGACCTGCCGGCCCTGCGCGCGCGCTACCAGGCGGTGAACCTCAAGCTCGACAAGTCGGGCGGCCTGACCGAGGCGCTGACCATGCTGCGCGCCGCCAAGGACCTGGACTTCACCCTGATGACCGGCTGCATGGTCGCCTCGTCTCTCGCCATCGCGCCGGCGCTGCACCTGGCCGCCGAATGCGCCTTCGCCGACCTCGACGGACCGTGGTGGCTGAAGGAAGACCACCCCGGCGGCCTGCGCGTCGTGAACGGCCGGATCACGCCGCCGGCGACGGGGTTCTGGGGCGACGGCGTCGACGCCGAAGGGCTGTGGCTGTGAGCAGCCCTCCCTCTCCCTCTGGGAGAGGGTTCGGTAGGCGCAGCCGCCGAGCACCGATCAGCGGAACCTGGCGCAAGACGCTTGACCCACCTCGCATAACGCCGTGCTCTGGCGGGCATGACCGACGCCCTCGCCCCAAGAACAGCCGACGCGCCGCCCCCGCCTCCGCCACCCGGCCGCAGGAACCCGCTGCAGGTCTGGTTCGGAATCTCGCTGTGGAAACGGATCCTGGCCGCCCTCGTGGTCGGGGCCGTGGTCGGCTATTTCTGGGGTGAGGGCGCGACGAGCCTGAAGTGGATGGGCGACATCTTCGTGCGGCTGATCCGCATGATGGTGGCCCCGCTGGTCTTCGTGATCATCGCATCGGGCGTGGCCCAATTGGGCGACGCCCGGCGGCTGGGCGGCATCGGCGTCAAGACCATCGCCATGTACGTGCTGACCACCCTGATCGCGGTCAGCATCGGCCTGGCCATCGCCACCCTTCTGGGGCCCGGCGTCGGCGCCGACCTGCACAACACCGCCCCCCAGGCCGTGGCCCCGCCCAAGTCGCCGGCCGAGCTGTTCATCGGCATCGTGCCGCTCAACCCGATCAAGGCCCTGGCCGAAGGCGAGACCCTGGCGATAATCTTCTTCGCCGTGCTGGTGGGGGCCGGCGTGATAGTCGCGGGCAAGGACGGCGAGCCGGTCGCCCGGCTGCTGGCCAGCGCCAGCGAGGTGATGCTGCGCATCGTCGGCTTCGTGATGGAGGCCGCCCCGTTCGGGGTGTTCGCCCTGATCGCCGTGGTGATGGGCACGAACGGGCCCGAGACCTTCCTGCACGTGGCCAAGCTGGGGGTCTGCGTGATCATCGGCGCGGCCATCCAGACCTTCGTCACCCACGCCGCCGTGGTGCGGCTGGGCGCCTGGCTGCCGCTGCTGCCGTTCTACCGCGGCTGCATGGACGCCATCCTGGTCGGCTTCTCGACCTCGTCCAGCTCGGCGACCCTGCCGGTGGCGATCCGGGTGGCGGAAGAGAACCTGGGCGTGAAGCCGTCGATCTCGTCCACCGTCCTGCCGCTTGGGGCCACCATCGGCATGGATGGCACGGCCATGTACGTGGCCATGCTGACCATGTTCGCCGCCCAGGCCTTCGGCGTGCCGCTGACCCTGGCCGACTACGCCCTGGTGGCGGTCACTACGACCATCGTGGCCATGGGCGTAGCGCCGGTGCCTTCGGGCTCACTGTTCGTACTGGCCGCGGTCCTGGCCACCATCGGCGTCGGCCCCACCCAGACGGCGATCATCGTCGGCTTCATCCTGCCCTTCGACCGCATCCTCGACATGATCCGCACCGTGCCCAACGTCACCTGCGACCTGTCGATCGCCACGGCCGTGGCGCGGTGGGAGAAGGAGATCGACGTGGCGGAGTATCTGTCGAAGAAGGACGTCTAGCGAGATCCTCCCCCTGAAGGGGGAGGTGTCGGCGCAGCCGACGGATGGGGAAGCGGCTGCGAAGCCGGCCACCTCCGAGCAAGCTGAAAACGTCCCCCCTCCGGCCCTCCGGGCCACCTCCCCCAGAGGGGGAGGATCTATCGGCGCCGGCTCGAGATGCTCCCCCTTTGGGGGAGCTGTCGCGGAGCGACTGAGGGGGTCTTACGGACGCCCGATCCGCTTGATTTCCCAGTCCAGCTGCACCCCGGTCTTGGCCAGCACGTCGGCGCGGACCGTGTCGCCCAGGCCTTCCAGGTCGGCAGCGCTGGCCTCGCCGGTGTTGATCAGGAAGTTGCTGTGCAGCGGCGAGAACATCGCTCCCCCCTCTTTCCCACTTACAGAGAACAGCTTGCCGCGCCAGCCGGCCTCGTCGACCAGCTTCCACGACGAGTGGCCCGGCGGGTTCTTGAAGGTCGAGCCGCCGGTCTTTTCGCGGATCGGCTGGGTGGTCTCGCGGCGGCTGGTGATCTCGGACATGCGGGCCTTGATCGCAGCCGGCTCGTCGGCGGTTCCTTCATAGGTCGCGTCGAGCACGATCACCGTGTCGCCGTCCTGCAGGACGCTGTGACGGTAGGTGTAGTGCAGGTCGCCGACCGACAGCTCGCGCACCACGCCCGCACGGTCCATGACCCGCACGGACTTGACGACATTGACGGTCTCCGAGCCATAGCAGCCGGCGTTCATGATCACCGCGCCGCCGATCGTGCCGGGGATGCCGGCGTAGAACTCGAGGCCGGCGATGCCGGCCTCGGCCGCCTTGCGGGCCAGGATGGCGTCGGGCACGGCGCTGCCGGCCTTGATGCGGTTGTCGCCCAGGGCCTCGACCGTGTTGAAGCCCTTGCCCAGGCGGATGATCACGCCCTCGACGCCGCCGTCGCGGACCAGCAGGTTCGACCCCACGCCGATGGCCATGACCGGCACGGCGGGGTCCAGGGCCTTCAGGAAGTCGGCCAGGTCCTGCTCGTCGGCCGGCAGGAACACCACGTCGGCCGGGCCGCCGACGCGGAACCAGGTGAACGGAGCCAGGGCCTCGTCGATCAGCAGCTTGCCGCGCACGGCGGGGAGATTGGTCTTCCAGGTCATCGGGCTTACTTCGCCATCCCTTACTTGGAGAGGGCTTCCAGCTGGCCCGGCAGGGCGTAGGCCCAGGATGTGATGTCCCCGGCGCCCAACAGCACCACCAGGTCGCCGCTGGTCGCTTCGGCCGCGATCAACGCCGGCAGGGCCGCCGGGCTTTCCAGCGGCAGGGCGCGGCGGTGGCCGAACTTCTTGAGGCCCTCGACCAGGTGGTCGCGGTCGACGCCCTCGATCGGCTGCTCGCCGGCCGTATAGACGTCGGCGACGACCACGGTGTCGGCGTCGTTGAAGCAGCTGCTGAACTCGGTCATCAGGTCGCGCAGGCGGGTGTAGCGGTGCGGCTGCACCACGGCGATCACCTTGCCCGTCGAAACCGCGCGGGCGGCCTTCAGCACGGCGGCGATCTCGACCGGGTGGTGGCCGTAGTCGTCGACCACGCGGATCCCGTTGGCCACGCCCGTGGTGGTGAACCGGCGCTTGACCCCGCCGAAGGCCGCCAGGCCCGCGCGGATGCCGTCGGCGTCGACGCCCAGCTCGCGGGCCACGGCCACGGCGGCGGTGGCGTTGAGCACGTTGTGGTGCCCGGCCATCGGCATCTTCAGGCCTTCGTAGCGGATCGCCTCGCCTTCCAGCGGCGAAATCACGATGTCGAAGCTGGCGCCTTCCGGGCCCATCTCGACGTTGGAGACGCGCACCTCGGCCTGCGGATTGGTCCCATAGGTGACAAGGCGGCGGTTCTCGATCCGCGAGGTCAGGGCCTGCACTTCGGGGTGGTCGGTGCAGACCGCCGCGAAGCCGTAGAACGGGATGTTCTCGATGAAGTCCTGGAAGCCCTTCTTCACCGCGTCGAAGTCGCCCCAGTGGTCCAGGTGCTCGGCGTCGATGTTGGTGACGATGGCCACCGTCGACTTCAGCTTCAGGAACGAGCCGTCGCTCTCGTCGGCCTCGACGACGATCCAGTCGCCCTCGCCGACCTTGGCGTTGGTGCCGTAGGCGTTGATGATGCCGCCGTTGACGACCGTGGGGTCGAGACCGCCCGCGTCGAGCAGGGCCGCCACCATCGAGGTGGTCGTGGTCTTGCCGTGGGTGCCGCCCACGGCGACCGAAAACTGAAGCCGCATCAGCTCGGCCAGCATCTCGGCGCGGCGGACCAGCGGCAGGCGCTTGTCGCGGCCGGCGACCATCTCGGGGTTATCGGCCTTCACCGCCGTCGAATAGACGATGGCCGAGGCGCCTTCGACATTGGCCGCATCGTGGCCCACGAAGATGCGCGCGCCCAGCTTCTCGAGCCGTTCGGTATTGGCGCTGGCCTTCGCATCGCTGCCCTGCACGGTGTAGCCGATGCGGATCATGATCTCGGCGATGCCGGACATGCCGATGCCGCCGATGCCGATGAAGTGCACGGGGCCGAGTTCGAAGGGGACGGGTCGTCGACGCTGGATCATCGCGTCGGATTAGACGATTTGACGGCCGCCGTGAACGGGGTCGATGACGCAAACCCGTCACGCCCCCTCGCGAACCGGTGCAAATGTGATAGACGCACGCGCATGAGCTCTACGCCCCTGGATAAAATCCGCAATTTCTCGATCGTGGCCCACATCGACCACGGCAAGTCGACCCTGTCCGACCGCCTGATCCAGACCACGGGCGGCCTGACCGCGCGCGAGATGAGCGCCCAGGTTCTCGACAACATGGACATCGAGAAGGAGCGCGGCATCACCATCAAGGCGCAGACCGTGCGCCTGAACTACAAGGCCGCCGACGGCGAGACCTACGTCCTGAACCTGATGGACACCCCCGGGCACGTCGACTTCGCCTACGAGGTGTCGCGCTCGCTGGCCGCCTGCGAAGGCTCGATCCTGGTCGTCGACGCCTCGCAGGGCGTGGAAGCCCAGACCCTGGCCAACGTCTACCAGGCCATCGACAACAACCACGAGATCGTGCCGGTCCTCAACAAGGTCGACCTGCCGGCCGCCGACGTCGATCGCGTCAAGGCCCAGATCGAGGACGTCATCGGCCTGGACGCCAGCGACGCCGTCGAGTGCTCGGCCAAGACCGGCATCGGCATTCCCGACGTGCTGGAAGCCATCGTCACCCGCCTGCCCGCCCCCAAGGGCGACGTCAACGCGCCGCTGAAGGCCCTTCTGGTCGACGCCTGGTACGACGCCTATCTCGGCGTGGTCGTGCTGGTGCGCATCTTCGACGGCACGCTGAAGGCCGGCCAGCAGGTCCGCATGATGCAGACCGGCGCCACCCACCGCATCGACAAGGTCGGCGTGTTCACGCCCAAGGCCACCGACGTGGCGCTGCTGGGCCCGGGCGAGGTCGGCTTCTTCACCGCCTCGATCAAGGAAGTGGCCGACGCCGCCGTCGGCGACACCATCACCGACGAGAAGAAGCAGACGGCCGAACCGCTGAAGGGCTTCAAGGAAGTCGTGCCGGTGGTGTTCTGCGGCCTGTTCCCGGTCGACGCCGCCGACTTCGAGGACCTGCGGGCCGCCGTCGGCAAGCTGCGCCTGAACGACGCCAGCTTCACCTTCGAAATGGAAAGCTCGGCCGCGCTGGGCTTCGGCTTCCGCTGCGGGTTCCTGGGCCTGCTGCACCTGGAGATCATCCAGGAGCGCCTCAGCCGCGAGTTCGACCTCGACCTGATCGCGACCGCCCCCTCGGTGGTCTACAAGATCAAGATGCGCAACGGCGAAGAGATCGAGCTGCACAACCCGGCCGACCTGCCGGACGTGATGCAGATCGAGGAGATCGCCGAGCCCTGGATCAAGGCGACGATCTTCACCCCGGACGAGTTCCTGGGCGGCGTCATCAAGCTCTGCCAGGACCGTCGCGGCATGCAGCGCGAGCTGTCCTACGTCGGCAACCGCGCCATGGTCATCTACGACCTGCCGCTGAACGAGGTGGTGTTCGACTTCTACGATCGCCTGAAGTCGATCTCGAAGGGCTACGCCAGCTTCGACTACCAGCTCGAGGACTATCGCGCCGGCGACCTGGTAAAGATGTCGATCCTGGTCAACAGCGAGCCCGTCGACGCCCTGTCGATGCTGGTCCACCGCAGCCGCGCCGAAAGCCGCGGCCGCGGCATGTGCGAGAAGATGAAGGAACTCATCCCGCAGCACATGTTCGTCATCCCGATCCAGGCGGCCATCGGCGGCCGGATCATCGCCCGCGAGACCGTCCGCGCCCTGCGCAAGGACGTGACCGCCAAGTGCTACGGCGGCGACGCCAGCCGGAAGCGCAAACTTCTGGACAAGCAGAAGGAAGGCAAGAAGCGGATGCGCCAGTTCGGCAAGGTCGAGATCCCGCAGGAAGCCTTCATCGCCGCCCTCAAGATGGACGAGGATTGATGGTCGGGGCCCTGCGCCCTCCCTTGTGCGAAATTTCCTATTCCGAAAGCCGCGGCCATCCATAGTGGATGAGCCGCGGTTTTCCTTTGAAGGCCGCCCGATCCAGTACGGAGACGCGCCATGGCCTTCCCGACCAACGTCAACGCCCAGATCACCGACTCCGTCAGCCAGGTGAACACCAAGGTTCTGGGCGACGCGCCCGCCATCGCCATGGGCAACCTGTTCCAGGCCACCGCCCAGGCCCTGGCGAACGCCGCCCACAACGCGACGGAAAGCCAGCAGCAGTCGAACGTGACGATGCAGGCCTCGACGACGCAGGGCGTCTCGACGCTGCTGTCGGTCGATACCGCCAGCGCCGGCGAGGCGACCCAGAATATCCTTGCCGCCACCCCGCCTGCACCGCCGAGCGCCCCTTCCGAGGCGGCGATGGAACAGGCCATCCAAGCCGCCCTGGCGGCGCAGGAGGCGGCGATGCAACAGGCCAACCAAGCCGCTCAAGCCGCCATGGCGTCGGCGAACGCGGCAGTGCAGGCGGCGATGCAACGGGCCGCCCAAGCCCTCCAAGCCGCCATCGCCCAGACCCAGGTCGCAGCCCAATTTCAAGCCGCGGCCGCGGCCGCCCTGGCGGCTGCGGCGGGGACCATTCCGGAAGACTAGGATCCGCACCCAGACTTGGGCAGGGAAAACCGCGGATCGGTGACGAAGGCCTCTTCGGTCAGCGTACCCAGAAACGCGACGAGCTCCGCGACCTGGCGATCCTCCAGCCGCATCGCCACGCGGTGCCGGCGGATCGCCGTCTCCAGCGTCGGGGCCGAGCCGTCGTGCAGATAAGGCGCGCTCAGGGCTGCATTGCGCAGCGAAGGCGTGCGGAAGCGCCCAGCATCGGCCGCCTCGCCTGTGACATCGGCGAGGCCCTGGTCACCGGTGAACGGTGCATCGATGCGGTGGAAGCGGGCCTTGTCGGCGTCGGTGAACAGCGGCCCAGCATGACAGCCGCTGCAGGTTGCCTTGAAAAGCCGCTCGCCGCGCAAGGC
The DNA here is from genome assembly GCF_057808875.1 of Caulobacter sp. FG7. Lineage (NCBI taxonomy): Bacteria > Pseudomonadati > Pseudomonadota > Alphaproteobacteria > Caulobacterales > Caulobacteraceae > Caulobacter > Caulobacter sp. FG7. Next base: position 152,844 of record NZ_JBMDIW010000005.1, read on the forward strand.
CTCGGCCGACACCGCGACCGCCTTGCCGCGTCGACGCCGATCATAGGGGCTGTCGAACGAGACGAGCGTGCGCTGAAAGGCGGCCAGGGCCTTGGCGATGGTGGTCATGCTGACCTCGCCGCCGGCTTCCGGAAACGCTTCGCCGAACATCCTGCGATAGCAGCCCTGGCCGGCCAGACGCGCGGTCAGCACGGCCTCCTGGCCGGCAAAGCCCATCTCGACCGGCTTGGTTCCGGCGATCGGGATCAGGGCCTGGGCTTCCAGCGTCTTCACGCCCGGATCGCCCCAGGTCAGGGCGCGGAAGTAGCCCACATTCGCCAGGGTCTGGACGTTGCGCTTGCCCGGGTCGCCATGCACGCCCGGATGGGTGCGGTTGCTGTCGGTGAAGCCGCGCCGCTGCTCGTGGCAGGTGGCGCACGACATCGTGCCGTCGATCGAGAGGTCGGCGTCGTAGAACAGCCTGCGCCCCAGCGCGACCTTGGCCTCCGACATCGGATTGTCGGCCGGAACCGGTGGCGGCGCTGCGCCCGCCGGCAGCTTCCAGTCGAAGCCCGATACGGCGGCGGGCGCGAAGGCGGCGGTCAGCAACAGGCCGGCCGCCAGGGCCAGCGCCTTGCCATAGGCCTCCAGCTTCACGCCCCTCCCCGTCGCGTCAGGGCTTGCGGGCGACCATGATCGGCAGCTCGGCCTGGGCGTTGGCCGAGATCTGGATCAGGTAGTCGCCGGGCGTCAGGTCGAAGGTCACCATCTTGCGCACGGTCGAGCAGGCCGGACCCCGGCCATGGGCGGTGGAGCGCTGGGCCGCGCCGTCCTTCAGCACGTCGATCCAGGCGCCGGTCCCCAGCGCGATCACATAGGAGCCCGCCGTCTCGACCTTCAGCGAGAACAGGCCGCCCCTGCTGACCGTGCCGCCGGGCTTTTCCGGCTGGACGGCGTAGGCGACGTCCGGCGTCGGCGACAGGGCGGCGGCATAGGCATGGCCGGGCGCCAGCACGGCCCTGGGCAGTCCAGCCAACGAAGTCGCCGCCGCCAGCGGGGCCCTGGCCGACCAGGCCGCCAGCTCTGGCGGCAGACCGGCCTCGACGCCGGGCGCACAGGCCGCGTCCGGCGTCGTCTGGGCGAAGGCGGCCGGCGCGGCCAGGGCGAGGCCAGCGGCGAGGATCAGGGCAAGACGCATGTCGGAGCTCCTCAGAACTTGACCCGCAGGTCGGCGCGGAAGTTGCGGCCTTCCTCGGGGAAGCCGTCGACCAGCTGGTACTTCTGGTCCAGCAGGTTGCGGGCGCCGAGGATGACGTCGATCTTCGGCGTCACCGTCACCTGGGCCGTCAGGTTGGCCAGCACGTAGCCGCCGGTGCGGTAGTAGCGCGCGGGGCTGACCAGCGAGCTCGAGGTCACCGTCCAGCGCCTGGACGCCGCCTCGACGCTGGGCGTCAGCGACAGGCGGTCGTTCAGGGTCCAGTCGGCATAGACGAAGAGCTTGTGGTCCGGCGTGCCGGTCGGGCGGAAGGCGGCGTTGGTCGGGTCGGTCAGCTTGCGGTGCAGGTAGGTGTAGTTGCCGCCCAGGGTCAGGTGGTCGCCGGCCTTGAAGGTCGCCGCGCCTTCCAGACCGTAATACTCGCCGTCGCCGGCGTTCTTGGTCTGGTTGACCGTGCCATAGGGCGGCCCCAGCGCCACGGGGATCAAGATCAGGGCGTCGCGCACGTCGCTGTAGAACACCGCCCCCTCGATCTTCAGCAGCGGCGTGAAGTCGACCGCGCCGCCCAGCTCGTAGTTGATCGCCCGCTCGGCCTTGACGTCCGGATTGGGCACAGCCTGGCCCATGCGGGCGCTATAGCGCTCGAACAGGGTCGGGAAGCGGGCGCGCGACGAGACGCTGCCATGCAGCTGCACGTCGGGCAGCGGCCGCCAGACCAGGGCCGCCTGACCGTTCCAGGCCACGTCGTCGGTCAGCGGATAGAAGACGAAGGCGTTCGAGTTGTAGTCCTGGGCTGTGACCAGGTCGCGGCGGTCGCGCGACACGCCGACCACCAGGTCGACCTTGTCGCCAAAGCGCTGGGTGTCCTCCAGGGCGACCGAGGTAGTGTCCTCGATCACCGTCTGGCGCGGTTCGGTCCCGGCCGGGGCGAAGCTCTGCTGCCACTCGACGTGCTCGTCGCGGCGGTAGAAGGCGGCGGCCTTCAGGGTGTTGCTGGCGGTGACGTCGACGTCCAGCTCCAGGTTCCCGCCATAGGCCACGTCGTCATAATAGGAGCGGAACGCCCGCCCCAGGATCTGGCTGTTCTGGCGGGCGTTGTCCCACGAATAGAGCGCGTTCTCGAAGGTGTTGCGATAGACGCGGGCCTTCAGCACGGCGTTGTCGGCGATCTGCGTCCGCGTCAGCAGGGCCAGGCTGTCGATGTTCCAGTAGGGCCAGGACCAGTAACGGGTGCTGGCCGTGTCGGTGACGTGGTAGGGCGCGTTCTTCTCGCCCTCCTGGCGGGCGTAGGTGATCGAGTATTCGTCGGTGGCGTTGGGCGTGAAGCCGGCCTTGAGATTGACCCGCCAGTCCTCGCTTTCGGAGTGGTCGCGGTTCCCGCCGTTCTCCAGCGCCGTGGCCTTGTAGTCGTCGGGCAGCCGCCAGTGGGTGCGCTCGCTGCGTGCGCCGCTGGCCTGGACGTAGAATCGGTCGGTCTTGCCGCCGATGCGGCCCGACACCGTGTTGCTGTTCAGCGAGCCGTCGCCGTCGAAGCCCGCGCCCAGGCGGATCTCGCCCTCGAAGGGCTGCGACGGCTTGCGGGTGACCAGGTTGATCGCCCCGCCCAGGCCGCCCGGACCGTCCAGCACCGAGACATAGCCCTTGGAAACCTGGACCTCGGAGAGGTCGGCCGTCAGGAAGCGCGCGAAGTCGATGCGGTTGTCGGCCGGCAGGAACACCCGCACGCCGTCGATCGACAGGGTGGTCTGGAAGCGGTCGAAACCGCGGATGAACACCAGCCGCTCGTTGCGCGAGCCGCCGCTGTTGCCCGCCGCCGCCCCCGGGATCAGGTCCAGCGCCTGGTCGACGCTGGCCTTGTCGAACTTGCGCAGAGCCTCGCCCTTGACCGTGCTGCCGCCCACGGTTTCGCCGGCGGCGTTGCGGGCGGTCACCTGCACCTCGCCCAGCGCATAGACGTCGCCCTGGGCGTGGGCGGCGCCGGCCAGCAGCGAACCGGCGAGCAGTACGGAGCGAAACAGCATGAAATCCCCTCGTTATGTAAGCCAACCACATAACGAGTCGCCGCCCGCCGCGCCTTGCAGATTTTCTCCGCCGGCCGCCCGTCTCCGAAATGCTAGAGATCAAGGCGCTTCAGGAGGCCACATGCTCAAGATCCCCATGCTCAGGATAATGGGCCGCACCTCGTCGCTGAACGTCCGCAAGGTGCTGTGGACCTGCGGCGAGCTTGATCTCGCCTACGAGCGCGAGGACTGGGGCATGGGCTATGCCTCGACGAGCGATCCGGCCTTCCTGGCCCTCAATCCCAAGGCCCTGGTGCCGGTGCTGATCGACGAGCACGGGCCGCTGTGGGAATCCAACACCATCTGCCGCTATCTGGCCTCGCGCCACGTCGGCGGCGAAGCCCTGCTGCCGACCGAGCCACGCGGCCGGGCCGCCGTCGAGCAATGGATGGACTGGCAGGCCACCGAGCTGAACACCGCCTGGCGCTACGCCTTCGCGGGCCTCGTGCGCCGCATGCCCGGCTTCGACGACCCGGCCCAGATCGCCGCCAGCGTCCGCGCCTGGAACGGCGCCATGGCCCTGCTCGATCGCCAGTTGGAGCGCACCGGCGCCTTCGCGGCCGGCGAGACCTTCACCCTGGCCGACGTGGTGCTGGGCGTCTCGGTCCACCGCTGGGCCGCCTCCCCCATCGACCGCGACGCCCTGCCGGCGGTCGAGGCCTATTACGCCCGCCTGAAGAGCCGGCAGGCGTTCGCTCCGTGGGCGGTGCCTGAGGTTCCGTAGATCGCCGGGCGTTGCCGAGACAGCTCTCAGCGACTATTATGTATTGCAAATGGACTGGGGTTTCTCGGTCGGCGTCGGGCTCCTGGGATCTCTCGGGGGCCCTTCTGCTTCATGGAAAGATCTTCAGGCCGCCGAACGCCAGTTTGGGTCGAAGAATTTCGAACGCCCTGTTCTCCTGCACCGGCCGTAAAACCTTCAATCCGATCGGTCTGGCCATAAGATCCGCCAACTGCAGGCCCGACGAGTTGCTCTTCTTGTCGACGAATAGCGGCTCCCAGAGAACCTGCCTGAAATCGGGTTGCCGATAGCCCCAGCGTACTTCGTTGGAGACAATACGCCGAAAGTGCAGCTCCAGGGCCGCATCCTCCTTCCGCCCACGGCCTTCGAAGACGACATGTACGAGCCGCCCTGCTTGCCCCAACGCAAGAAGACGCTCCAGCAACTTCTCCAGGCAGAAATGCAGCGCGAGTTCGTAGGGACTCCACGGATCGGCATAGCGATCAACCAGCCGGACCTTGTCGATCACAGCCGCAACGATCTCGAAATCACTGATCGCCACGATCTCGTTGATGCGCTCGATAAAGGCTTCTCGCTTCTCCACGCTCGCCTGGAGAAAGGCGAAGGCATTCTGCTGACGACGAATGTCTCGCTCGTGCAAAATCAACTGATCATGACCCACGAAGTCGAACTTCAGGCGCTGCAGGCGAGGTACGATCGTTGCCGCATAGGCCTCCTTGCCGACCAGGACAGCATTCAAGACGAATAGCGGAAAGGTCGGGTCCGGGCTTTCCAGGACCGGCGACCCGCTCTCGTCGGCGAACACGATGCAATCCGCGAAGCTCAAGGCGACTCCCGCTTAACGAGAGAAACCCTAACCAAGGCGAGCCCCCGCTTCCAGCCTGCCCGTTTCCTGCGCAGCCCCATCGTCCGAACGCTGCGGAACGGTGATCCGCGAACCCATCCGCTCGCCACGCCAACAAAGTGGGCGGCGGGGGCGCAAGCCGCCCTGCTTAGCTCGGCCTCGCGAGCCGCCCGGTCGCGGGCGGCGGCGAAGGGGATAGGGCCGAGCACGATGCCAGACGGAGTCCGCGTACCGACCAGACGACAGCTGCTGACCGCGATCGCCCAGGTGGGCGGCACGGCGGCGCTGTACCAGGCCATGACCACCCTTGGTCACGCCGCCGAGACCCAGTTCCACGGCCCGCCGAACCTTGGGGGCGCCAGGCCCGGCGCCTCGGTGCTGGTGCTGGGGGCGGGCCTCGCCGGCCTGCTGGCGGCCTATGAGCTGACCCGCGCCGGCTACAAGGTGCGGATCCTCGAATACCAGGGCCGCGCGGGCGGCCGGAACTGGTCCCTGCGGGGCGGCGACACCTATACCGAGCTGGGCGGCGCGACCCAGAAGGTCGGCTTCGCGACCGGCAACTACTTCAACCCCGGCCCGTGGCGCATCCCGCACCATCACCGCACCCTGCTTCACTACTGCAAGCAGTTCGGCGTGGTGCTGGAGCCGTTCATCCAGTTCAACCACAACACCTGGGTCCACTCCTCGACCGCGTTCGACGGCAAGCCCGTGCGCTTCAAGTCGGCCGCGGCCGACTTCGAGGGCAATGTCGCCGAGCTGCTGGCCAAATCGATCAACACCAAGGCGCTGGATGATGCGGTCACGCCCGAGGACCGAGAAAAGCTGCTGGAGGCCCTGAAGGGCTGGGGCATGCTCGACGGCGACTATCGCTACGCCAAGGGCCTGCGCAGTTCGGCCCACCGAGGCTACGACCGGCCGCCCGGCGGCGGCATCGACGGCGCGCCGATCCCGTCCGACCTCTACGCCCTGCACGACGTGCTCGACCCGCAGGTCTGGACCTCGATGGCCTTCTTCATGGGTCACGAGATGCAGACCACCATGTTCCAGCCGGTCGGCGGCATGGACATGATCGGCAAGGCCTTCGCCAGGCAGGTCGAGGGCCTGACGACCTTCAACGCCAAGGTCACGAAGATCGCCCAGGACGACAAGGGCGTGGCCGTCACCTTCAGCGACACCGCCACGGGCAAGGTCGAGACCGCCAAAGCAGACTGGTGCGTTTGCACCATTCCACTTTCCATCCTCGGCCAGATCGACAGCGAGATCAGCGACGACCTGGCCGCAGCCATCAAGGCCGTGCCCTATTCGGGCCAGGTGAAGATCGGCCTGGAGATGAAACGGCGGTTCTGGGAGGAGGAAGACTCCATCTACGGCGGCCACAGCTTCACCGACCAGGAGATCGCCCTGATCTCCTATCCCAACAACAATCTGTTCGGGAACGGGCCGGCCGTGTTGCTGGGGGCCTTCGCCCGCGAGATGGGGGCCTATCGCCTGGCCGGCATGACGCCGCAGCAGCGCATCGAGGTCGCCCTGCAACAGGGCTCGGTCCTGCACCCGCAGAGCTATCGCAAGGAATTTTCGAACGGCGCCTCGGTGGCCTGGAGCCGCGTGCCCTGGGCCCTGGGCTGCTGCGCCCGCTGGACCGAGGAGACCCGTAAAGAGCACTACCAGACCCTGGTGGCCATGGACCGGCGGATCGTGCTGGCCGGCGAGCACGCCTCCTATGTCGGCTGCTGGATGGAGGGCGCCCTGCTCTCGTCTCTCGACGCCATCACCCGCCTGCACAAGCGCGCCCTGGAGGCCTGAAGCATGACCCGTCCCGTTCTCGTCGCGGCGTCGGCGCTCATCGCCGCCCTCGCCTGCGCCATCCCCGCCGTCGCCCAGGCCCCGCCCGGCGGCGACACCGGCGGCGGCGTGGTCCGCGTGCAAAAGCCGATCACCGGCCAGCAGGTCTACGAGGCCGTCTGCCAGGCCTGCCACATGGCCGACGCCAAGGGCGGAACCGGCGCGGGGACGATTCCCGCCCTGGCCGGCAATCCGAAACTGGCCGCCGTGCCTTACGTCTCCATGGTGGTCGTGCGCGGCCAGGGCGGCATGCCGCCCTTCGCCGGCACGCTGGACGACGACCAGATCGCGCAGGTCGTCACCTATGTGCGCACCCACTTCGGCAACGCCTACGCCAAGCCGGTGACGGCCGCCGACGTGGCGAAGGTTCCCCACCCGGACCGCTCGGGAGGGCACTAAGCGCGGGCGCGGGGCGTCCAGGCGTGCTACAGCGCGCCGATGAGCAACGAGACCAACGACGCCCCGCCGAACGAAACCCCGATGCAGCGCGCCCTGCGCCTGAAGAAGGCCGCCCAGGGTCGCCATGGCCACGGGCCCAAGGCCTCCAGCGGCAAGGTCGACAAGGCCGACGCCGTCGCGCCGACCGGCAAGTCGCGCCCCTGGATGACCCGCTAGGCTAGGATCACGGCCGGAGGGCGACTCATGGCCGACAACTTCGTCCTGATCACCGGCTGCTCGGGCGGCGGCAAGTCCAGCCTGCTGGCGCAGCTGGCCGCCCGCGGCTACGCCGTCGTCGAGGAGCCCGGCCGCCGCATCGTCCGGCATGCGAAAGGCCCCGACGACCCCGTCCTGCCCTGGAACGATCCCGCCGCCTTCGCCCGCCGCGCCGTCGAGCTGGCCCTGGCCGATCGCGAGGCCGCGCGCGGGCTGCATGGCTGGGTGTTCTTCGACCGCGGCCTGGTCGACGCCGCCAGCGCCCTGGAGGCCGCCACCGGCGAGCCCAGCCTGCGGGCGCTGGACCGCGCCCACCGCTATCATCGCCGGGTCTTTCTTGCCCCGCCCTGGCCGCAGATCCACGTCGCCGACGCCGAGCGCCGCCACGGCCTCGACGCGGCGCTGGAGGAATATGGCCGCCTGGAAGCCGCCCTGCCCGCCCTCGACTACGAGGTCGTCGTCCTGCCAAAGACGTCGGTGGCCGCCCGCGCCGACTTCGTCCTCGCCACCTTGGAAGCCTGAGCCATGCTGATCCGTCCCGAGCGCCCCGAAGACGTCGCCGCCATCGGCGCGGTGACGTCCGCCGCCTTCTTGGGCCGCCCCTACAGCAGCCAGACCGAGGCCCTGATCGTCGCCGCCCTGCGCGCGGCGGGCGCGCTGTCGCTATCGCTGGTGGCCGAGGTCGACGGCCAGGTCGCCGGCCACATCGCCTTCTCGCCGGTCGACATCGAGGTCTCGTCAGGCGACTGGTACGGCCTTGGTCCGGTGTCGGTCAGCCCCGACCAGCAGGGTACGGGCCTTGGCCAGGCCCTGATCCGCGAGGGCCTGAAACAGCTGGAAGCGCGCGGCGCGGCCGGCTGCGTGCTGCTGGGCTCACCCAAATACTACGAACGGTTCGGCTTCGTGGCCGACGAGGCCCTGACCTACGGCGGCGAGTCCTCGCCCTACCTGCAGCGGCTGGTGTTCAAGGGCCGCCCGCCGCGCGGCGCGGTGACCTACCACACGGCGTTCGGGGCTTAGGGCGCCGGGACCTTCAACGCCCCCGCGGAGCTGAAGAACTGACTGCCGGCTAAGGGTGCACGAGATCCTCCCCCTTTGGGGGTGGTGGCCCGGAGGGCCGGAGGGGGCCGGCGCGGCGCCTACCCCCTCAGTCGCTCCGCGACAGCTCCCCCAGAGGGGGAGCATCCAACGTCCGCCACGGATCGCGCAAGCAGTCGGCTCGCCCGTCCCTAGACCATCCCCACCGTCTTCAGGCGGGCCCGGGGGTGGATCTCGTTCTGGCTCATCACCACGGTCTGGCCGCGGAAGCGCTCGATGATCGAACGGACATAGGGGCGGATGCCCGGGCTGGTCAGCAGCACCGGCGACTCGCCCTGCAGGGCGGCGCGCTCGAAGGTGTCGCGCACGCCGCGGATGAAGTCCTGCAGGCGCGACGGGGCCAGGGCCAGCTGCTTGTCCTCGCCCGGCCCGATCAGGGCTTCGGCGAAGGCCTGCTCCCAGTCGGCCGACAGGGTGATGATCGGCAGGGCGCCGTCCTCGCCCCGATTGGCCCAGCACAGCTGGCGGGCCAGGCGCGCGCGCACCTGCTCGACCAGCTGGGTGACCGAAGCCGTGTGCGGGGCGGCCTCGCCGATGCCTTCCAGGATCTGCGGCAGGTCGCGGATCGAGACGCGCTCCTTGAGCAGGGCCTGCAGCACACGCTGGATCGTGGCGGCGTTGACGACGCCGGGGATCAGGTCGTCGACGAGCTTCTTCTGGTTTTCCGGCAGCTCCTTCAGGAGCTTCTGCACCTCGGCGTAGGAGAGCAGGTCGGCCATGTTCTCCTTGAGGATCTCGGTCAGGTGCGTGGTCAGCACCGTGGCCGGATCCACGACCGTGTAGCCGCGGAACGTCGCCTCCTCGCGCAGGTCGTCGGCGACCCAGGTGGCCGGCAGGCCGAAGGCGGGCTCGCGCACGTGCTCGCCGGGCAGCTCCACCTGGCCGCCGCGCGGATCCATGGCCATCAGGTGGCCCAGGCGCACTTCGCCGAGGCCCGCTTCCATCTCCTTGATGCGGATGGCGTAGCCCTGGTTGGCCAGGCGCATGTTGTCGAGGATGCGCACGGGCGGCATGACGAAGCCGAACTCGGTGGCCAGGGTCTTGCGCAGGGCGCGGATCTGGTCGGTCAGGCGGCGGCCTTCCAGGTCGTTGATCAGGGTCAGCAGACCGTAGCCCAGCTCGATCTTGACGTCGTCGATGGCCAGGGCCGCGCTGATCGGCTCCTCTTCGGGCTCCGAAGGCGCCTCGGCTGCCGCGGCGGCCGCCGCGGCGGCGGCCTCCTTCGCCGGCGCTTCCTTGGCCTGCTGGGCGCGGCGATAGGCGAGGAAGCCCGCGCCAACGGCCAGGCCCGCGAACGGCAGCAGCGGCATGCCGGGGATCAGGGCGATGACGCCCGACGAGGCCGAGACCATGCCCAGCGCGACCGGGTTCATGGCCAGCTGCGTGGTCAGGGCCTTGTCGGCGCTGCCTTCGACGCCGGCCTTCGACACCACCAGACCGGCGGCGATCGAGATGATCAGGGCCGGGATCTGGCTGACCAGGCCGTCGCCGATGGTCATCAGGGTGTAGGTCGAGGCGGCCTCGCCCATCGGCACCTTGTGCTGCACGACGCCGATCAGGATGCCGCCGACGATGTTGATGCCGGTGATGATCAGGCCGGCGACGGCGTCGCCCTTCACGAACTTGCTGGCGCCGTCCATGGCGCCGAAGAAGGTGCTTTCCTGCTCCAGTTCCTTGCGGCGGATCTTGGCCTGGTCCTGGTCGATCAGGCCCGTCGACAGGTCGGCGTCGATGGCCATCTGCTTGCCGGGCATGGCGTCCAGGGTGAAGCGCGCGGCCACTTCGGCGATGCGGCCCGAACCCTTGGTGACGACCATGAAGTTCACCACCACCAGGATGATGAAGATGATCACGCCGATGACGAAGTTGCCCTGCATCATCAGGTTGCCGAAGGCGGCGATGACCGCGCCGGCCCCGTGGCCGCCCTCGTGACCATTGCCCAGGATCAGGCGGGTCGAGGCGATGTTGAGGCCCAGGCGGTAAAGGGTCGCGACCAGCAGGACGGTCGGGAAAGAGGTGAATTCCAGCGGCTTCTTGATCAGCACCGCCGTCATCAGGATCAGCACGGAGCCGGTCAGCGACACGGCCAGCAGGATGTCGAGCAGCGCCGGCGGCACCGGCAGGATCAGCAGGACGATGATGCCCACGACGCCGACGGCCAGGCCCATCTCGCCGCGCAGGATCCCTTCCCACAGCGACCTGGCGCTGGGGATCGAGGAAGCGGCCTTGGGGGCGGCGGCGTCAGCCATGGAAAGCCTTGCTGCTGTCGACTGAGGTGGACCGTTCCGCTTGAAGCGATTTGTGACGGCCCGCCATCTCCTTAATCGAAATTAGCCATGTTCGGCGCCGGACCGATCGTCGCGGGCGCCGAACAGATTCTACACTTGAGGTTTAGGCGGCCGCGCCGACGCCGCCCTGCGGCGGGGGCACGTTGACGCCGGCGTCGCCGTACTCCTTGAGCTTGTTGCGCAGGGTGCGGATCGAGATGCCCAGGATGTTGGCCGCGTGGGTGCGATTGCCCAGGCAGTGCTCCAGGGTGTCGATGATAAGCGTCTGCTCCATCTCGGCCACGGTCTGGCCGACGAAGCTGCGGGCGGCGGCGCTGGCCACGGCCTCGGCCGCCGCCATCGAGGCGCCGCGGGCCACGGCTGCGTCGGGGGCCGGCGCCAGGGGCTGGCCGTCCGGCAGGCGGATGGCGAACTCCTCGATCTCGGCGCCGGTCGACAGCAGCACCGCGCGGTGCATGGCGTTTTCCAGTTCACGCACGTTGCCCGGCCAGCGGTGGGCGATCAGGCGACGCTTGGCCTCGGCCGAGATCGGCTTGAGGTCGATGCCGTTGGCGGCCGAATACTTCTTCACGAAGTGCTCGCACAGATTGATGATGTCGCCCGGGCGTTCGCGCAGCGGCGGCAGGGCCAGGTTCACGACGTTGAGGCGATAGAGCAGGTCTTCGCGGAACACGCCTTCCTTGACCGCCTCGGCCAGGTTGCGGTTGCTGGTCGCGAGGATGCGGATGTCGACCTTCACCGGCTTGGTGCCGCCGACGCGGTCGATCTCGCGCTCCTGGATGGCGCGCAGAAGCTTGGCCTGCAGACGCACGTCCATTTCCGAGATTTCGTCCAGCAGCAGCGTGCCGCCGTTGGCTTCCTCGAACTTGCCGATGCGGCGGGCCAGGGCGCCGGTGAAGGCCCCCTTCTCGTGGCCGAACAGCTCGCTTTCCAGCAGGTTCTCGGGAATGGCGGCGCAGTTGACGCTGATGAACGGCGCCTTGGCCCGACGCGACTTGGCGTGGACGTGGCGGGCCATCACTTCCTTACCCGAACCGCTTTCGCCGGTGATCAGGATCGAGGCGTCCGAGGGCGCGACCTGGTCGGCCAGCTTGATCACCTGCTCCATGTTGGGGTCGCGGGCGATCATCGGACGGTTGTCGTCGGTGACGGCGGCCAGGACGGCGGCGATCAGCTCGGCGTCCGGCGGCAGCGGGATGAATTCCTTGGCCCCGGCCTTGATGGCGCCGGCGGCGCGCATCGGATCGGCGTCGACGCCGCAGGCCACGACCGGCACCCGGATGCGCTCGCTTTCGTTGGCGGCGATCAGGCCGGCGATGTCCAGGCCGTAGTCGACCATCATCAGGTCGGCGCCCTGCCCGGCCCGCAGCGCGTTGGTCGCCTGCTCCGTCGTCTCGACGTGCGAAACCTTGGCCCCGGCGTTCATCGCCATCTTCACGGCGACCGAGAGCTGACCGTTCAGTTTACCAACGACCAAGAGGCGCATTGTCTTGTCTCCGGGCGGCCCTTCCGGACCGATCTTCTACTGCTTCGCCCTCTTTCAGAAGGCGCGGACTGGGGTGGACGAGAAGCTGCGGGGATCAGCCCGCGGCGTCGCCGTCCTTGATGATTTCCGTCATGGTCACGCCCAGGCGCTCGTCGACGACGACGACCTCGCCCCGGGCGACCAGGCGGTTGTTGACGTAGATGTCGATCGCCTCGCCGACCTTGCGGTCCAGCTCGAGAATCGAACCGGCCTGCAACTGCAGCAGCTGGGCCACCGACATGTTCGAGCGGCCGAGCACGGCCGAGATGTTGACGGGCACGTCGAACACCGGCGCCAGGTCGGAAGCGATCTTGTCGCTCAGTTCGACCGGGATTTCCGAGGCCAGCATGCCGCCGTTGAAATCGTTGAGGGTCAGGTCGTCGGACATGGCGGTCAGCCTTCGCTAGGAAGCAGGGGTTCGGCGTGCAGGCCCTCGGCCGCGATGGCGGCTTCCAGGGCCTGGGCGACGCGCTGCGCCGCCTCGTCGGGATTGAACTCGGCGCGGCCATCGCCCCAGTCGAGGACGAAGGCGGCGGGGGGCTGGGCGCCGTCGGCGCGGGCGACGATCGCGCCCGGAAAGCCGATGGCCTGGGCGGTCTGCTCCAGGGCCGCCTGGGTGCGCTCGACCAAGTGCGGCGCGACGCGGACGGAAAGCTTGGGCTGGGCCTCGACCTCGCGGGCCAGGGCCAGCAGGGCCGCCGAGGCCGGGGCCTCGGGGAACTGGTCGAGAGCCGCGTCGGCGATCTTGTTGGCGCAGGCGAGCGCCAGGCGGGCCGAATGCTCGCGGTGCTCGTGGGCCACGGCCGTCAGGGTCGCCAGCGCGCCGTGCACGGCGTGGGCGATCGCGTTCATGGCCTGGGCGGCCTCCTGCTCGGCGCGGGCCACGGCCGAACGCTCGCCCTCGGCGAAGGCTTCGGCGCGAGCGGCCTCGACCTCTTCTGGCGTGAAGCTCTTCTTCACCTTGGGGGCCTCGTAGGCCACCCCGCCACGGTCGTCGAAGACCGTGTCGAAGGCGAAGCGCTGATAGGTTCCGTTGCTCATCCCGCGCGCCTCAGTAGATCAGCTCGTCGTCGCTGCCCGAACCGGCCAGCATGATCTCGCCCTTGGCGGCGAGGTCCTTGGCGATCTGGACCATGGCGACCTGGGCCTGGTCGACGTCCTTCAGACGCACCGGACCCATGCTTTCCATGTCCTCGCGCATGATCTTCGAGGCGCGTTCGGACATGTTGGAGAAGAACATCTCGCGCAGCTTGTCCGAGGCGCCCTTCAGGGCCAGGGCCAGCTGCTCCTTGCCGGTGGCGCGCAGCAGGGTCTGCACGCCGCCCGGATCCAGCTTCGACAGGTCCTCGAACACGAACATCAGGGCCCGGATGCGCTCGGCCGCCTCGCGGTTGCGCTCTTCCAGGGCGGCGATGAAGCGGGCCTCGGTCTGGCGGTCGAAGTTGTTGAAGATCTCGGCCATCATCTCGTGGCTGTCGCGCTTGGACGTGCGCGCCAGGTTCGACATGAACTCGATCCGCAGGGTCTGCTCGATCTTGTCCAGGATCTCGCGCTGCACCGGCTCCATGCGCAGCATGCGGGTGACGCATTCCAGCGCGAAGTCTTCCGGCAGGCAGGCCAGAACGCGGGCGGCGTGGTCGCTCTTCACCTTCGACAGCACGACAGCGACGGTCTGGGGGTATTCGTTCTTCAGGTAGTTGGCGAGCACCGCCTCGTTTACGTTGCCCAGCTTGTCCCACATGGTTCGACCCGCCGGACCGCGGATCTCTTCCATCAGCTGGTCGACCTTCTCGGGCGCCATGAACGACATCAGCAGGCGCTGGGTCTGCTCGTAGGAGCCCATGATCGCGCCCGTCGAGCTCATGCCCGAGACGAACTCGACCAGCAGCTCTTCGACCACGCTGGCCGAAACCGTGCCCAGGCTGGCCATGGCCTGGGAGACTTCCTTGATCTCCTCGTCGTCCAGCGCTTCCCAGATCTTGGTGTGGTCTTCACCCAGGGCGAGCAGGACGATGGCGGCCTTTTCGGGCCCGGCCAGCTTGGCGATGTCTGTGACGGCGGCCTTCATCCGATCACTCCGACTCGTGCAGCCAGTTGCGCAGGATCGCGACCGACTCTTCGGGGTGCTTCTCGACGAACTCCGACACGCGCTTGATCGACGAGGCCTTCACCTGGCCTTCGATCTTGGCGATGTCGATGCGCTGGTCGATGTCGGAAACCGGGCCGGCGATGGCGATCGGCTCGCCCGACTGGTCGACGACGACCTGCTGGGTCGTGCCGTCCGACAGGGTGACCAGGCGGGTCACCGGCTGGTCGCCCTGGCCCAGGGCCAGCTGGATCGGATGCTGGCCGGCCGGCTGGGTCAGGCTCTTGATGAACGGGCGCACGGCGAACAGCAGGATCAGCAGGGCGACGATGGCCAGGACGCCGATCTCGGCGACGCGCATCAGGTCGTTCTTGTCGAAACCGGCCATCAGACCGCCCTTGCCGTCCAGGCCCTGGTCCTCGGCGGTCGGGAAGCGGATGTTGGTGACCTTCACCTGGTCGCCGCGGGCGGCGTCGTAGCCGATGGCGGTCTTCACCAGTTCTTCGATCTGGGCGATCTCCTCGGCGGTGCGCGGGGTGTAGGCGCCCGGCTTGCCGTCCTTGCCCGGAGCGGCGGTGACGCCGTCCACGGCCACGGCCACGGCGACCTTCTTCATCGAACCCGGCTCGACCACTTCGGTGCGGACGGTTTCGGAGTTCTGGTAGTTGGTCGTCGTCTCATTGGCGCCCGAGGTCGAGCCCAGCGGCTGCATGCCGGCCGGCGCGGCGCCGGGGATGTTCTGGGTGGCGGTGACGCCGCCGGTGTCGTCGTTCTTGGTCTCGGAGGCGTTGTTGGCGCTGGTGCTTTCCGACAGCACGACCTGGCCGTCCGGATCGTAGCGCTTTTCCTGGGTGGTGATGCGGTTCAGGTCGAGGTCGGCGGTGACCGTGACGCGGGCCTTGCCCGGGCCCAGGACGCCGTCGAGCATTTCCTTGACGCTCTTGGAGATGCGGGCCTCGGCCTCGGACTTGCGGTCCTGGGCCAGGCGGCCGGCCAGGCTCTCGTCGCCGCCGGCCGACAGGGTCTTGCCGTGGTCGTCGATGACGTTGACGCGCTCGGGCTTCATGCCCGGGACCGAGCCGGCGACCAGGTTCTGGACGGCGGCGACCATGTCCGACGACGGCTCGCGGCCGGCGGTGCCGATGGTGACGGCGGAGGACGGCTGCTCGGCGTCTTCCTCGAACAGCTGGCGCTTGGGCAGCACCAGGTGGACGCGGACGTCGCGCACGCCCTGCCAGCCGCGGATGGTGCGTTCCAGCTCGCCCTGCAGGGCGCGCTGGCGGTTCAGCTGCTGGACGAAGTCGGTCTGGCCGATGGCGTTGCCGGTGTCGAAGATCTCGTAGCCGATCGAGCCCGAGGTCACGAGACCCTTGCCCGAAACCAGCAGGCGGGCGGAATTGACCTTGTCGCGGGCGACCATGATGGTCGAGCCGTCGCCCTTGGTCTCGTACTTGATGCCAGCCTGGTCCAGCGCCTGGGTGACGGCCGAAGCTTCCTTGAGGTCGAGATTCGAATACAGCAGCTCGCTCGGCTGCTTGCCCAGCATCATCACGACCGCGGCCAGCACGGCGATGGAGCCGACGGCGACGCCCGCCAGGGCGGCCAGTCGGCCGACGCCGAACTTCTGAATCGCGCTCAGGAATTTATCCACTGGGCCTGTCCCTCAAACTGCGTCCGAACGGATCGCAAGCGAGACGGATGGAAGTCCGCCGTCGCTAGGCAGGATTTACCCAGTCGATGGTTAACGACGGCTTTAGATTTGAGGCGAGAACCCGCCTCCATAGGCGCCAAATGGTCGCGGCCGCGCCCTGGGGGGCGCGGCCGCTGATCAGACCGTTCGGGCGCTTTACGGAGCATAACCCCTCGCGCCCTTTCAGTTTTTCCGCCGTTTAGCGGTACTGCTGAAGCCGGGTGGTCCGCAGACCCGCCAGACCGTGGCGATCGATCGACTGCTGCCAGGCGAGGAATTCCTCGTTGGTCAGCTTGTAACGATCACACGCCTCGTCGAGCGAGAGGAGACCACCGCGGACGGCGGCCACCACCTCTGCCTTTCGCCGGATCACCCAACGCTGGGTTTCCGGGGGCGGAAGATCCGACAGGGTTAGAGGCGCACCGGTCGGACCGATGACGTACTTTTCACCCCGGCTGTTCGTGCGCTGCTGCTGCAACATGGCTTTACGCCTTTCCCACAACCATCACTGTTGACGAGGAATATAGGCGCCGGGGAATAACGACGGCTTAATTCCGGTAGTAAAGAAAGACCTAAACAAGGGACTTCCTCCATCCACCAGAGTGTATCGATGTGACACACTCTGATTAATACAAGTTAATACCTATGATCAGCGCTTAATGCTCAGAAGTTCTTCCAGCATCTGATCAGCGGTAGTGATGATTTTCGACGAGGCCGAGTACGCGCGTTGCGTAGTGATCAGGCCGGTGAATTCAGTCGACAGGTCGACAGTCGAAGCTTCCAGCGTCGAGGGAGCCAGAGAACCTGCGCCGCCCTGGCCCGGGGTCTTGAGGCTGTAGGTGCCGCTTTCATTGGTGACGCGGTAGGCGTTGCCATTAACGCCCTTCAGGCCGTTGGGATTCGAGAAGGTCGCGATGGCCACCTGGGCGATCCGGCGAGTCACACCGTTGTCGAAGATGGCCGAGACGTAGCCGTCTTCATCCACCTCGATGTTGGTCAGGTTGCCGAACGCGGTGCCGTTGGTGTTCACCGACTGCACGACCGACTGGCTGTTATACTGGGTCAGGCCGCCGGCGGCGTTGGCCAGGTCGATCTGGATGTCCTGGGAGTCGATGCCCAGGCCGTCGGCCCAGCGCGGACCCGCGCCCGTGGCGGTCGGGTCCGAAGCGCCGATGTGGATCGCCGTCGGGGTCACGCCGCCGAACAGGTTGCCGACCGAAGCCAGCTTGCCGTCCGTGGTGAAGGTGATCTTGCCCGAGCTGATCAGGCCGTTGGTGTTGTTGTCCAGGTCGCCCGGCTTGGCGCGCAGTTCGGCGAACCACTCGTTCGGGCCGGGGCCCTTGAGCAGCGACAGGGTGACGGTGCGCTGGCCGCCCTTGGAGTCCGAGACCGGGATCTGGATCTCGAAGTCCGGCTTGACGCCGGTGGTGGGGTCCTCGGCGTAGTCCGACATCGAGCGGGTGGTCGGGTCGTAGGCGCCGGCGTTCACGGCGTCGGTCTTGGTGTTCAGGCCCAGGGCCGCGAACGACACGGTGGCGCCGCCGCCGGCGTTGATCGAGCCGGCCGGCACGGTCGCGCCGGTGGGGGTGTAGCTGGTCAGGGCGCCCGTGGCGGGGTCGAACACGGCCGTGCCGGTGTCGACAACGACGCCCGCGCGGCGGACTTCGACCTGATATTCGTTGCCGTTGCCGGTCGGGCTGTAGCGGACGGCGTAGTCGGCCGTGACGGCGTTCGAGTCGGCGACGCCCGTCTTGGTCGACAGGGCGTTGGCGGCGGCCGACACGGCCTGTTCCGAACGCAGGTTGGCGTTGACGCCGACGCGGGTGGTCTTCTCGGCGGTGCCGCCGACGCTGCCGACGTTGATCGACGACAGCTGGGTCAGGTCCGACGGATCGGGCGTGATGGCGCCGGTCACCGGGTCGGCCAGCCAGCCCTGCAGATAAAGGCCGGCGTCGTTCTTCAGGTAGCCCAGGTTGTCCAGCTGGAACGAACCGGCGCGGGTGAACGAGCGGGTGTCGGTGGCGGTCAGGCCTTCCGGCTTCTCGGTGGCGACGAAGAAGCCCGAGCCGGCGATCGACAGGTCGAGGCTCGAGGTCGTCGACTGGGTCAGGCCCTGCTGGCTGATGAACTGGTGCGTCAGCGACTTCACGCCGCCGGCGCTGTAGGTGTTGTTCTTGCTTTGCGAAGTGACCAGCGTCGAGAAATTGGCCGACGAGCGCTTGTAGCCGACGGTGTTGACGTTCGCGATGTTGTCCGAGATCGCGGCCAGGGCCGACGAGTTGGCGACCAGACCGGAGACGCCCGAGAGCATGGCGCTGTTGATGGACATGACTGAAATCCTGCTCGTGAGGTTTGTTTGGCGGGGTTCAGCGCAGTTTGCGTTTGGGTTCCGGGTCGGCCGTCTGGCTCGGTTGGGAACCGCGTCGGCGTCATTCTGACGCCCGGTTCATTCGTTGGAGGCCTTAGGCGGCCTCTGCGGTGTCCTCGGGCGTCTTGTCCGAGGCGTCCGCCGTCTTGTCCGGAGGGTTGGTGACGCCGATCACCTGGCTGATCGGCACTTTCACGCCGTCGATGGTGACCATGTTCTGGCCGCTCTCGCTGGTCACCGCCGTCACGATGCCTTCGATGCGGCCCTTGTTGGTGGTGGCGATCTTCGTGCCTTCGCCGTCGACGGCGGTGATGCGCAGGGTGTAGGCCGCGCCGTTGGGCTGCTGGACGCCGGTGGTGCTGTCCTTGCCGTCCCACTCGAAGGTGTGGTCGCCCTTGCTCATGTCGTCGGGCAGCTTGGTGGCGACCACGGCGCCGTACTTGTCGAGCACCTCGATCTTCACCGAAGTGGCGTTGCGGCCGATGGTGTAGCTCCAGTTGGCCTTGCCGTCCTTGAGCACCGAGGTGTCGGTCTCGGCCGTGGCCTGCTTGCCCATCATGTTGACCGCGTCGGCGATGCCGCCGTCGTTCATGCCGACCAGGGCCGCCAGCAGGTCGTTGGTGACCAGCTGCTGCTCGACGCCCGTCATCTGGACGATCTGGCCGGTGAAGGCGTTGGAATCCATCGGCGACAACGGATCCTGGTTCTTCATCTGCGTGGTCAGCAGCTTGAGGAAGGTCTCTTCGCTGCTGGCCAGCTGGTTCCTCGAGTTGTTGATCTTGTCGATCACCGAGGTGCCGGACGTCGCGCTGGTCGTGGCCATGACGCTAAACTCCTAGATCTTCACGTCGACGCCGTCAGACTCCGCAAAGCGGTAGCCCGGGATCAGCGACGCAGCCGAAAGGGTGGAAATGTCCTCGGCCATGGCGCCCGCGAAGGCGCGGCCGGCGAAGGCGCGGCGACCGTGGTCGCCGCCCTGGAAATCGAAGAAGGCGTTCTGCTGCTGGCTCTGGCCGCCGTTGCCGCCCTGGCTCGACACGTCGAACTTCAGGGCGTTGTCGGCGACGTCGAAGCCGGCCTGGCTCAGCGCCTGGCGCAGCTCGCCGGCGCGGTGACGCAGGTCGGCGGCGGCCTGCGGATTTTCGAAGGCCAGGGTCGCGGTCAGCTTGCCCTCGGCGCCGATGCGCACCTGCACGTCGACCTTGCCCAGGCCTTCCGGCGTCAGGACGATGTCGAAGCGCGTGGACTTGGCCTCGAGCTTCTTGGCGATCTCGGCCGACATGGCCGCGACGGTCTCGGGCGAGCCGCGCACGATGGCCTCGGCCGGCGCCTGGGCCGTGGCGGCCGCCTGAGCCTGCACGGTCGGGGCGAAGCTCGCCTCGGCCTTGGGCGCGGCGGCGTCGACCGGCGCGGCGTCGGCGGCCATCTGGGCGAAGGCGTCGGCGCCGCCGCCCTGCGATCCGGTGTCGCTGTTGGTCGCGGCGTCGTGGGCGGCCTGATCGGCGGCGACGGCGTGGGCCGTGACGACGGCCTCGCCCTTGGCGGCGACCTCGACCTTGCCGGTCTTGGGCGCCAGCGCCTGGGTCTCGGCGGGCTTGGCGGTTTCGACGGCGGCGGCCTGGGCCTCGACCGGCGCGGCGACCTCGGCGGTGTCGACCGGCGTCGTGGCGACCGTAGTCGCGGCGTCATCGGCGGGAACCTGCACGCCCTTCAGGCTGACGATCTCGTCGCCCAGCGAAGCGACGGCCGGTTGCGCGGCGTCGGTTGCGGCCTGCGCTTGAGCCTGGGGCTCGGCCTTCGGCGCGGCGGGCGTCTCAGTGGTCGCGGCGGCCTGCGGCTGGGCGGCCAGCTTGCTCAGGTCGATGGCCGGAACGTCCGCCGCGTCGGCGACGACCGGCAGGACAGCCTCGGCGTCGACCTGCGGCGCAGCCGCGTCGGCGACCAGGTCGGCAGCGGCCTGCACGGTCTCGGCGGCGGCGACGACCGGGGCGGCGCCGGCCAGCTTGGCGGCGTCGGAAACGGTTTCGGCCACGTCGCCGACCAGGTCGGCGGCCTTAGCCAGAAGATCGGTGGAGCCCGCGGTCTCGGCGGCGGCGGCGTCGACGGCGACGGTCTCGGCGACCTGGCCGGTGGGGACGGGCTGCTGCTGTTGTTGCGCGCTCATGGCGGCGACCACGGCCGCGCCGGCCTGGGCCGCGGCGGCGTCCTGGCCGGCCGCCTCGTCGCCGACCTTGTTGTCGTCAGCCTTGCGGTCGGCGGCGGGCTTGGCCTGCGCCTTGTTTCCGCTCGCGGGACGGGCGGCCGGCTTTTCCTGCGTCGTCTCTTCGCTGGCGCCCTTGGCGGCCAGCAGCGCACCGAAGACGTCGCCGGCGCTCGAGGCGTCGGACGCGCCGGCGCCGCCCTGGACGGGCGTCGGGAGCGGAAGAGAGGCGGCGATCGCGGTCATGCGGGTCGGTACGCTCTGGCTGGACGACGGCTCGGATGGAGCACGCCTTGATCCGACGTCCCCTGAGCAATCGCCGGGCCAACCCGGAAATTTCCTTCAAGCCATTGATATAAAAGACTTTAACTTCCGATTTACCCTTTGACTTCGGCAGGTTGCGGAGGTTTTTGCCGAGCGGAAACGGAAAGAATGACCCGTCCCTTGCCGCGTCGGGACGTCGCAGCCGGGCTGCTGGCCGGGTTGGCGCCATCCTTGCGCTCCCCTCCTCGTCGTCCGCACGGCGCATGGAACTCAACGCCTTGTATTTCAACGGTTTGCACAACGGAAACGAGACGCTCTCGACGCCCACCCGGCAAGTTTCGCCGGGCAAGGTCGCGTCGCGTGGTCCGTGCTTTGCCGAGCGGACAGGAGATCGCTGATGTCGCTGAACACCATCCTGAACACTGCGACGTCGGGGATGATGGCCGCCCAGACGGGCATGCGCGTCGTTTCCGACAACATCGCCAACGTCAACACGGCCGGCTACGTCCGCAAGACGGTCAGCCAGTCCAACCTCGTGTCGAACGGCATGGGCGTGGGCGTCAACATCGACGCCATCAAGCGCGCCACCGACCGCTTCCTGCAGTCGGCCAGCCTGAACGCCGCCTCGGACGCCGGCCGCGCCTCCGCGCTCTCGAGCGCGCTGGACAACGCCCAGGAACTGTTCGGCGACCCCAGCGCCAAGACCAACTTCTTCTCGATGCTCGACGATGTGTTCAGCGCCTTCTCGCAGGCCGCCGACGAGCCGTCCTCGTCGCTGCTGCGCGCCCAGGCCCTGACCAAGGTCGAGGACTTCCTGGGTGAGAGCAGCCGCATCACCGCCGGCCTGTCCAGCCTGGGCAAGGACGCCGACACCAAGATCTCGGCCGACGTCGACCGCGTCAACGTGCTGCTCAAGCAGATCGACGAGCTGAACGCCGACATCACCCGCGCCAAGACCACCGGCGTCGACGCGACCGGTTCGGAGAACATCCAGAGCGGCCTGATCGACGAGTTGTCGTCGCTGATGAACGTGCAGGTCAGCCAGCGCGCCAACGGCGGCGTGCTGATCCGCTCGACCGAGGGCATGAGCCTGGCCGGCGAAGGCGCGGCCGTCATCAAGTACGAGCAGTCGCCCACCGCCAACGGCTTCCTGACGGTCACCTCGGCCAACAGCGGCGGCCAGGCCAGCCCGCTCTATATCAGCAGCGGCGAGATCAAGGGCCTGCTGGAACTGCGCAACACCGAGCTGCCGGCCCTGTCGGACCAGCTGGGCGAATTCGTCACCCGCGCCACCGAAGAGCTGAACCGCGCCTCGAACGCCAACTCGTCGGTCCCCGCCCCGGCCACCATGACCGGCCGCGACACCGGCCTGGACGCCACCACGGCCCTCACCGGCTTCACCGGCAAGACTACCATCGCCCTGACCAACTCGGCCGGCGTCATCCAGCGCCGCATCGAGGTGGACTTCAGCGCCGGCTCGATGACGGTCGACGGCGTCGCCGGCCCGGCCTTCACCCCGGCCAACTTCCTGACCCAGCTGAACAGCGCCCTGGGCGCCGACGGCCAGGCCAACTTCTCGAACGGCGCCCTCAGCCTGTCGGCCAACGGCGGCCTGGGCGTGGCCATCGCCGACGACCCGACCAATCCGTCGACCAAGGCCGGCAAGGGCTTCAGCCACTTCTTCGGCATGAACGACATCGTCCGCCAGAACGGCTACTCGCCTTACGAGACGGGCATGACCACGGCCTCGCCGCACGGCTTCACGCCGGGCGAGGAGATCACCCTGCGCCTGACCGACATCGAGGGCGGCCGCATCCGCGACGTGAAGGTCACCGTGCCGGCCGGCGGCACCATGCAGGACATGCTGAACGCCCTGAACTCGCGCAGCGACGGCGCGGGCCAGTACGGAACCTTCGCGCTCGACTCCAAGGGCGCGCTGAGCTTCGGCTCCAACAGCGCCTCGCCCGTGACCCTGTCGGTGGTCGAGGACGGCACCCAGCGCGGGACCGGCGGCCCGTCGCTGAGCCAGCTGTTCGGCCTGGGCCCGTCCGAGCGCAGCACGCGGGCTTCGGGCTATACGGTCGACGCGGCCATGAACAGCAACCCGGCCCGCCTGCCCTTCGCCAAGCTCGACCTGACCGCCGCCGCCGGGACCTCGGCCCTGGCCGTCGGCGACGCCCGCGGCGCCCTGGCCCTGGCCAAGGCCGGCGACAGCGCGGTGAACTTCTCTTCGGCCGGCGGCGTCGGCGCGGCCACCAGCAGCGTGCTGCGCTACGGCGCCGACTTCGCCGGCTCGATCGCCCGCAAGGCGGCCGCCGCAGAGTCCAAGAAAGACGCCACCGCTTCGGTGAAGGTCGAGGTCGACACCCAGCGCCAGTCGCACGAGGGCGTCAATCTCGACGAAGAGCTCATCAATCTGACGACGTACCAGCAGGCGTTCAACGCCTCGGCCCGCCTGATCCAGGCGACCAAGGACATGTACGACGTCCTCGTGAACATCATCTGAGGTCCGCCATGACCCGTGTCTCCACCTCCGGCAACTACGGCGTGATGACGTCGAACCTGATGCTGGCGCAGGTGCGCCAGAACCAGATCGGCGAACAGGTCTCCAGCCAGAAGGTCGCCAGCGACCTGAAGGGCTATTCCAAGAACGCCGAGATGCTGACGGCGATGAAGAGCGCCCAGGCCAAGATCGACGGCTTCCTCGACCAGACCAAGCTCGTCTCCAACCGCCTGGAGATGCAGGACATGGGCATCGAGCGCCTGGCCAACTCGGCCACCGGCGCCCGCGAGGCTATCGCCAACGCCCTGGCGGCCGGCAACGCCACCACGCTGATGCAGCAGCTGCAGAACGCTTTTGGCGACGCGGTGCAGGGCCTCAACACCAAGTCCAACGGCTACTACGTGTTCTCGGGCGCCAAGAACGACACCGCCACGACCACGGCCACGACCATGGCCGACCTGACGGCGGCGCCCAGCACCGCCTCGCTGTTCCAGAACGACCAGTACGTCACGACCAACCGCATCGACGAGTCGACCACGGTCTCGACCGGCGTGCTGGGCGACGCCCTGGGGACCGACCTGTTCGACGCCTTCAAGCAGGTCCAGGCCTATGTCGACGCCAACGGCCCGTTCACCGGCAACCTGACCGACGCCCAGTCGACCTTCCTCAAGGGCCTGCTGCCGGCCTTCGACGGCGCCCACAAGGACCTGGTCACCGCCCAGGGCAAGAACGGCCTGAACCAGAAGCGCTTCGAGGACGCCCAGGTCTCGCTGCAGGATCAGTCCGACAGCCTGACGGTGATGATCGGCGGCGTCGTCGACGTCGACATGGCCGAAGCCGTCACCCGCCTGCAGGCCGCCCAGCTGGCCGTGCAGGCCTCGGCTCAGGTGTTCTCCTCGCTCCAGGCCTCGTCGCTGCTGAACGTGCTGAAATAGGTCGCGAGCAGACTGCGGCGCTGCTCCACCTCGCAAAATCGGGGTCGAGGCTCTAAATAGCGCCGATGGACGCCGACCTCGCCCGTTTCGACCCCGCCCACGCCCCCGTTCCGGAGGGCGACGCCCTGATCGCGCGCGCCGCCGAGGCCGCCAGGCAGGCCGTCGGCCTGCCCGAGGGAACCCGGATCGTCGCGGCCATGTCCGGCGGCGTGGATTCCACCGTCACCGCCGCCCTGCTGGCCCGCGCCGGCTACGACGTGGTGGGCGTGACCCTGCAGCTTTACGACCACGGCGCGGCGATCTCGAAGAAGGGCGCCTGCTGCGCCGGCCAGGACATCATGGACGCCCGCATGGCGGCCGAGCGCATCGGCATCCCGCACTACGTGCTCGACTACGAAAGCCGCTTCAAGGAGCAGGTCATCGAGGAGTTCGCCGACGCCTATCTGCGCGGCGAGACCCCGATCCCGTGCGTGCGCTGCAATCAGACCGTCAAGTTCCGCGACCTGCTGGACGTGGCCCGCGACCTGGGCGCCGAGGCCATGGCCACCGGCCACTACGTGCAGCGCGGCTTTACCGCCGCCAGCAACCGCCCGCAGTTGCGCCGCGCCGCCGACCCGGCCAAGGACCAGTCCTACTTCCTGTTCGCCACCACGCGCGACCAGCTCGATTTCCTGCGCTTCCCGCTGGGCGGGTTCTCAAAGCCCGAGGTCCGCGCCGTGGCGACCGCGCTGGGCCTGTCGGTGGCCGACAAGCCCGACAGCCAGGACATCTGCTTCGTGCCCGAGGGCAAATACACCACGGTCATCGACCGCATCCGCCCGCAGGGCGCGGAAGCGGGCGACATCGTGCACCTGGACGGCAAGGTGCTGGGCCGCCACGAGGGCGTCACCCGCTACACCATCGGCCAGCGCCGCGGCCTGAACGTGGGCGGCGGCACGGGCGAGCCGCTGTTCGTCGTCCGCATCGACGCCGAAAAGCGCCATGTCGTGGTCGGCCCGCGCGAGGCTCTGCTGACCAAGGCCCTGACCCTGAAGGAAGACAACTGGCTGGGCGGCGAGGACGACCTGATCGCGGCGGCCAAGGCCAATGCGCCCGTGCTCGCCCGCGTGCGCTCGACCCGCGAGCCGGTGCCCGGTCGCCTGACGCTGGAAGACGGCGGCGTGCGCCTGGTGTTCGACGTCCTGGAAGAAGGCGTCGCCCCCGGCCAGGCCTGCGTGCTCTACGACCCGGCCGATCCCGAGCGCGTGCTCGGCGGCGGGTTTATTGCGACGACGCAGAGAGCGATGGATTAGCGCTTCGCGCGCCCCCTCCGGCCCTCCGGGGCACCTCCCCCAGAGGGGGAGGATCTATGCCGAACCAGATGCTCCCCCTCTGGGGGAGCTGTCGCGGAGCGACTGAGGGGGTCTTGCGCCGGACCTCAGTCCAGCGCGCCGATGTACGGCAGGCCGCGGCTCTTGCCTTCGTCGTCGAGGCCGTAGCCGACGAGGTAGCGGGCCGGGGCTTCCCAGGCCACGAAGTCGGGCTCCATGCCGCGCGAGGTCGGCCAGGGCTTGCGGGCGAAGACGGCGGTCAGCACTTCGCTGGCGCCGGCGTCTTTCACGAGGCGCGCGGCTTCCGACAGCGACAGGCCGGTGTCGAACACGTCGTCGACCACCAGGGCGCGACGGCCCACCAGCGGGCGCTGCAGGTCGGCGCGCACTTCGCAGCGGCCGGTGCTCTTGCGCTCGTCATGGTACGAGGCCAGCCACAGGGCGTCGAAGCGGACGTTGCGGCCGGCCTTCCACAGGGCGCGGGTCAGGTCGGCGGCGAACCACAGGCCGCCGGTCAGCAGGCAGACGGCGACGGTGTCGTCGTCGATGCGCGGGGCGATCTGACGGGCCAGGGCTTCCACCCGCTCGGCGATTTCTTGCTCGGAAATGAGCACTTCGGGGCGGTGGATCTCGGTCATGTCAGGGGATCTTGGTCAATGATGGTCGGCGGCGGCCGGTTCGGCCGCTCCGGTCTCATGACCAGGGGCGCCGTGTCCAGCCCCTTCCGCCGCGGAATCGGCCCCGTGAGCCTCTTCGGCGGCATGATCCGTCGTCGGCGTGTCCTGGGCGCCGCGAAGTTCGGGCTCGCCGTGGCCGGCCTTGGCGGGCCCCAGGCCCGTCTTGACGGCGTGGGCCGCGCCCTTCTCGACCGCGAAGCCGACCTCCAGGATCTGGGCGCTGGACGGCGGGTCCAGCAGCGTGACCGAGAAGTGGCGGGTCTGGCCAGGCGGGATGATCGGATCGGCGGCCGCGGCCAGCTGGCCGGCCACGCGCTTCTGGCCCTTGTTCAGCAGCGCGATGCGCAGCGGCGGGGCCGAGACCGGCTTGTCGGTGATGTTGCGGATCACGCCGGTGACGGTCAGGGCGGCGCGGCCGTCGTGCATCGAGGGCTGGGCGCGGATGCTGCTTTCCTCGACGATCAGGCCCACGGTGTTGATCGGCTTGCCGATCATCGCGTAGGCGCCGGCCGTGCCGGGCATCAGCTTGCCGATATTGAGGTTGAAGACCCAGGCGCAGCCCAGCACCAGCACCACGAAGGCGGCCATCGAGGCCCAGACGATGCCGGTGGTCTTGGCTTCCTTCAGGCGACGCTCGGCGTCGGCGCGAGCGCGGAACACCTTGGGCAGCTCTTCGCCCGGCAGGGCGCTGACCGGCGGCTCGGGCTCATCCTCGAGGGCGTGCAGCGGGTCGAGCGCCGCCGAGACCGCGGCGTCGTTAGCCGCCCCCGGAGCCGCTGCGGCGGCAGACGGCGCGTCGAACAGGTCTTCGTCGGCGGCGCTTTCGTTACGCGCGGTCCAGCGCGCGCCGCACGAGGCGCAACGCACGACACGTCCGGTCGAACCGACCTTGGCGTCGTCGACGAAATAGCGGCTGGCGCACTCCGGACAGGTCAGTATCATGGCCGCGAATCGGTCATCCCCGCTTTACAGCATTGGAGGTCGCCGATTTTAACCCTGATGTCCAGAAACCCCATCGACACACCCTTGCGGACCGGCGCAGATCAAGACCCCGACGCCGTCCCCGTGGTCCGTTTCGAAGGCGTCTCCATGCGCTACGGGCGGGGTCCCGAAACCCTGCGCGACATCGGGTTTTCCCTTGCCCCAGGCTCGTTTCACTTCCTGACCGGCGCGTCTGGCGCGGGCAAGAGCTCGCTGCTCAAGCTGATCTATCTGGCCCACCGTGCGTCACGGGGTCGCGTCGAGCTGTTCGGACGCGACGTGAACCTGGTTCCGGGCGCCGACCTGCCGTTCCTGCGCCGTCGCATCGGCGTGGTGTTCCAGGAATTTCGCCTGCTCGAGCACCTGTCGGTGTTCGACAACGCCGGCCTGCCGTTGCGCATCGCCGGCCGAAAGCCGCAGACCTATCGCGACGACGTGGCCGAGCTCCTGCACTGGGTGGGCCTGGGCGAGCGGATGCACGCCCTGCCGGCCACCCTGTCGGGCGGCGAGAAGCAGCGCCTGGCCATCGCCCGCGCCGTCGTCGACCGGCCCGACATCCTGCTGGCCGACGAACCCACGGGAAACGTCGACCCGGCCATGTCGCTGCGCCTGCTGCGCCTGTTCGTCGAACTCAACCGCCTGGGCACCACGGTGCTGATCGCCACCCACGACGAGGAACTGGTGGCCCGCGCCGGCCGCCCGGTGCTGCACCTCGAGCATGGCCGCCTGGTCGATACGGGCGAGGCGCGATGAGCGGTCCGTTCGACATCAACCGCTGGAAGCCCGGCCCGCTGCTGCCGCCGCGCGACGCCCGCGACGGGGCGCTGGTCTTCGTCGTCGCCATGCTGTGCTTCCTGGCCTGCCTCACCGCCCTGGCCGCCCTGGCCGCCAACCGCGCCGCCGAGGGCTGGACCTCGCAGCTGACCGGCTCGGCCACCGTCGTCGTCCGCGCCAAGGCCGGCGAGACGCCCGACAGCGCCGCCGCCCGCGCCGCCGAGACCCTGGCCGGGGTCAAGGGCGTGGTCCAGGCCCAGGCCCTGACCAAGGACAAGGCCGAGGCCCTGCTGGAGCCGTGGATCGGCCGCGACGCCCTGGTCGCCGACCTGCCCACCCCGCGCCTGGTCACCCTCGATCTCGACCCCAAGGCCCCCGCCACCGCCGAGGCCTTGACCAAGGCCCTGCACGAGGCCGCCGTCGACGCCGTGGTCGACGACCACAGCCGCTGGATCGCCGACATCGAGCGCGGCGCGGGCCTGGCCCGCTGGGCGGCGCTCAGCGTGTTCGGCCTGATCGCCGCAGCCACGGCCGCCGTCATCACCTTCGCCACCCGCGCGGGCCTGGCCGCCCGCCACGAGGTGATCGAGGTGCTTCACCACTCGGGCGCCGAGGCCGGCTTCATCGCCAGGCTGTTCCAGAACCGGTTCGCGGCCATGG
This sequence comes from Caulobacter sp. FG7, assembly GCF_057808875.1. Classification (NCBI taxonomy): domain Bacteria; kingdom Pseudomonadati; phylum Pseudomonadota; class Alphaproteobacteria; order Caulobacterales; family Caulobacteraceae; genus Caulobacter; species Caulobacter sp. FG7. The sequence goes on from NZ_JBMDIW010000005.1 coordinate 181,540, forward strand.
CCGCCAGCGCAGGCTTGCTCGGCGGCGCAGCGGCGGTCATGGTCGGGATCGCGGCGCGGCTGGCGGGGGGCGGTTCGGGCTTTACCCCTGTGCTGCCTCTGGCCTGGGTGGACCTTCTGGCGCCCCTGCCCTGCCCGCTGATCGCCGCGCTGGTCGCGGGGCTGGCCGCGCGCGCCGCGGCCCTCCGCCTGCTGAAGGACATGCCGTGAAGAGCATCGCCGCCTTCCTGATCGTGGTGATGATCTGGGTGCTGGGCCTGCTGGCCTTCACCTCGCGGGTGGAGCGCTCGACCCCGGCCGCCGACCCGCCCGTCGCCGACGGCGTGGTGGTGCTGACCGGCGCCTCGAACCTGCGGCTGGAGGCGGCCACCAAGCTGCTCGAGGCCGGCAAGGGCAAGCGCCTGCTGATCTCCGGCGTCAACCGCGAGGCCACCCGCGCCGACGTCCTCGACGTCACCAAGGCCGTCAAGCCGATCTACGACTGCTGCGTCGACCTGGGGTTCGCCGCGGCCGACACCGTCGGCAACGCCCGCGAGACCGCCGAATGGGCCAAGGCCCGCGGCTACAAGAGCCTGATCGTCGTCACCGCCGACTACCACATGCCGCGCTCGATGCTCGAACTGCGCGCCACCATGCCGGACGTCGAACTCTCCGCCTATCCGGTGGCCACCGAGAGCCTGAACGCCCGCCGCTGGTGGAAGCGCTCGCACACGGCCCGGCGGATGATCGTGGAATACTGCAAGTACCTGGCGATCCTGGGACGCGAGGCGTTCCTGAACCTGGGTCCGAAAGACAAGCCCGCCGAGACGTCGGAGACCGGGCCCGCCGAGACGTCGGCAACGGGGAAAGACTCTTGATCTATCTGCGCTCGTTCCTGTTCCAGCTGTTCTTCTGGCTGTGGTCGGCGACCATGGCCATCCTGATGCTGGTGACCCTGATCCTGCCGCGCCCGGTCAACCGGGCCGCCATGCGGCTATGGTCGCAGGGCGTGATCCAGGGGCTGCGCTGGCTGGCGGGCGTGCGGGTCGAGGTGCGCGGTCAGGTTCCGACCGGCCCGGCCCTGGTCGCCGCCAAGCACCAGTCGATGTTCGACGTCTTCAGCCAGTTCGCCATCCTGCCCGACGCCTGCTTCGTGATGAAGAAGGAGCTCCTGATGGTGCCGCTGTTCGGATGGCACGGCCTGAAGGCCAGGATGATCGTCGTCGACCGCGACGGCCACTCGGCGGCCCTGAAGAAGCTGGTGCGCGACAGCGTCGACCGCATGAAGGAAACCCGCCAGGTGGTGATCTTCCCCGAAGGCACCCGCGGCAAGGTCGGCGAGCCCGGCGATTACAAGCCCGGCATCGCCGCGCTCTATCGCGAACTGGAACTGCCGGTCACCCCGCTGGCCCTGAACTGCGGCCAGCACTGGCTGCACAAGAGCCTTCTGATCCAGCCCGGCGTCATCGTCTTCGAATACCTGCCGCCCATCCCCGCCGGCCTCAAGCGCGGCGAGTTCATGCGCGAACTGCAGACCCGGATCGACGGCGCGACCAAGGCGCTGGAGGACGAGGGGGTTTAAGATCCCCCTCAGTCGCTCCGCGACAGCTCCCCCAGAGGGGGAGCATCTTTCCTGCCAAATCCTCCCCCTCTGGGGGAGGTGGCCCAGAGGGCCGGAGGGGGCCGCCCGCCAGGGAGGCTCAAGCCTCCCTCGCCTCCACCATCTTTAGCAACGCCTCCATGGCGTGGTCGCGCACCCCGTCCTCGCGCAGGTGGCCGACCAGGTCGCGCAGGTAGTCGATGTTCGGCCCCGACAGCCCCCTGGCGCCGGCGATCAGTTCGGCCTGCTGCTCCAGGGTCAGCGCGCCGGCCCATTGACCGTGCTTGCGGTCGGACAGGAACACCAGGGCCGGAACCTCTCCGTCGCCGTCGATCTTCAGCTTGGCCCAGGCCTCGAAATAGGTCTCGGTCGGCTGCTCGCGTTCGCGCAGATAGGCGTAGACCTCGGGCCAGGCGGCCTCGGCGACCCGATAGGCCACGCCGCGCACGGCGCCGCCAGGAGCCAGGCCCAGCACCAGGCCCGGCCGGTCGTAGGTGCCGCGATGATGCACCGAATAGATGCAGAAGGCGCGCCTGCGCCCATGGAGAACCGCGGTTCTTCGGTCTATGAACGGGAACCCGGGCCGCCACATCAGCGATCCGTAACCGAACACCCAACGATCGCCGCCTTCCGGCTGCTCGCTCGACACGCCCAAAACCCTCACCGACCGGAACAGCCCCTTCGCCCATGACCCATAGCGACCCGACGCCGTCCCGCAAGCCCCGCCGTCGCGGCCTCGTCTTGCCTTTCGTGCTCGCGGCCCTGGTCTGCATCGTCTGGAGCGTCGGCTGGTTCTATCTGCGCAACGAGATGGTCAAGCGCATGGACGCCACTTCGGCCCACCTGAAGGCCGAGGGCTACGACCTGTCGTGGACGAAGCGCGAGGTCACCGGCTTTCCCTTCCGCCTCGACGTGCAGCTGGAGAACGCCCGAGTCGCCGAGCCCACCGGCTGGGCCGTGCGCGCACCGCAGCTGAAGGGCGAGGCGATGATCTACGGCATCGGCCACTGGATCATCGTCGCCCCGGCCGGCGTCGTCCTGACCCGTCCCGAGAAGGGCGACGTGACGATCACCGGGCAGGCCCTGCGCGCCAGCCTGGCCGGCTTCGACCAGTACCCGCCGCGCATCTCGGTCGAGGGCGCGAAACTGCTCTTCACCACCGCCGCCGACGTCGAGCCGTTCCCGATCAGCTCCACCGAGGCCCTGCAGCTGCACTTGCGCCCCGGCCCCGACCAGCAGGGGGCGATCCTGTTCAAGGCCGACGGCGCCAAGGTGGCCTTCACCGGCCTGCTCGGCCGCATCGCCCAGGACCGCACCGCCTCGCTCTACTGGGACTCGCGCCTGTCGAAGGCGCCGGCCCTGCGCGGCGACAACTGGACCGACGCCGTTCGTGATTGGACGGCCGCCGGCGGCGCCATCACCGTCGAGAGCGGCAAGCTGACCGCCGGCGACGCGCTGATCGAGGCCAGGTCCGGCGCCCTGACCGTCGACAACCAGGGCCGCCTGCAGGGCGCGCTCGACGTCACCGTGCGCGAGAAGCCGACCACCGCCGAGGCCATCACCGACGCCCGCTCGGCCGTGGCGGCGGTGGCCGCCGCCGCCGGCAAGGACCCGACGCTCAGCGCCACCCTGGAGTTCCAGAACGGCCGCACACGCCTGGGCCCGTTCGACACCGGCCCGTCGCCGCAGGTCTACGTGCCGCGCTAAACCGAACCCTCTCTCTTTGAGAGAGGGATCATAAAACCACGCAATTTCCTTCCCCGGCGACGCGGCTATTGCACCCTTCGCGGCAAGGACTATGTTCCGCCCCTCATTTTCGGGGATAGACATGGGTCGCGACGCGGACGAGACGCCGCCCTCGCTGGACGAGGTCCGATGGCGCATCGACGCCATCGATAACCAACTGCTCGCGCTGATCGACGAGCGGGCAGGCCTGTCGCGCGCCGTGGCCGCCGCCAAGCAGGCCGCCGGCGACACCGGTTTTGGCCTGCGCCCGGGCCGCGAGGCCCTGATCGTCCGCAAGCTGCTGTCGGCGGAGCGCAAGGACGCCCCCGACGCTCTCGTCATCCGCATCTGGCGCGAGCTGATGGCCGACAGCCTGTCGCGCCAGGGGCCCTTCCACCTGACCGTCTGGGGCGACGGCCGCACCGTCGAACTGGCGCGCTCGCGCTTCGGCGCCGCCCCGCCGATGAGCGTGGTCGCCGCCGACAAGGACGCGCTGGCCGCCGCCAAGACGCCATGGGCCGTCTCGGTGCTGGCCCTGCAGCCGGGCAACGCCTGGTGGGCGCGCCTGCTGGCCGAGCCGACGCTGAACATCTTCGCCGCCCTGCCCTGCCTGACCCGCTGGGGCCCGCAGGCCGCCTTCGCGGTGGCCCAGGTCGAGGTCGAACCCACCGGCGGCGACCAGACCTTCTGGGTGACCGACAGCGCCAAGAGCGCCAGCGCCATCGTCGAGGCCCTGGGCGCCGACGGCGTGGCGGCCGAACCGCTGGCCGAGGCCGGCGGCCTGAAGCTCTTTTCGCTGTCTGGCTTCTACCAGCGCAACGACGAGCGCCTGGCCCGCGCGCCGGGCCAACTGACCGGCGTCATCGGGGCTGCGCCGGTTCCCTTCGACGTGTAAGAAGGCCCCGTTTTTCGCAAGGGCCTCATGGCCCGCCTGAGACCCGTGATGACCGCTTCCGACCGTTCCGCCTCGCCTCGTCCGCTGCCCAAGCCGGGCATCCTCGACATCGCCGCCTATGTGGGCGGCAAGTCGAAGATCGAGGGGATCGCCCATCCGGTGAAGCTGTCCAGCAACGAGAACGTCCTGGGCTGCAGCGACAAGGCCAAGGCCGCCTATCGCGACGCGGTCGACCGCCTGCACGTCTATCCGGACGGCAAGTCGAACGCCCTGCGCGCCGCCGTGGCTGAGCGCTACGGCCTGGAGCCCGAGCGCCTGACCTTCGGCGACGGCAGCGACGAGATCTTCGCCCTGCTGTGCCAGGTCTATCTCGAGCCGGGCGACAACATCGTCCAGGGCGAGCACGGCTTCGCCGCCTATGCGATCGGCGCCCGCGCCTGCCAGGCGGAGGTCCGCTTCGCCAGGGAGCCGAACCGCCGCATCGATCTGGAAGAGACCCTCAAGCAAGTCGACGAGCGCACGCGCCTCGTCTTCATCGCCAACCCGGCCAACCCGACCGGCACCTGGCTGACCGGCGAGGAGATCCGCGCCATCCACGCGGCCCTGCCGCCGTCGGTGATCCTGGTGCTGGACGGCGCCTATGCCGAGTTCTGCACCGATCCGCGCTTCGAGGACGGCCTGGCCCTGGCGCGCGAGACGCAGAACGTCATCGTCACCCGCACCTTCTCGAAGATCCACGGCCTGGCCGCGCTGCGCGTGGGCTGGGGCTATGCCGACTTCGGCATCATCGATCCGATCGAGCGCATCCGCCCGCCGTTCAACACCTCGATCCCCGGCCAGGACGCCGCCATCGCCGCCCTCGCCGACCGCGAGTTCGAGGCCGCCTCGGTGGCCCTGGTCGAGCAGTGGCGCCCGTGGCTGGCCCAGCAGCTGGGCGGTCTTGGCCTGACCGTCACGCCCTCGGCCGCCAATTTCGTGCTGGTCGATTTCCCCACGACGCCGGGCAAGACCGCGCTCGACGCCGAGGCGTTCCTGGCGAGCAAGGGCTATCTCGTCCGCGCCGTGGCCAACTACGGCCTGCCGGAGTCGATCCGCATCACCATCGGCCGCGAGGAACACAACCGCGCCGTCGTGGACCTGCTGGCGCAGTTCGTGGGGCGGTGATGAGATCCCCCTTCCCCCTTGATGGGGGAAGGGTCGGGGATGGGGGTGACCACCCACCGTTCCGCCGCAACCAGACAAACCGCCGCGTCACCCCCACCCAACCCTCCCCCATCGAGGGGGAGGGCGTATAAGACAGAAACCATGTCTCCCACCGGCCTGCTCTATCCCAAGATGACCGTCGTCGGCGCCGGCCTGATCGGCGGCTCGGTGATCCTGGCCGCCCGCGCCCACGGCGTGGTCGGCCAGGTCACCATCGTCGACGCCAGCGAGGCCCACCGCGCCCGTGCGCTCGAGATCGGCCTGGCCGACCACGTCACCGGCGACCTGGCGCAGGCGGTCAAGGACGCCGACCTGGTGGTCATCGCCACGCCCGTGCTGTCGATCGGCGAGGTCGCCGCCGCCGTCGCCCCGCACATGAAGCCGGGCGCGACCCTGACCGACGTCGGCTCGACCAAGGCCACCATCGCCGAGGCCTTCCGCTCGCCCGCCCTGGCCAAGGTGTTCCCGATCCCCGGCCACCCGATCGCCGGCACCGAGCAGTCGGGTCCCGACGCCGGTTTCGCCGAGCTGTTCGAGGGCCGCTGGACCATCCTGACCCCGCTGGCCGACCGCGAGGACGAGGCGTACGCCGCCGCCGTCGCCAAGCTGTCGGCCTTCTGGCGTTCGTTCGGCGCCCAGGTCGAGCTGATGGAGGAAAAGCACCACGACCTCGTTTTGGCCGTCGTCTCCCACCTGCCCCACCTGATCGCCTACACCATCGTCGGCAGCGCGGCCGACCTGGAGAACGTCACCGAGAACGAGGTCATCAAGTATTCGGCCTCGGGCTTCCGCGACTTCACCCGCATCGCCGCCAGCGACCCGACCATGTGGCGCGACATCTTCGTGGCCAACAAGGACGCGGTGCTGGAGATGCTGGGCCGCTTCACCGAGGACCTGCAGGCCATGAGCCGCGCCATCCGCTGGGGCGACGCCGACACCCTGCACGCCCACTTCACCCGCACGCGGGCCATCCGCCGCGGCATCGTGGCGGCCGGCCAGGAAAGCGCCGAGCCGAACTTCGGGCGCGATCGCGGGAAGCACTAGTTCCTGATCCCTCCCTCTCCCTATGGGAGAGGTTTCACTGGGGCGCTGGACTATTTTACACTCGTATAGCAACCTCTTCCCAGCCGCCTCCTGGGAGAGAGACGATGACCCACACCCGTGACGCCGTGATCATCGGCGGAGGCCACAACGGCCTCGTCTGCGCCTTCTACCTGGCCAGGGCCGGGATGAAGGTCACCGTCTGCGAGGCGCGCGGCGTGGTCGGCGGGGCGGCCGTGACCGAGGAGTTCCATCCCGGCTTCCGCAACTCGGTGGCCAGCTACACGGTCAGCCTGCTCAATCCGCGGGTCATCGCCGACATGGACCTGCACGGGTTTGGCCTGACCTTCCTGGAACGGCCGATCTCCAACTTCCTGCCCATCAGCGACGACAAGCACCTGAAGCTCGGCGGCGGCCTGGAGCGCACCCAAGCCGAGTTCCGCAAGTTCAGCCGCCGCGACGCCGAGATCCTGCCGGCCTACTACGCCATGCTCGACGAGATCGGCGACGTGCTGCGCGATCTCGCCCAGGAAACCCCGCCCAACCTGGGCGACGGCCTGCCGGGCATCCTGCGGGCCCTGCGCCAGGGCGGACGCCTGGCCATGCTGTCGCGCGAACGCAAGCGCGACCTGCTCGACCTCTTCACCAAGAGCGCCCGCGATTTCCTCAATGGCTGGTTCGAGAGCGAGCCGGTCAAGGCCGCCTTCGGCTTCGACGCCGTGGTCGGCAACTACGCCAGCCCCGACACGCCCGGCTCGGCCTATGTGCTGCTGCACCACACCTTCGGCGAGGTGAACGGCAAGAAGGGCGCCTGGGGCCACGCGGTCGGCGGCATGGGGGCGATCACCCAGGCCATGGCGAAAGCCTGCGACAAGGCCGGAGTCGAGATCCTGCTGAACGCCCCCGTCGAAGGCGTACATGTCGACGGCGGAAAGGCTGTGGGCGTGCAGTTGGTCGACGGCCGCCAGATCATGGCCCCGATCGTCAGCGCCAACGTCAATCCGGCCCTGCTCTACAAGAAACTCGTGCCGCCCTCGGCCCTGCCGGCCGATTTCCGCAAGGCGATCGACGGCTACAAGAACGGCTCGGGCACCTTCCGCATGAACGTCGCCCTGTCGGAGCTGCCGGACTTCACGTCCCTGCCCGGCAAGGCCGTCGCCGAACATCACCAGAGCGGGATCGTCATCGCTCCCAGCCTCGACTACATGGACGCCGCCTATCGCGACGCCAAGGCGGGCGGCATGAGCCGCGCGCCGATCGTCGAGATGCTGATCCCCTCGACGCTCGACACCAGCCTGGCCCCGCCCGTCCAGCACGTGGCCAGCCTGTTCTGCCAGCAGTTCGCCCCCACCCTGCCGGACGGCCGGGGCTGGGACGACGAGCGCGAGGCGGCCGCGGACCTGATCATCGACACGGTCGACAGGTGGGCTCCCAACTTCAAGGCCTCGGTGCTGGGCCGCGTGATCCTGTCGCCGCTGGATCTCGAACGAAAGTTCGGTCTGATCGGCGGCGACATCATGCACGGCCACATGAGCCTGGATCAGCTGTGGGCCGCCCGCCCGCTGCTGGGCCACGCCAGCCACCGTGCGCCGATCAAGGGCCTCTACATGTGCGGCGCGGGCACGCACCCCGGCGGCGGCGTCTCGGGCAATCCCGGCCGCAACGCCGCCCGCGAGATCCTGCGCGACAAGGACTTCGCCACGGCGGTGAAACTGGCGGTCGTGGGGCGGTGATGAAGACGCGCGCGCTTCCTTTCCCCTCTATGGAGGAAGGGCCGGGGATGGGGGTGACCACGGCGGCTGCCGTCATCGACACGGCGCCTCTTCCGGAAACGCTGTCACCCCCACCCCTGCCCCTGCCCCATCAAAGGGGGAGGGATCGCGCTCTTGCTGGCGAGGTGCTGGGATGAACACGATACCCAACCACGACCCCCTCTCCGCCGATCCTCAATCGAATTGGGGCCTGCCCGGCTGGATCTACGGCTCCGAGCGGTTCTTCCGCGAGGAGCAGGACAAGGTCTTCCGGCCGTCGTGGCAGATCGTCTGCCACCTCAACGACATTCCCAGGGCCGGCGACTTCCACACCTTCGACTTCGTGGGCGAGAGCCTGGTCGTGGTGCGCGGCAAGGACGGCGGGGCGCGGGCCTTCGCCAATGTCTGCCGACACCGGGGCGCGCGGCTGCTGGACGGGCCCACCGGCCGCTGCGGCCGCATCGTCTGCCCCTACCACGCCTGGACCTACGACCTGGAAGGCCGGCTGATCGGCGTGCCGATGCGCGACGACTATCCCGCGCTCGACATGGCCAAGGAAGGGCTGGCGAAGCTCGACACCGAGATCTGGCGCGGCTTCGTCTTCGTGCGCCTGGAGGGAGACGGCCCCTCGGTGGCGGACATGATGGCCCCCTACGAGCACGAGGTCGCCCACTACCGGTTCGAGGACCTGCAGCCCTTCGGCCGCGTCACCCTGCGCCCCCGCGACGTCAACTGGAAGAACATCAGCGACAACTACTCCGACGGCCTGCACATCCCCGTCGCCCACCCAGGCCTGACCCGCCTGTTCGGCAAGGGCTATGGCGTCGAGGCGCAGACCTTCGTCGACAAGATGTGGGGCCAGCTGATCGACGAGCCGTCGAACAACCCGTCCGAGCGCCTGTATCAGCACGTCCTGCCCGACGTTCCGCACCTGCCGGGCGATCGCAAGCGGCTGTGGACCTACTTCAAGCTCTGGCCGAACTTCGCCTTCGACATCTATCCCGACCAGGTGGACTTCATGCAGTTCATCCCGGTCTCGGCCGGCCGGACCATGATCCGCGAGATCGCCTACGCCCTGCCCGACGAGCGGCGCGAGATGAAGGCCGCGCGATACCTGAACTGGCGCATCAACCGCCAGGTCAACGCCGAGGACACCGAACTGGTCGCCCGCGTCCAGCAGGGCATGGCCTCGCGCACCTTCACCGCCGGGCCTCTGGCGACCAGCGAGGTGTCTTTGCGCAGCTTCGGCCGCAAGCTGCGGGCGCTGATCCCCGAGAGCCGCCTGCCGCGGCCGCCGGAGGGGTGGTGAGCTCCCCCTCCGGCCCTCCGGGCCACCTCCCCCAGAGGGGGAGGATCTGGGTTCGCGCCCTCCAGATGCTCCCCCTCTGGGGGAGCTGTCGCGGAGCGACTGAGGGGGTCCTCCCCTGACCCGCGCCCCCTTCACCCGCGAAGCCCCCGACGTCCGCCGCCAGGCCCTGGTCGCCGCCGCCGAGGCCGTGCTGGCCCGCGAGGGCGTGGCGGGAACCTCGGTGCGGACGATCTGCGCCGAGGCCGGCGTCTCGGCCGGGCTGCTGCGGCACTATTTCGAGGGCGTCGACGACCTGATCGCCGCCGCCTACGAGGCGGTGGACCAGCGGATCGACGCGGCTCTGGAAGCCGCCGTGGCGAGCGCCGGAAACGATCCCCGCGCGCGCCTCTCGGCCTATCTGGCGGCCAGTTTCGCGCCGCCGGTGCTGGATCCCGACCTGCTGGCCGCCTGGATCGGCTTCTGGGGGCTGGTGAAGACCAAGCCGCGTATCGCCGCCATCCACGCCCAGTCCTACGCCGCCTATCGTGCGCGGCTGGAAACCCTGCTGGCCGACTGTGGCGCGCGCGACCGGCGGCTGGCGGCGATCGCCCTGACGGCCATGGTCGACGGGCTGTGGCTGGAACTGTGCCTGGACGCCAGCACGTTCTCGGCCGCCGAGGCGGTGCGGGCGCTGGAGACGGCGGCCGGCGCGTGGCTGCGCTGAACCCCAGCTCCTCCCCCGTAAAACGGGGGAGGTGGCGCGGCGCCATCGGCGCCGTGACGGAGGGGGCGACGGCCGGCGCGGCGCCCAGTCTCGCCGCCTCCACCACTTCGTGGTCCCCCTCCCCCGCAGGCGGGGAGGAGCCAAGACAAGAAAAAGCCGCCCCGACGGATCGGAGCGGCTTCAAGTCGGCCTAGATTCGAATGGAAGGATCAGGCCGCGACGGCGGCGGCGCCGGCCAGGCCCTTGCGGCCCCAGCTCGGGCGGCGGGCTTCAGGCTCGGCCACGTGCACTTCGGCGTGGCGGCCCTGGCTCGTCATGTGGCGGGCCAGCAGCTGGGCCAGGGCGACGGCCTCCGGCTGGCAGGGGTAGGACCCGATCAGTTCGGGCGAGTCGTTCCAGGTCACGTGCCAGACGCCGGCGACGGGACGGACGTAGTAGTGGTTCGAGTCGGCCATGGGGAGGCTCCTGCATCGAGGCTGACGCCAGCTTTCCCCCACGGACCGCTTCACGACAGCTGTTTCAATGCTGCACAGCAACATTGAGTTGCGGCGCACAATGCACGACCCGCGCCAGCGGTAAAACGGTTAATTCTGCGGCAACACCTCGCCCTTGTGGACGACGCCGCCCCTCATCACCTTGGCCACATCGGCCAGCACGCCGACATCGGCCAGCGGATCGCCCGCCACCGCGATCAGGTCGGCATAGCAGCCGGCCTGGGCGCACCCGACGTCCTTTTCCTTGCCCATCAATGCCGCGGCGCTGGTCGTCGCCGACTGGATCGCCTGCATCGGCGTCATGCCATAGCGGACCATGTAGGGCAGCTGACGGGCGTTCAGCCCGTGCGGATAGACGCCCGCGTCGGTGCCATAGGCGATGCGCACCCCGGCCTTCACCGCCTTGCGGAAGCCCTCGCGCTGGGCGTCCGTGGTCTCGCGGTTCTTGCGCAGGGTCTCGGCCGGCCAGCCGTTCTTCGTGCCGATCTCGTCGATGTAGTCGCCGTTGTAGATGTCGGCGACCAGCCAGGCGCCCCTGGCCTTCATCAGGGCGATCCCCTCGTCGTCGATCAGCGAGCCGTGCTCGATCGAGCGTACGCCCGCACGCACGGCGACCTTGATCCCCTCGGCCCCGTGGGCGTGGGCGGTGGCGTAGGTCCCGCGCTTGGCGGCCTCCTCGACGGCGGCCTCGATCTCTTCCTTGGAAAGCTCCAGTTGGCCCGGCTCGGTGCCGACGGTCAGCACCGCGCCGGTGGCGATCAGCTTCAGGAAATCGGCGCCGTGCACCAGGATGTCCCGCGTCTTCCGGTGGGTATCGGCGACATCCTGCACGACTCCACGGCGCATCTCGGCCGGGATGCCGACATCGGCGGCGATGCCGGTCACCTCCCCGCCCCCGCCCGGCGTCGTCACATAGGCCCCGGCCACCGACATGCGCGGCCCCGGGACCAGGCCCTTGTCGATGGCGTCGCGCAGGGCGACGTCGCCGAACGCCCGCCAGGTCCCGACGTCGCGCACGCTGGTGAAGCCGGCCATCAGCGTCGCGCGGGCATGGGCCGCGCCGATATAGGCCTGCTCGGCGGCCGTAGTCAGCAGCGGTTCGGCGATGTTCTCGGTCTGCTCCTGGTCGACGATGTGGGTGTGCATGTCGATCAGGCCGGGCAGCACGGTCAGGCCCGACCAGTCGCGCACGGGGCCGTCGGCCGGGGCGCCGGCCCAGGCGCTCACCGCCGTGATCCGCTCGCCCTCGATGCGGATCAGCCGGTCGGTCGAGACCTTGCCGGCGACCGGATCGACCAGCCGGCCGGCCCGAACATAGGAGACCTGCGCGACGGCGGCGCCCGCCGCCAGCAGCGCCAGACCGGCGACGCCGGCGGCCAGGATCGAGCGCAGGATCATGAAACGGTCCTCAGGGGCGCGCCGCCCGGCGCATCAGCAGGTGAACGGGCAAGCCGGCGGCGAGCAGCACCAGGCCCCAGATCACGGCCTCCCTGCCCGCCCCGAACAGGGTGAAGACCGCGTAGAGCCCGGCCAGGATCGCCACCACGGTCAGCAGCCGCGAGCCGGGAACCAGCCCGTCCTTTTGCAGCTTCAGCGCCGCCAGGGCGCAGGCCAGATAGGTGAACAGCGAGGCCGTGGTCGCCAGCAGGGCGATGAAGGTGAAGAGGTCGGCCATCGACTTGGCGTAGTTGATCCCGACCAGCACCGTCAGGAACAGGCCCGAGACCAGATGCGCCCGCACCGGCGTTCCGCGGCTGGACGACTTGGCCAGCGCGGCCGGGAACACCCCGCCCCTGGCCATGGCGTAGGGCATCTCGCCTTGCAGCAGCACCCAGCCGTTCAGGGCCCCGAAGGCGCTGACGGCGGCGAAGGCGGCCACGGCCATGGCCGCGCCAGAGCCCCAGAACCGGCCGATGAACTCGGCCATCGGGGCGTTGGAGGCCGTCAGGGCGTCGGGGGGCGAGAGCAGCACCACCGCCGAGCAGACCAGCAGGTAGACGACGCCGGTGAAGGCCGCGCCGAACAGGGTAGCGCGCGGGATGGTGCGGGCCGGGTCCTTGACCTTGTCGGCCGGCACGGTGGCCGACTCCAGGCCCAGCAACGCCCACAGCGTCAGGGCCGAGGCGGCGACCAGGCCGGGGCCGCCCAGTTGCGCCGTATCCAGCGGGGCGGAGATCGCGGCGGCGCCGTCGCGGCCCAGCAGCCAGGCCGACAGGCCCAGCACCGCCGCCAGCGGCAGCAGCTTGAGCACCGTGGTCACCACCTGCACCTCGCCAGCCAGGCGCGCGCCCAGGCAGTTCACCCCGATCAGGCCCCAGATCAAAGCCAGGGTGACCAGGGCGTGCAGCCCCGGCGTCTTGGCGATGGCCGGGACCAGGACCGACAGATAGCTGACCGCGCCGGTGGCGATGGCCGCGTTGCCCACCCACAGCGAGATCCAGTAGGCCCAGGCCACGACGAAGCCCGCCGTCCGCCCGAACGCCTCCTGGGTATAGGCATAGGGCCCGCCCTCGCGCGGCAGGGCCGCCGACAGCCGGGCGAAGACGAAGGCCAGGCAAAGGCCGCCGGCGATGGTGACGATCCAGCCCAGCACGCCGTTCCAGCCGTAGGGGGCCAGCGATGCGGGCAGCATGAACACGCCCGAGCCGATCATGTTGCCCACGACCAGGGCGCTGCACATCCAGAAGCCGAGGGCCTTGGGCGAAGGACTGCTCATATGGCCATGCTTTCACCCCCGCCGTGGACGCGCAACCGCCACCGCCGCGAGGCGGAGGCGGCGCGTGCTCCATCGTCGATCAGAACTTCTGGCCGAACCGCAGGCCGAAGGTCCGGGGCTGGTTGGGGATCACATAGACCTTGTCGGCGCAGACCGCCTCGGCGCACTGCACGAACCGGCTGACGCTGGCCCTCTCGTCCGTCAGGTTGGTGATGAAGGCCGACAGCGACCAGCTGTCGCGCGCGAAGCCCGACGACACGTCGAAGGTGACGTAGCCCTGCTGCTTGCCCAGGATCGCCGCCTCGACCGTCCGCAGGTCGGAATAGGACGAGGTCTGTCCCACCGCCGAGGCCTGCACGAAGGCGTCGAAGTCCTTCCAGTCGAACTCGTAGCGGGCGGTCAGGTTGGCCTTGAACTTCGGCGTGATCGGCAGCCGCGTCCCCTTGGGGGCCTGCGGACCGTCGGGGAACCCGGCCGAACCGACCGGACAGTCGGTGATCGGCACGCCGGCGCTGTCGGTCTCGCCGCAGTAGTTGGCCGTCAGCTTGGCGTCGGTGTAGGCGGCCGCGGCGTTGACCGTGAAGCCCTCGGCGACCGCGATCGTCAGGTCGGTTTCCGCGCCCTTGATCTCGGCCTCGTTGGCGTTCTTGATCTCGGTCAGGCCGTTGGCCCCCAGGATCGAGAACTGGAACTTGTTCCATTTCTCCAGATAGACCGCGCCGTTCCAGCGGAAGCGGTTCTGGGCCCAGCTCGTCTTCCAGCCCAGCTCGTAGTTCTTCAGGTAGTCCGACAGGTAGGGCGGCAGCGTGCCGCGACGGTTGATGCCGCCCGGCCGGTAGCCTTCCGAATAGGTCGCGTAGACCAGCTTGGCCGGGTCGATCTTGTAGGTGAGGGTCAGCTTGGGCGTGTTGCCCGTCTCCTTCACCCGCTTGTCGAGGTTGGTGCAGGGCGAGCCGGAGATCACCGGCCCCTTGAAGCAGGCCCGCTCGCCCGTCGAGCCGTAGCCCGCGCCGTAGCCGTAGAAGCCGACCAGCGAGTTGTCGGCCTCGAAGAAGCGGATGCCGGCCGTGGCCGTCAGGTTGGGCAGGATGTCGAACGACACCTCGCCGAAGGCGGCCTTGTCGCGGTCGACGCGCTTCTGCTCGGTCAGCCAGATTGTGCCCGGATGGCCCGACGGCGACAGCGACTCGCCCAGGGCGTCGATCTTGTAGTCCTGGTGGATGCCGTGCGCCTGGCGCTGGTAGAACAGGCCCGCGACGAAGCGCAGGCGCTTCTCCTGCGGCGAACTGATCCGCAGTTCGTGGCTGATCTTGTTGTAGCGGTCCTTGCCCTGGATGTATTGCGACGGGTCCACAGGGTTGCCGGCGTCGTCGGTCCAGTACGCGCCGTAGCCGTACAGCGTGTCGTAGAAGTACGAGTAGTCGGTGTAGTCCTGCTCGGTGTCGGTCGTACGCTGCAGGTACGAACCGGCATAGACGATGTCGAGGTTGCTGATCTTGCCCTCGACGGTCATCGCCGCCTGCCACCAGCGGTCGTCCGAGCTTTCCGGATAGTAGTGGCTGACCTTCAGGTCGCCGATGTCGGGGTCGAAGCCGAAGAAGCCGCCCGCCTTCTGCACCTGGCCCATGACCTGGGGCGTGATCGTCCAGTTCTCGCCCAGCTCGACCTTCACCGCCGCGCGGGCGCCGTGGGTCTCGACCTCGTTGTAGTTCTTCTTGGTGACGCCGTCGTTGTCGATGGTCACGCCCGAGGTCGGATAGGTCCGCGTCGAGGGCACGTTGTCGATATAGCCGGCGTCGCGCTTGCTCCAGCCGACCATGCGCACGGCCACCGTGTCCGACAGCGGCTGGTTGACGAAGCCCTCGGCCACGTAGCCCGTGCCGCCCGCCTCGACCTTGTTGAGCTCGATGTTGTAGCCGGCCTTGAAGCCCGAGGTGCTGGGCTTGTTGGTGATGATGCGGATGGTGCCGGCCTGGGAGCTTGCGCCGTACAGCGTGCCTTGCGGCCCGGCCAGCGCCTCGACCCGCTCGATGTCGTAGACGTGGACGTCGAGCGCGCCCTGGATCGTGGTGATCGGCTGCTCGTCCAGATAGATGCCCACGCTGGGCAGCGAGCCGGAGTGGTTGCCGTCGCCGCCGCTGGCCACGCCGCGCATGTAGACCTGGTTGAAGCCCGGCCCAGAGCCCTGGAAGGACACGCTGGGCAGGAACTTCACGTAGTCGGCGAAGTCGGCGACCTCCAGCTGCTCCAGCTTGGCCTGGCCCAGCGCCTGGATGCTGACCGGCACGTCCTGCAGGTTCTCCGAGCGCTTCTGGGCGGTGACCACCACCTCTTCCAGGGCCACCCCGCCTTCCTGCGCCAGCGCGGCCCCACAAAGCGCGCTGCTCGACATCAGGGCCGTGACCAGCAGGCCCGACCGCATTGTTTTTGAACGCCTAATCGACACGTGTTCACTCCTTGGCCCCAGAGAGAACGACGTTCTTCCAATGTCGTGAGTCCGACAATCCGGCAAAGCTTGGCGGTCGCGCAATTCACCGGACTGTTGCAAAAACGGCAGCGCCGTCTTCCGGTGGTCAAATAACAGGCGCGTCCGGATAGGCGGCCAGGACGGGCCCCAGCGCCGCCTTCAGCGGACCGAGCCACGGCTCATAGTTGCGCCACTGGTCGACCCCGTCCTTGAAAATCGGCTGGCGCACCTGTTCGGAGCTGGCGGTGCGCACGGCGCGATCGTTCTGGTGGAAATCCAGGCATGTCGCCTCGAACGGCAGGCCGCAATGGTCCAGCAACCGGCGGATCTCCCCTTCCGGATCCTCGACCATCGCCTCGTAGATCACCCGGTGCACGCGCCCCGGCAGCACGGCGTCGACGTGCGCCATCAGGTCCACGTAGTCGGCGTAGTAGCGGCCGATGTCCTCCAGGCCGTAGCTGAAGGTCTGGCCCCGCGCGAAGTGCTGCTTGAAGCCCGAGAAGCAGCAGCCCAGCGGATGGCGGCGCGCGTCGATGATCTTCGCATTGGGCAGCATCAGGTGGATCAGCCCGGCGTGCGCGAAGTTGTTGGGCATCTTGTCGACGAAGAACGGCCGGTCGGTCTTGCGCTGCACCCGCGTGCGCTCAAGATACTCCTCGCCCAGCCCCCGCAGGGCGTCGGCGTCCAGCGTCGCCAGCGCCTCGGGATAGAGCCCCTCGCCTCGCCTGCCGCCCAGCCGCTTGGCGATGGCGATGACGTCGGGCAGCTCCATCGTGCCCTCGACCTGCGAGTGGCTGGCCAGGATCTGCTCGATCAGGGTCGAGCCCGAACGCGGCAGGCCGACGACGAAGATCGGATCGGCCGCGGCCGCCCCCCAGCCCCGGCGCTCGGCGAAGAAGGCCGGCGTCAGCAGCGCCTTGCTGCGCGCCGCATGGGCCGTGGTCTCGTCGGCGTCGTAGCGGAT
The DNA here is from genome assembly GCF_057808875.1 of Caulobacter sp. FG7. Taxonomy (NCBI): domain Bacteria; kingdom Pseudomonadati; phylum Pseudomonadota; class Alphaproteobacteria; order Caulobacterales; family Caulobacteraceae; genus Caulobacter; species Caulobacter sp. FG7. The sequence goes on from NZ_JBMDIW010000005.1 coordinate 198,386, forward strand.
CTGGATACGGCGCAGTTCCGCGCCGCGGGCGTAGTGGCCGAAGCTCTCCTCGTACCGACCGGCGTCCTCCAGCGCCTTGCCCAGGGCGTAGTGCAGGTGGAAGCGGTCCTCGTCGGCCAGGTCGTCGCTCGCCAGCTGGCCCTCCATGACGGCGAAGTCGTCGTCGGAGAACCGCAGGGTCTTGAGATTGGCCAGACTCCACCAGGCCTCGCCCAGCATCGGCGCCTGCTCGACGGCCTTGCGGTAGGCGGCCTCGCATTCGGCCCGGCGGCCCAGGGTCTTCAGCGCATGGCCATAGCTCATCCAGCCCTTGGGCTGGTGGGGGTGACGCGCCAGCACCTCGCGATAGATCGCCGTCGCCGCCTCGTACTCGCCGATCCGCACCAGGGCCGCGGCGCGCAGGTTGGCATAGGCCGGGTGGCGCGGGTCGGCGGCCTGCAGCAGGTCGAGCTGGGCCAGCGCCTCGAGGGTCTTGTTCTGGCGATAGAGCAAGGTCGCCAGGTTGTGCCGCGCGGCCGTGAAGCCCGGCGCGAAGGCCAGGGTCTGCGTCAGGATCCGCTCGGCGTCCTCGTAGCGGCCCAGCCGCGCGGCCACCTCGGCCAGCATCCGCAGCGCCGACGGCTCGTCGGGCCGGGCCTTCAGATAGGCCCGCAGGCCGTGCTCGGCTTCCGGCAGCCTGCCCTCGACCAGGGCCGAGGCCGCCGCGATCAGCGCCGGCTCGCGCACCGAGGCCCTCACCTGGCGGTCGCCGGCCGCCTGGGCGCCGACCAGGTCGCCCAGCACCGTCAGGGCCACCGACAGCCCGCGCCAGGCCTCGCCGAGGTCAGGATCCAGCGCCGTCGCCCGCCGCAGCGCCGCCGCCGCCTCTTGGGTTCGCCCCAGATCCAGCAGGACGAGGCCGTGCTCCAGCTGCACGTCCGGCGCCTGGGCCAGGCCGCGCGACAGCGGGGCGATCACCGCCAGCGCGCCTGCCGCGTCGCCCGACAGCCGCAGGGCCGCGGCCAGGATCAGGGTGGCGCCGGGATGACCGGGAACGGCTTCCAGAATCGCCATAGCCTGCTCGCGCGCCAGCCCCGGATCACGCGACAGCAGGCGCATGGCGTGGCCCAGCGCATCGGCCAGACTGCCCGTCGGCTCCGAAACCTGCCCCTGCATGCAACCCCGCGACGCTCTCTAAGACGAGCATCGGAGGGCGGTGCAAGGCGGGTGTCAATCGGGCGAGGGCGGATCGGCGTTGAGATGCTCGACCTGCCAACGAAGCGGCCGTCGCCGCTCCCCCTCCCTCATCAACCCTCGTCATCCCGGAAAGCCCGCAGGGCTTATCCGGGACCCAGGGGACTGGGCATGGCCGCCAATTCAAGCGCCCCAGCGGATCCCGACGCATTGCGGCGGCCCCTGGGTCCCGGGTCTCCGCTGCGCTCCGCCCGGGATGACGGCCTATTGTCGGTAACCTTGCTGCCAAGGGTGAAACCTCTCACCCTCCCACCGCTTCGCGGCGGGTCCCTGCCTCTCTCCAAGAGAGAGGGTTCAGTTCAGGCCCCGGTCTCGTCCACGGCGATGATCACCGGCTTGCCGCGCGACCAGGGCTCCCAGCCGGCCGCCACGGCCGAGGCGATCGCGGTCGCCACCAGCTTCTTGGGCACCTGCTCGGTCTTCAGCTGCGGCGCGCCGTAGCGGGGCTGCTCGCCGGGCGGAAACTCGATGACGACCTCGCGCTTGCCCTCGACGTGGTGCACGGCGATGGCCATGCCGTGCCGTTCCGTCGGGTCCTTGGACCAGTGGGGCGTGCGTTGCAGCCGCCAGACATAGGTCTCGCCGTCGACCTCGATCTCGAATTCAGGGTTCAGCTTGGTTCGCGCCATGGCGCGGTGTTAGCGCGACGCGCCCGTCGAAGCCAGCCGCCGCTTGACTCATTTCGACGATTAGCTAATCATCTCATCATGAGCCAGGTATTCAAGGCCCTCTCCGATCCCACCCGCCGGCGGGTGCTGCAGCTCCTGCGCAAGGGGCCGCTGAGCGCCGGCGAACTGAGCGACCAGTTCGACGTCTCCAAGCCGACCATGTCGGCGCACTTCGCGGTGCTGCGGGAAGCCGACCTCGTGCACGCCGAGAAAGCCGGCAAGTCGGTGATCTACCACCTGAAGCTCTCGGTGCTCGAAGAGGCGCTGCTGGGCTTCGTCCACTCGTTCGGCGTCGGCGAGCAGGCCTTGGCGTCCAAGCAGGAGGTTGCGGAATGAAGAAGGAAGTGATCGCCGATCTGGCCTGGGGCGTCGGCATCGTCGTCCTGGCCCTGGCCGCCAGCCTGGCCCGCAAGCTCGGCTATATCGACACCGACACCGTCAACCGGCTGGTCATGGGGGCCATCGGCCTGATGGTCGCCTGGTTCGGCAACCGCATGCCCAAGCGCTTCGTCCCCGTCGCCTGGGCCCGGCGGGTCCACCGGGTCGGCGGCTGGTCGATGGCGCTGAGCGGGCTGGTCTATGCCGGCCTCTGGGCGTTCGCGCCGGCGGACGTGGCGGTGCTTGGCGGCTGCGGCGCGATCCTGGCCGGGCTGGTGGTGACGATCGGCTACTGCCTGTCGCTGCGGGCGAAGTCCAAGGCCGTTTGAGACGAAAACCTCGTCCTTCGACAGGCTCAGGATGAGGTTTTTCTATCGCCCTGGCCTGTAACCGGTCCTCATCCTGAGCCTGTCGAAGGACGAGGACCATGCACGGGGCCTGAATGAGGCCCGCCCCTACAGCCGGTCGCGCAGCGCGTACCAGGAAAGACCCGCCACCGTCAGCGGCCAGCGCAGCAGGCGGCCGCCCGGGAACGGCGGGGTCGGCAGGCGCGACAGCAGCTCCACCCCGCCGGTCTCGCCCAGGGCCGCATCGGCCAGGAGCTTGCCGAACCACGGCGCCAGCATCACCCCCTGCCCCGAATAGCCGGCCGCGACCCGCACGCCCGGCGCCAGTTCGCGCACGAAGGGCGAGCGGTGCACGGTGATCCCCAGCGTCCCGCCCCAGGCGTGGGTCACCGCCACGTCGGCCAGGCCGGGATAGATCTTCAGCATGTGCCGGCGCACGAAGCCCGGCAGGTCCGGCGGGAAGCCCGGCCGATAGTTCTCGCCGCCGCCGAACAGCAGCCGGCCGTCCGGGCTCTTGCGGAAATAGTTCACGACGAAGCGGCTGTCGGCCACGGCGGCGTTCGAGCGGATGATCGTCTCGGCGCGCTCGCCCAAGGGCCCGGAAAGCGGTTCGGTCGCCAGCACGAAATTGTTGATCGGCATCACCCGGGAGCGAGCCTCGCCGCCGGCCAGTTCGTCCAGGTAGCCGTCGCCGGTCAGGATCAGCTGGTCGCACAGCACCCGGCCGGCCGCGGTCTCGACCACGATCCTTCCGCCCTCGCGCCGCCAGACGCGGGCGCGGCTGCGCTCGAAGATCATCGCCCCCTTGGTCAGCGCCGCCCGCGCCAGCCCCAGGGCCAGGTTCAGCGGATGCAGGTGGCCGCCGCCATTGTCGCGCGTCCCGCCGTGATAGACCCCCGTGCCCAGCTCCTCGGTCAGGGCGTCTTCGTCGATCGGCTCCAGTTCGTGATAGCCGTAGCGGGCGGCCATGAACTCGATGTGGTCGAGATCCTCACCTTCCCCGCCCGGCTTGTGACGGGCGTGGATCATGCCCGGCGCGAAGTCGCAGGCTATGGCGTGCTCGGCGATCACCGTCGACAGGTGCGAGCGGGCGTCCAGCGCCATCTTCCACAGCGCCAGGGCGTCGTCGCGGCCGACCGTCTTCTCCAGCCAGGCCTGGTCGTTGCGCTGGCCCATGTGCACCTGGCCGCCGTTGCGGCCCGAGGCGCCGGATCCGACCTGGGCCGCCTCCAGCACCACGACCGACACCCCGCGCGAAGCCAGTTCCAGCGCCGCGCCCAGGCCCGTATAGCCCGCGCCCACCACGCAGACGTCGGCCGTGGCGTCGCCGTCGAGGGCCGGCAATGGGTCGAACGGCGTCGCGGTCGCCGCATACCACGAAGTTGAGGGGTGGCCGGTATTCAGCATCTCCCTTCCCCCTTGATGGGGGAAAGGTCGGGGATGGGGGTGAAGCGGCCGAGGCCCGGCAAAGAACGCTTCGCGTTCACCCCCATCCGACCGCGGAGTTTATCCTTGGGCGCGCGCTTCGCGCGACCCGAGGGCGGCCACCTTCCCCCATCAAGGGGGAAGGGCTGCATGGCGCTAAACATTCAGCAGCAGGAACTCCCGCTCCCAGGGGCTGATGGTGCGCATGAAGGTCTCGTACTCGGCCTGCTTCACCCGGGCGTAGGCCGTGCAGAAGGTGGCGCCGAGGATGTCGGTCAGGGCCTTGGCCTCCTCGAACAGCGTCACCGACTCCAGGAGGCTGCGCGGCAGTTCGATGCCCCGGGCGCCGGCGTCGATCTCCACCGGCGCCGTGGGGGCCAGGTTCTGGGTCATGCCCAGATAGCCGCAGGCCAGCACCGCGGCGATGGCGAGGTACGGATTGGCGTCCGACGAGGGGATGCGGTTCTCCACCCGGCGATTGGCCGGATCGGACGGCGGCACGCGCAGGCCGCAGGTGCGGTTGTCGTAGCCCCACTGGGTGTTGACCGGCGCGCCGCTGTCGCGGGCGATGCGGCGATAGCTGTTCACGTAGGGCGCCAGAATGGCCATGATCGCCGGCAGATAGCGCTGCTGCCCGGCGATGAAGGCGTAGAAGGACGGCGTCGCCTCGCCGGTCTTCGGATCCGAAAACAGGTTGTCGCCGTCCTCGGTCAGGATCGACTGGTGCACGTGCATGGCGCTGCCAGGCTCGCCGGCCATCGGCTTGGCCATGAAGGTGGCGTAGATGTCGTGCTCCATCGCCGCCTCGCGGATGGTGCGCTTCATCATGAACACCTGGTCGGCCAGCTCCAGCGGCGTGCCGTGGCGCAGGTTGATCTCCATCTGCGCCACCCCGCTCTCGTGGATCAGGGTGTCGATCTCCAGGCCCTGGCGCTCGGAATATTCGTACATGTCCTCGAACAGGGCGTCGAACTCGTTGACCGCGCTGATCGAATAGCCCTGGCGGCCGCTCTCGGGCCGGCCCGACCGGCCGACGGGCGGCTTCAGCGGATAGTCCCAGTCGATGTTCTTCTCGACCAGATAGAACTCGATCTCCGGCGCCACGATCGGGCTCCAGCCCTTCTCGCGGTACAGCGACAGCACCCGGCGCAGCACCTGGCGGGGGCTCTCCTCCACCGGCCGGCCGTCGGGGTGGAAGGCGTCGTGGATCACCTGGGCGGTCGGGTCCTGGGCCCAGGGCACGGTGGCCAGGGTGGCCAGGTCCGGGGTCAGGAAGATGTCGGTGTCCGACTGCACCGCGTTCACCGCCCCCTCGAACTCGGGAAAGTCGCCGGTGATGGTCTGGTAGAACACCGCCAGCGGCAGGTTCATCGAAGGGGTCCCCAGGAACTTGCGCACCGGCATGATCTTGCCGCGCGCCACGCCGGCCAGGTCGGGCACGACGCACTCGATCTCCTCGATGTTCTGACTGCGGAACCAGGCCTGGGCCTCGTCCAGCGTCTTTACCCCCCGGGTGACCTTCGGACCGTCGTGGTTCTTCTTATGCTTGGGCTTCATGAGGGCGCTCCTCGCGCTTGCTGAAGTTTGGGCTGATTGAGAATTGTAACGCTTGGCGGCGGCGTTCCGCTCAGGCGGTGTCCGTGATAGTGTTGGGCATGGCCGAGCCCGATCCCGCCATCTTCGACATCGTCGACGACGAGGCTGAACGCCGCGCCGAAGCGGCGGCCGACGCCGACGTCGAAGCCGGTCGCGGCGTTCCGCACGAGCGCATGCGCGAGTGGCTCAAGACGGTCGGCACGCCGGACCAGAAGCCGACCCCGTATTCGTGGCGGAAGTGATCTGAACCGACAGGGCGCTGGCCGACATCGAAGCCGTCGTGGCTTACATTGTCAGCCAGCATAGTCCGATCGCAGCCCAACGCTTGGCTCACCGCCTCATTGCGGCGGGCGACGCTCTCGAGACCAATTCCGATCGAGGCCGAACGATAAGCCGCGGCCGGCGAGAATTGGCTGTCGTCCCTCCCTACCTGATCCGATACCAGGTTCGCGAGGACGCCATCTGGATCCTGGAAGTCCGACACGGCGCGCGCGGGCCGGACTGAGGCGATACTCACGCATCGCCCTCCTTCGGCTTCAGGGCCCGCAGCACCGGCTCGGCCTCGTCGAGCGACTTCCTGATGATGCCGACCAGCTCGTCGATCTGCGCCTTGGTGATGATCAGCGGCGGGCAGCAGACGATGCTGTCGCGGATGGCGCGCACCATCAGGCCGTTCTTGATACACAGGTCGCGCACGATCGGTCCCGCCTCGCCCTCCTTGTCGAGGAAGCGATGGTTGGTCCCCTTCTCGCGCACGATCTCGACCGCGCCGATCAGGCCAAGCGAGCGGGTCTCGCCCACCAGCGGATGGTCGTTCAGCGACGCCAGCGCCTGCGCCAGATAGGGGCCGGTCTCGGTGGCCGTACGCTCGACCAGCCCCTCGCGCTCCATGATCTCGATGTTCTTCAGCGCCACGGCCGCCGCCGTCGGATGGCCCGAATAGGTAAAGCCGTGAATGAAGTCGCCGCCCTTCTCGCGCAGCTCGGCGACGATGTGGTCGGCCACGCCCACGGCCGAGATCGGCAGGTAGCCGGACGACAGCCCCTTGGCCATGGCGATCAGGTCGGGCTTGATCCCGTAGTGCTGGTGGCCGAACCACGCGCCCAGCCGGCCAAAGCCGCAGATCACCTCGTCGCAGACCAGCAGTATGCCGTACTTGCGGCACAGGGCCTCGACCGCCGGCCAATAGCCGTCCGGCGGAATGATCACCCCGCCCGCCCCCTGCACCGGCTCGCCGATGAAGGCCGCGACGTTCTCGGGCCCGACCTCGAGGATCTTGTCCTCGATCGCCTTGACCGCCCGGTCGCGGAAGGCGGCCGGATCCTCGCCGAAGCCGTCGCCGAACAGGTAGGGCTGCATCACGTGCTCGACGCCGGCGATCGGCAGGTCGCCTTGGCGGTGCATGTGCTTCATGCCGCCCAGCGACACGCCGGCCACGGTCGAGCCGTGATAGGCGTTCCAGCGGCTGATGAAGACCGTGCGGCTCGGCTGGCCTTTGAGCTTCCAGTAATGGCGCACCAGGCGGAAGACGGTGTCGTTCGCCTCCGACCCCGACGAGTTGTAGAAGACGTGGGAAAGATGCCCGCCCATCTTCTGCGCGATCTTGGCCGCCAGCTGGATCGGCGGCGGCGTCGCGGTCTTGAAGAAGGTGTTGTAGTACGGCAGCTCCAGCATCTGGTCGTAGGCCGCCTGGGCCAGCTCGGTGCGGCCATAGCCGACATTGACGCACCACAGCCCGGCCATGCCGTCGAGGATCCGGTGGCCCTCGCCGTCGTGGATGTAGACGCCCTCGGCCCGCGTGATGATGCGGCTGCCGCCCTGCTCGGCGATGACCTTGTGATCGGCCTGGGCCGGCAGGTGGTGAGCCAGGTCCAGGCGCTTGAGCTCGGCGATGTCGTGGTTGCGGAGGGGGGCGGTCATGGTTGCTCTTCCTCGATGACTTTCTTTTTTCTCCCTTCCCCCTTTGATGGGGGAAGGGTCGGGGATGGGGGTGACAGCGTGTCAGGTCATGGCTCGGGCCGAACCGCCGCAGTCACCCCCACCCCTGCCCCCTCCCCCATCGAGGGGGAGGGGAATTCCTTGCGCAGCGCCTGGCCGAACAGCTGGAAGAACACCTGGCTCTGAGGGTTCTCCTCCGGCTTCCATTCCGGATGCCACTGCACGGCCAGCACCGGCGCGCCGCCCACGCTGGCCGACACCGCCTCGACGACGCCGTCCTGCGCCCGAGCCTCGACCGCCAGGCCCTCGCCCAGCCGGTCGACACCCTGGTAGTGCACCGAATTGACCACCGCCCGCTCGGTCCCGAACGCCGTGGCCAGCACCCCGCCGGGGGTCAGGTCGACCGGGTGGCGATGGTCGAACATGCCGGCGAAGTCGACCTCGTCGGGCGCATGATGGGCGATCAGTTCGGCGCTGGTCGCCATGTCGCGCCGCAGGGTGCCGCCGAAGGCGACGTTGATCTCCTGGAAGCCCCGGCACACCCCGAACACCGGCCGGCCCAGATCCAGCATGGCCTTGATCAGATCCCGGGTCATGACGTCGCGATCTCGGTCGAACGGCCCCGGCGCGTCGTCCACCGCCTCGTCGTAGAAGGCGGGGTCGAGGTTCGACGGGCTGCCGGTCAGCATCAGGCCGTCCAGCCGGGCGGCGACCTCCGAGGCCTTCATCAGCCCCGGCATCGACGGCACCAGCAGGGCCGCGGCGTCGGCGTATTTCATCGCGCCGGCGACATAGCGGTTCATCACCGCCTGGGCCGGCTCGATCCCGACGGTGCGGGTGCAGCAGATGACGCCGGCGACGGGTCGCATCAGCAGTCTCCTCCCTTCCCCCTTGATGGGGGAAGGGTCGGGGATGGGGGTGACAGCGCGTCAGGACCTGGCGCAGCCGCCAGCGCCGCAACCACCCCCACCCCTGGCCCCTCCCCCATCAAGGGGGAGGGGAAATGTGCGGGCGTGCTCACGACAGCAGCACCGCCGGCGAGCAGGCGTGCCAGGCGATCCACACCGCCTCGCCCAGCCGGAAGTCCTCCTGGTCCCAGCGGGTCAGGTTGGGGCGCTGCACCTTCACGCGGCGGCCGCCCTCGATTTCCACCTCGTAGGTCGACACCCCGCCCAGATAGGCCTCGTGCCGGATGACGCCCGCCACCGCGTTGGTGCCCTTGGGCGCGTCGCCCATGTTCGGCGGCTCGCCGTCGTCGGGGCGCTTGTGCAGCTCGATCTTCTCGGGCCGGATCGCCGCCCACACCGTGCCGCCGCGCGGACCGGTCACGCCGTGGTCGAGAAAGATGTCGGTCGGCAGCCCCGGCGAACGGATCACCGCGTGGCTCGGCTCGTCCACCGCCAGCACGCCCTCGAACAGGTTCACGCTGCCGATGAAGTCGGCCACGAAGCGGCTGTTGGGAAACTCGTAGAGGTCGTTGGGCGCGGCCACCTGCTGCAAGAGCCCCTTGCTCATCACCGCGCAGCGCGTCGCCAGCGCCAGGGCCTCGTCCTGGTCGTGGGTGACCATGATGAAGGTGATGCCCACCTTCTCCTGCAGGGTGCACAGCTCGGTGCGCATCTGCTCGCGCAGCTTGGCGTCCAGGGCCGACAGCGGCTCGTCCAGCAGCAGCACCCGCGGCCGCTTGACCAGCGCCCGGGCCAGGGCGACCCGCTGCCGCTGCCCGCCCGACAGCTGGTCGGGCTTGCGCTGGCCAAGGCCGCCCAGTTGCACCAGCTCCAGCGCCTCCTCGACCCGCCGGTCGCGCTCGGCCTTGCTCACCCGGTCGACCTTCAGGCCGTAGGCGACATTGTCGGCCACCGTCATGTGCGGGAACACCGCGTAGGACTGGAACACCATGTTCACCGGCCGCTTGTTGGGCGGCACGTTCGAGATGTCCTGGCCGTCGATCAGGATCCGCCCCTCGGTCGGCGTCTCGAACCCGGCCAGCATCCGCAGCAGGGTGGTCTTGCCGCAGCCCGACGGCCCCAAGAGCGCGAAGAACTCGCCCTCCCGGATGCTCAGCGACACGTTGTCGACCGCCGCCAGCTTGCCGAAGCGCTTGGTGACGTTCTCGAAGGTGATGATGGATTTGGCTTCGGTCACTTCGTCATTCCCCCCGAAAACGTCAGCGGCCAAGGCCCCCTCCGGCCCTCCGGGCCACCTCCCCCAGAGGGGGAGGATCTATGCCGAGCAGATGCTCCCCCTCTGGGGGAGCTGTCGGCAAAGCCGACTGAGGGGGTTTCCCGCGCACTCATTTCCCATCCCCCCCATGCGCCCCGGCCGTCGCCGCCGGATCGCCCTGCAGCTTCAGCGCCACGGCGGTCAGGATCACGGTCAGCACGATCAGGATGGTCGAGGCGGCGTTGACCTCGGGCGTCACCGAGAAGCGCACCATCGAATAGACCTTCACCGGGAAGGTCACGGTGTCGGGGCCCGCCGTGAAGAAGGTGATGACGAAGTCGTCGAGGCTCAGCGTGAAGGCCAGCAAGGCCCCGGCCACCAGCGACGGGGTCATGTGCGGCAGGATCACATCCTTGATGGTGCGAAACTCGCCGGCCCCCAGGTCGCGCGCGGCCTCCTCCAGCTCGCGGTTGAAGCTGGCCATGCGGGCCCTCACCACCACCGCCACGAACGGGAACGAGAAGGTCACGTGGGCGATGATGATCGCCCCCAGGTTCAACGGCCAGACCAGGCCCTGCGGCCAGGGCAGCACCTTGGCGAAGAACACCAGCATGCCCACGCCCATGCAGATCTCGGGCACCACGATCGGCAGGGCCAGCGCCCCGTCCACCACCGTCTTGCCCGGAAAGCGGAACCGCCACAGGGCCAGGGCGACCATGGCGCCCAGCACCACGCTGAGCACGGTCGAGACCGCCGCGATCGTCAGGCTGTTGGCGAAGGCCTCGATCAGGCCGTCGTTGTTGAAGGCCTTCTCGTAATATTTGAGCGTGAAGCCCTTCCAGACGATGTTGCGCCGGCTGTCGTTGAAGCTGAAGGCCATCAGGGCGATCAGCGGCGCATAGAGGAACACCCCCACCGCCAGCAGCCACAGCCGGATCGGCCAGCGGCGCAGGTATTCAAGCGGACCTGGCGGAGCGCGCTTGGTCATCGGAAAACCTCCCCCTTCCCCCTCGATGGGGGAAGGGCCGGGGATGGGGGTGACAGCGGCGTTTCAGGATGTGGCGCGGCCGGGCCCAGGCCCGCCGACGGGGTCACCCCCACCCCTGCCCCTCCCCCATCAAAGGGGGAGGGAGAAGAAAGAAGCGGCGAGCTCATCCCACGCCCTCCTTCTTCCGGCCCTTCGACAGCAGCGCCTGCACGGCGATGGCGATGAAGGTCAGGTACATCAGCAGGAAAGACAGGGCCGCGCCGAACGGCCAGTCGTTGGCGCGCTTGAACTGGCGCTCGATGACGTTGGCGATCATCTGGCTGTCGGGGCCGCCCAGCAGGTCGGGCGTCAGATAGGCGCCCAGCGCCGGGATGAAGGTTATCAGTATGCCCGAGGCGATACCCGGCAGGGCCAGCGGCACGACGATGCGGAACAGGGTGCGCAGGTGCCCGGCGCCGAGGTCGAGGCTGGCCTCCAGCAGCGACTTGTCCAGCCGGTCCAGCGCCGAATAGAGCGGCAGCACCATGAACGGCAGGTGCACGTAGACGAGGCCCAGGATCACCGCGAAATTGTTGTGCAGCAGTTCCAGCGGCTGGTAGGCGCCCAGCGGCGCGACCTTGGCGCCGATGTTCCAGAACCACTCGAAGGTCTGGTTGACGTAGCCCTCGGTCCGCAGCACCGCGATCAGCGCATAGGTGCGGATCAGGAGGTTGGTCCAGAACGGCAGCATGACCAGCAGCAGGAGCCAGGTCTTGGCCTTCTGCGAAGCGAAGGTGATGGCCAGGGCCACCGGGAAGCCGATCACCAGGCACAGCGCCGTCGTCAGCGCCGCCACCCAGGCCGACTTGACGAAGATCTTCAGGTACAGCGGCTCCAGCGCCCGGGCGTAGTTGGCGATCGTGCCGGTGAACGAGATCTCGGTCAGCCCGACATTGTGACCGAAGCTGTAGGCCCAGACGATCGCCATCGGCGCGACGAAGAACACCACCAGCCAGACCAGCGGCGGTCCCAGCGCGGCGGCGAACACCGCCTTGGCCTTCTTCCAGCTCTGTTCCATTTTCACGGAGCTCCAAGATCCTCCCCCTCTGGGGGAGGTGTCGGCGAAGCCGACGGAGGGGGGTGTAGCTGCGAAGGCGAGACGCTCAGCGGAAGCTGAAAACGTCCCGCCTCCGGCCCTCCGGGCCACCTCCCCCAGAGGGGGAGGATCACCGGCGCGCTTACGCCGCCCGCACGCGGGTGATGATCTCCTCGTAGAGGCTGGCCTTCTCCGCCCCCTCGAAGGCCCCATACTCGCACTTGGCCATGATGGCGGCGGGCGGGAAGATCACCGGATTGTTCTTGTAGTCGTCCGGCATCAGCGCCTTGGCCGCCGCATTGGGCGTCGGATAGAGGATCGTCTTGCTGATCTCGGCGCCGGCCTGGGCGTCCAGCAGGTAGTTGATGAACTTGTGGGCGTTGTTCGGACGCGGCGCGCCCTTCGGGATGCACAGGCAGTCCGAATTGATGAGGCTGCCTTCCTTGGGCACCACGAAGTCGACGTCGTCGTCGTCCTTCATCGCCTGGGCGATGTCGCCGTTGTATTCGAGCACGACGTCCACCTCGCCCGACAGCAGCAGGTCCTGGCCGTTGTCGTCGTGGAAGGCCTTCACGAACGGCTTCTGCTTTATCAGCATCTGCTCGATCCTCGGCAGCATGTCGGCCGGGATGTCGTTGACCGAATGGCCCAGGTACTTGGCCGACAGGCGCACTAGGTCGGCGCTTTCCGACAGCAGGGCGATCTTGCCGGCGTACTGGTTGCTGTCGAACAGCCACTTCCAGCTGTCGGGAACGCCTTTGACCTTGCTCTTGCGATAGCCGATGCCCAGCACCAGCCAGGTATAGGGCAGCGAGAACTTCCGGCCCGGGTCGAAGTCCGGGTTCATGAAGGTCGGGTCGATGTTCTTGATGTTGGGGACCTTGGCGTGGTCCAGCGCCTCCAGCATGCCGGCCTGGGCCATGCGGGTGACGAACTCGTTGGACGGCACGATGACGTCGAAACCCGGATTGCCCGCCTTCAGCTTGGCGAACAGTTCGTCGTTGGTCGCGAACAGGCTCATGTTCACGTCGACGCCGCTGGCCTTCTTGAAGTCGCCCAGCGTGGTTTCGCCGATATAGGTGTCCCAGTTGTAGAAGTTCAGCTTGGCCTCTTCGCCGCCCTCCGACGGCGCGGGCTTCTCGCCGCAGGCGGTGAACGACAGGCCGATGGCCGCCGCGCCGAACGCGGTCAGCAGCGAGCGGCGCGAGGCCCCCCGGAAGTGGTTGGTGCTCATGGCCTCGAAACTCCCTCTTTCGTTCGCATGAAGCGGACGAGGCCCCTTCCCCGCCGCCGGTTCAACCTAAAGCCTTACTCCTGGCGTCCCGCCGTCAGGCGTTGCGCAGATACCAGTCATAGTCGAGCTGTCCGACCACCTCGAAGAACCGTGCCTGCTCGGTGCGCTTCACCGAGACGAACATCTCGACGAAGCGCGCGCCCAGGTAGTCGGCCAGCACGTCGGACTTCTCGAAGAGGTCGACGGCGGCGAACCAGTTGGACGGCAGGCGCACGTTCTCCTTGGCCGCGGCGGCATAGCCGTCGCCGACCACCGCCGGGCCCGGATCGATCCTGTTGGTGATGCCGTGGTGGGCGGCCGCCAGCAGCGTCGCCATCACCAGGTACGGATTGCCATCGGCCCCGGCCACGCGGTGCTCCACGTGCCGCGTCGGCGCAGGCCCCGCCGGCACGCGCAGGGAAACCGTGCGGTTGTTGACGCCCCAGGTCGGAGCCACGGGCGCGTAGCTATTGGCCTTGAAGCGGCGATAGCTGTTGGCGTTGGGCGCCAGGATCGCCATGCCCTCGCCCAGCAGCGCCTTCATGCCGCCGATGGCGTGCTTGAGCAGGCTTGATCCTTCCGGATCCTCGGCGGCGCACAGGTTGTTTCCGTCGCCGTCGTTGAAGCTCACATGCACGTGGAAGCCGTTGCCCGCCTTGTCGGCCCAGGGCTTGGCCATGAAGGTCGCCTCGCAGCCGTGGCGCAGGGCCACTCCCTTGGCGGCGCGCTTGTAGAGCACCGCGTCGTCGGCGGCCCGCAGGGCGTCGGGCTTGTGCTTGAGGGTCAGCTCCACCTGGGCCGGGGCGAACTCCGAGATCGCCCCTTCCAGCGGCACCCCGAGCACGTCGGCCGTGTCCCACAGTTCGCGCAGGAACGGGGCGTTGGCCTCCAGCTCCGGCAGGCCATAGACCTGGATGCCGGTCGGTCGCTGGCCGGTCAGCACCGACTTGGCGGGCAGGAGCTCGCCGCCGGGCCCGCGCTCGATGTCGACCAGGTAGTATTCCAGTTCGCAGGCCGCGACCGGCGTCAGGCCGTCGGCGGCGTAGCGGTCGAGCACTCGTTGCAGCACGTGGCGCGGATCAAGATCGTTGGGCGTCCCGTCCAGTTCGTACAGCGACAGCATCACCTGGGCGACGTCGGGGCCCAGCCACGGGGCCAGGGTCAGGGTCCCGGGCACGGGCCGCGCGCGGCGGTCGGCGTCGCCGTCTTCCCAGACCAGGCCCGTCTCCTCGCAGTCGGCCCCCACGGTGTCGACCACCAGGATCGAGCCGGGCAGGAACCGGCCGTAGTCGTAGATCGCCTGCAGTTCGTGCACCCGCAACCGCTTGCCGCGCGGCACCCCGGTCATCGAGGTGAAGAACACCTCGACGAACTTCACCTGCGGGTTGGCGGCCAGGAAGTCGCGGCATTCGTCTGGAGAGGCGACGGCGGTCATAGGCAAGACTCCCCCTTCCCCCTTGATGGGGGAAGGGTCGGGGATGGGGGTGACAGCGGCGGTTGGTGATCCTGCGCGGCCGAGCCAAGGCCCGCCGGCGGTGTCACCCCCACCCCTGCCCCTCCCCCATCGAAGGGGGAGGGAAAGTGAAAACACGTCATGCCGACACCTCCCCGACAGCCACGGCGAACGCATCGACCGCCGCGACCAGCCGGTCCACCGCCGCGTCCTCGGTGACGGGCGAGACCAGCATCATGTTGTGGAAGGGCGCGATCAGCACCCCTCGGTTGATCAGCCACAGATGCAGCGCTTCGACAGCCTCGTGGTCCAGAACTTTCCGCATCGACGCGGCGTCGCGCGGCGGCGGGTCGGCGAAGACCAGCTCCACCCGCGCGCCGACATGCACCACCGACCACCCAAGGCCGCGCGCGGCGATCACGCCCTTCAGCCCGGTCACCAGGCGCTCGGCGCCGGCCAGCATCCTGGCGTAGGCCGCGTCGGTCATCACCTCCGACAGCATGGCCCGCATGGCCGCCATGGCCAGCGCATTGCCCGACAGCGTGGTGCCGATCCCCGACTGGCCCGGACCGATGCGGCCTTGCGCCTCGTCCATCCGCGCCGAAAGCTCGGCGGTCACGCCCCAGACGGCGGCCGGCACGCCGCCGGCCACGGCCTTGCCCAGCACGAAGACGTCGGGCTCCAGGCCATGCGCTTTCGTGTAGCCGCCGGGACCGGTCGAGATCGTGTGGGTCTCGTCGACGATCAGCAGTGTCCCCGCCTCGCGCGTCAGCCTGCGCAAGGCGTCGTGGAATCCCGGGTCAGGCAGGATCATCCCGCAGTTGGTCATCACCGGCTCGGCCAGCACCGCGGCGACGTCGCCGGGGGCCAGGGCCGCTTCCAGCGCGTCGAGATCGTTGAACGGCACGACGCGGGTGGTGGCCGTCAGGTCCTGCACCTGGCCCAGCAGGCCGGGCTTCATCGCGGACGCGCCGTCCTTCAGCACCACGAAGGCGTCCTCGACCATGCCGTGGTAGCAGCCGTCGAACACCAGCACGACCGGCCGCCGCGTCACCGCCCGCGCCCAGCGGATGGCCGCGCGGTTGGCGTCGCTGGCCGTGGTCGCCGCCTGCCACAGCGGCAGGCCGAACCGCTCGGCCAAGAGCTTGCCGACGATCACCGCCGAGGCGGTGGGCAGCATGAACCCGGCGCCCCGCTTGGCCTGATCCGCGACGGCAGCGGCCACGGAGGCGTCGCCATGGCCGAACATCGACGGCGTGTCCCCCAGGCAGAAGTCGTCATACAGCTTGCCGTCGACGTCGGTGATCTGCGCGCCGACGCCCTGGGCGGCGAAGATCGGGCTGGGGCAGGCCCAGTCGCCCATCCAGTGCATCGGCACGCCTCCGCGCCACACGGCCGATGCCGCCTTGGCCATGGCGACGCTGCGCGGATGCTCGGCCAGGAACTTGGCGCGTTCGCTAGCGATGAGGTCGGGGAGCGTGCGGGTAAGCTCAGCGATCATGCCGACACCCCTCTTTTCCCTTCCCCCATCAAGGGGGAAGGGAGCGCGTATGCGGCCTCTCCCCTCATGCCACCCCGCCAAAGCACAGGTACTTGGTCTCGAAATACTCATCGAGACCCTCGGAGCTGCCCTCACGGCCCAGGCCCGACTCCTTGACCCCGCCGAACGGCGCCACCTCGGTCGAGATCAGGCCTTCGTTGATCCCGACCATGCCGGCCTCGATGGCCTCGGCCACGCGCCAGCAGCGGCCGACGTCGCGGCTGTAGAAATAGGCCGCCAGGCCGAACGGCGTGGCGTTGGCCAGGGCGACCGCCTCGTCCTCGGTCTCGAACTTCACGATCGGCGCGACGGGGCCGAAAATCTCCTCGTTGAACAGGCGCATGTCCGCCGTCGCGCCGGTCAGCACGGTGGGCTGGTAGAACAGGCCGCCCAGTTCGTGGCGCTCGCCGCCGACCTCGACCCGCGCGCCGGCCGCGACGGCCTCGCGCACCAGGGCCTCGACCTTGACGATGGCCTTGTCGTTGATCAGCGGGCCGATCACCACGCCCTCGCCCGTGCCTGCGCCCACCTTCATCGCCGCGACCTTCTCGGTCAGGCGTTTGGCGAAGGCGTCGTGGATGCCGGCCTGCACGATCAGGCGGTTGGCGCAGACGCAGGTCTGGCCGGTGTTGCGGTACTTGCTGGCGATCGCGCCGTCGACGGCGGCCTCCAGGTCGGCGTCGTCGAAGACGATGAAGGGCGCGTTGCCGCCCAGCTCGAGGGAAAGCTTCTTCATCGTGCCGGCGCACTGGCCGTAGAGCACCTTGCCCACGGGGGTAGACCCGGTGAACGACAGCTTGCGCACCCGGCCGTCCTCGCACAGGGCCTTGCCGATGGCGCTGGCGTCCGTGCCGGTGACGATGTTGAGTACGCCGGCCGGCACGCCCGCCTCGATGGCCAGGCGGGCGATGGCCAGGGCGCACAGCGGCGTCTCGGCCGCCGGCTTGACCACCACGGTGCAGCCGGCCGCCAGGGCCGGGCCGACCTTGCGGGTGATCATGGCGATCGGAAAGTTCCACGGCGCGATCGCCGCGCACACCCCGATCGGCTGCTTGATCGAGGCCAGCCGCTTCTTCGGATCCGGCGTCGGAATGGTGTGGCCGTAGCCGCGCTTGGCCTCCTCGGCGAACCAGTCGATGAAGCTGGCGCCGTAGGCCACCTCGCCCTTCGACTCCGCCAGCGGCTTGCCCTGCTCGGCGGTCATCAGCCGGGCTAGGTCGTCGGCGTGGGCGAGCATCAGGTCGCTCCACTTGCGCAGGATCGCCCCGCGCTCCTTGGCCGTCTTGCCCGCCCAGGCCGGGAACGCCCGGTGCGCCGCCTCGATGGCGATCCGCGTCTCGCCCGCCCCCAGGTCGGCCACCCTGGCGATCAGCGAGCCGTCGGCCGGATTGGTCACGTCGAAGGTCGCCTCGCCCTCGATCCACAGGCCGTCGATGAAGGCTTCGGTTTCGACAAGGTTCAGGGCGGTCATGGCAGGCTACCTCAGCGTTACGGACACCGACTTCAGGTCGGCGTACTTGTGCAACGCATGTAGGCTGCGGTCGCGGCCAAAACCCGACTGCTTGAAGCCCCCGAACGGCATGGTGATGTCGCAGGCGTCCCAGCCGTTGACCCAAACGAGGCCCGCCTTCAGCTTCCGCGCCCCCTTCAGGCCCCGATTGATGTCGCTGGTCCACAGGCCGGCGGCCAGGCCATAGACCGTGTCGTTGGCCAGGGCGAAGGCCTCGTCCTCGCCGGTGAAGCTCATCACGCCCAGGACGGGTCCGAACACCTCTTCCCGGGCGAGCTTGTGGCTCGGCAACACGCCGTCGAAGATGGTCGGCTCCACATAGAACCCGCCGGTCTCGATCCGCACCTGCGACCCGCCCAGCACCGGCGCGCCGCCCTCTTCCCGGGCCTTGTCGATATAGCTGAGCGCGGTCTGCATCTGCCGCTCGCTGACCATCGCCCCGAAACCCGTCTGCGGATCCAGCGGATCGCCGACCTGGATTGTCTTGGCGACCGCGACCACCTTCTCCAGGAACTCGTCCTTGATCGAGGCCTCGACCAGCAGGCGCGAGGCGGCCGTACAGACCTCGCCCTGGTTATAGAACACGCCCCAGGCGGCGGCCTCCGCGGCCGCGTCGAGATCGGGGCAGTCGGCGAAGACGATCTGGGGCGACTTGCCGCCCAGCTCCAGCGACACGCGCTTGAGGTTGCTCTGCGCGGCGTACTCCATCAGCCGCCGGCCGGTGGGGCCCGAGCCGGTGAAGGCGATCATGTCGACGTCCATCGATCGCGCCAGGGCCTGGCCGGCGATCGCGCCGAAGCCCGGAACCACGTTCAGCACCCCTGCCGGAAGCCCGGCTTCGAGGGCCAGCTCCCCCAGCTTCAACGCCGTCAGCGGCGACTGCTCGGCGGGCTTGAGCACGACGGAATTGCCCATGGCCAGGGCCGGCGCGACCTTCCACATCGCCATGTGCAGCGGGAAGTTCCACGGCACGATCGCGCCGATCACGCCCAGCGGCTCGTGGGTGGCGAAGGAAAGACGGTCCGCCGGCGAGGCGCCGACCTCGCCATAGACCTTGTCCAGGGCCTCGGCGTACCAGCGGGTGGTGTTGATCGCGAGGGGCACGTCCACGCTGCGCGCATCGCGGATCGGCTTGCCGACGTCCAGGCTCTCCAGCAGGGCCAGGTCCTCGGCGTCCCGCTCCATCAGCTCGGCCAGCCGGAACAGCACCTTCTTCTTCTGGCGCGGATGCAGGTCTCGCCAGCGGCCGTCCTCGAAGGTGGCGCGGGCGGCGGCCACGGCGCGCTCGACGTCGGCGACGTCGCAGGCAGCCACCGTGTTGAGCACCGCCCCGTCGCGCGGCCCGACATTGTCGAAGGTTCCGCCCGAGGCCGCGCCGACCAGCACGCCGTCGATCACCGCCCGGCCAGGAAGGGCCAGGCGGCGCAGGTGCTCGGAGATGGATGCGGGAACGCTCACGTCCTGCCTCATGAAACTGTGATCACAGTTTGCCCCGCCGGAGCGACTGTCAAGCCGGCGCCGGCCTCGACCGCCGCGCGCATCTTGTCCATGCCTTCGGACAGGTCAGCGGCGATGGCCCGGCGGGCGCCCTCGGCGTCGCGGGCCTTCAGGGCGTCCATGGCCTCGGCGTGGCGGTCGGCCGGCAGGCTGCCCGTGCCGACACGACCGAACACCACCCGCATGAACGGACCGATCTGCAGCCACAGGCCGCCGGCCATGGCCAGCAGCACATCGGTTCCGGCCCGCTCGTAGATGGCGAAGTGGAAGGCGTGGTTGGCCACCATGTAGCGGTCGACGTCGCCCACCCGCAGGGCCTCTTCCAGGTCCTGGTCGATGGCTTTCAGCTTGCGCACCAAGGCCTCGTCGGCCCGGGGCGCGGCGCGGGCGGCCAGCTCCGGCTCGATCCACTGGCGCGCCAGCTCCAGCTGCTCCAGCCGCTCGGCGGTCAGGGAAGGCACGCTAAGGCGCTTGTTGGCCGGGTTGATGGCCAGGGCCCGCTCGGCCACGAGGCGCCGCACGGCGTCGCGCACCGGCATCGGCGACACCCCCAGCTCGGCGGCCAGGCTGCGCAAGGATACGCCGACGCCCGGCGCGATCTTGCCGGTGATCAGGGCCTGGCGAATGGAGTCGTAGACTTGGTCGTGCACCGCCGTGGAATCGGCCAGGGAACGGCGCGTTTTCGGCTCGACCATGTCCCCTCTTCACTCCGGCTCAATCCAGGGGTTGCCAGCTAGTCGATAATTGCGATCACAATGCAAGGTCTCAGACCCTGGAGCGCGAGATGCCCGACTTCGGCGCCAACGACCTCGACGCCTACTGGATGCCGTTCACGCCCAACCGGCGCTTCAAGGCCAATCCGCGCCTGCTCGCCAGCGCCAAGGGCATGCACTACGCCACGCCCGACGGCCGCCAGATCCTCGACGCCACCTCGGGCCTGTGGTGCGTCAACGCCGGCCACGGCCGCGAAGCGATCACGCAGGCCATCCGCAGGCAGGCCGGCGAGATGGACTATGCGCCGAGCTTCAACCTGGGCCACCCGCTGGCGTTCTCGTTCGCCTCGCGCCTGGCGCAGGTGACGCCGAAGGGCCTGGACCGGATCTTCTTCACCAACAGCGGCTCGGAGTCGGTCGACACGGCGCTGAAGATCGCCCTGGCCTATCACCGCTCCCGCGGCAAGGGGACCAAGACCCGGCTGATCGGCCGCGAGCGCGGCTATCACGGCGTCGGCTTCGGCGGCATCTCGGTGGGCGGCATCCCCAAGAACCGCATGTATTTCGGATCCTTGCTCACCGGCGTCGACCACCTGCCCCATACCCACGGCCTGCCCGAGAACCTGTTCAGCCAGGGCCTGCCCCAGCACGGCGCGCACCTGGCCGACGACCTGGAACGCATCGTCGCCCTGCACGACGCCTCCAACATCGCCGCCGTCATCGTCGAGCCCGTCGCCGGCTCGACCGGCGTGCTCGTGCCGCCCGAGGGCTACCTTCAGAAGCTGCGGGCGATCTGCGACCGGCACGACATCCTGCTGATCTTCGACGAGGTGATCACCGGTTTTGGCCGGGTCGGCGCGCCCTTCGCCGCCGACCGCTTCGGCGTCACGCCCGACCTTCTGTGCATGGCCAAGGGCCTGACCAACGCCGCCGTGCCGGCCGGCGCGGTGGCCGCCAGCACCGCCATCTACGAGACCATGCTCGACGGCGCCGACGCACCGATCGAGCTCTTTCACGGCTACACCTATTCGGGCCATCCGCTGGCCTGCGCGGCGGGCCTGGCCACGCTGGAGATCTACCAGGGCGAGGGCCTGTTCGAGCGCGCGCTCTCGGTCGAGCCCTACTGGCGCGCGGCCGTCCATTCCCTGCGCGACGCCCGCCACGTCATCGACATCCGCGACTTCGGCCTGATCGCCGGCATCGAGCTCTCCCCCCGCCCCGGCGCCCCCACGGCCCGGGCCATGGAGGCCTTCGAAGCCGCCTTCGACCAGGGCCTGCTGATCCGGGTCACGGGCGACATCATCGCCCTCTCGCCGCCGCTGATCATCGAGGAGACGCAGATCGACCAGGTCGTCGAGACGATCAGGAAGGTGCTGGCTGCTGTGGAATAGATCCTCCCCCTCCGGGGGAGGTGGCCCGAAGGGCCGGAGGGGGGGACGTTTTCAGCTTTTGAGGCGTCGGCCGACCTTCCACCCACGCCCACCGCCACTCAAAGCCCTTCCCCCTTTGATGGGGGAAGGGTTGGGATGGGGGTGACTTCGCGCGTTCAACCCGCACCGCCGTTTCAAGCCTGACCGCCGCAACCACCCCCAACCCCGGCCCTTCCCCCATCAAGGGGGAAGGGAGAAGGCGGTCTGACGGGGATAGAGCCCCGTCCATCCCCGGCGCTCGCCAAAAACTCCTGAACAAATCCAATCACTTCCAACTTTCTCACGCCCGTCGATCAGACGCGCTCAAACCCGCCGTACACTCTACCTGTCTCGCCGCACCGA
>NZ_JBMDIW010000050.1:0-18625 GCF_057808875.1 Caulobacter sp. FG7
GCCCCGGCTCCGGCCGCCGCGCCCGCCGCCGAGGCTCCCGCCGCCGCCGCCGCCCCGGCCGCCGTCCGTGGCGACGCCGTGAAGTCGCCGATGGTCGGCACCGCCTACCTCTCGCCGCAGCCCGGCGCCGACGCCTTCATCAAGGTCGGCGACACGGTTTCGGCCGGCCAGACCCTGCTGATCGTCGAAGCCATGAAGACCATGAACCCGATCGCCGCGCCCAAGGGCGGCAAGGTCGTCGAGATCCTCATCAGCGACGCCCAGCCGGTCGAGTTCGGCGAGCCCCTGGTCATCATCGAGTAAGCGCGATGTTCGACAAGATCCTCATCGCGAACCGGGGCGAGATCGCGCTCCGGGTTCACCGCGCCTGCAAGGAAATGGGCATCGCCACCGTGGCGGTCCACTCCGAGGCCGACCGCAACTCGATGTGGGTGCGCCTGGCCGACGAAAGCGTCTGCATCGGCCCCGCCCCGGCCGCCAAGAGCTACCTCAACATCCCGTCGATCATCGCCGCGGCCGAGATCACCGGCGCGCAAGGGATCCACCCGGGCTACGGCTTCCTGTCGGAGAACGCCCGCTTCGCCGAGATCGTCGGCGCGCACGGCTTCACCTTCATCGGCCCGAAGCCCGAGCACATCCGGATGATGGGCGACAAGATCACCGCCAAGCAGGCCGTGAAGGACGCCGGCATTCCGGTCGTTCCGGGTTCGGACGGCGGCGTGTCGACCGAGGAAGAGGCCTTCGCGGCCGCCGACAAGATCGGCTTCCCGGTGCTGATCAAGGCCGCCGCCGGCGGCGGCGGTCGCGGCATGAAGGTCGCCCAGACCCGTGAGGACCTGGCCGAAGCCGTCTCGACCGCCCGCGCCGAGGCCCGCGCCGCCTTCGGCGACGACACGGTCTACATGGAGCGCTACCTCCAGAAGCCGCGCCACATCGAGCTGCAGGTCATCGCCGACAGCCACGGCAACGTGGTGCATCTGGGCGAACGCGACTGCTCGCTGCAGCGCCGTCACCAGAAGGTGCTGGAAGAAGCCCCCTCGCCCGCCCTGTCGGCCGAGGGTCGCGCCAAGATCGGCAAGGTCGTCGTCGATGCCGTGAAAGCCATCGGCTACCTCGGCGTCGGCACCATCGAGTTCCTGTGGGAGAACGACGAGTTCTTCTTCATCGAGATGAACACCCGCCTGCAGGTGGAGCACCCGGTCACCGAAGCCATCACCGGCATCGACCTGGTGCGCGAGCAGATCCGCATCGCTGCGGGCCTGCCGCTGTCGTTCACCCAGGAAGACGTCGTGTTCGAGGGCCACGCCATCGAATGCCGCATCAACGCCGAGAACGCCCGCACCTTCACGCCCTCGCCGGGCACGGTGACGGACTTCCACGCGCCGGGCGGCCTGGGCGTGCGCCTGGATTCGGCGATCTACACCGGCTACGCGATCCCGCCGTACTACGACAGCCTGATCGGCAAGCTGATCGTCCACGGTCGCGACCGCGCCGAGTGCATCGCGCGCCTGAAGCGCTGCCTGGGCGAAATGGTCGTCGGCGGCGTCGAGACCACGATCCCGCTGTTCCAGGACCTCCTGGTTCAGCCCGACATCCTGGCCGGCGACTACGACATCCACTGGCTGGAACGCTGGATCAAGTCGCAGGGCTAAGGCCTTATCTTGGTCGGCCCCGGAGCGATCCGGGGCCGACTGAGACGATCGGAACCCACTGACGCGCATGGACGACGCCTTCGGCCTCGACGATCTCGTCGCCTGCTACGAACGCGGCGTCTTCCCCATGGCCGACGCGCGCCATGACGAACGCCTCTTCCTCATCGATCCGCAATGGCGCGGCGTCCTGCCGCTCGACGCCATGCACATCCCCAGGCGCCTGGCGCGCACCGTGCGGTCCGAACCCTTCGAGGTGCGCGTCGACACCGCCTTCGACTCCGTGGTCGAGGCCTGCGCCTCCTCCCGTCCGGGTCGCCTGGAGACCTGGATCAACGCTCCGATCCAGAAGATGTACGGCATGCTCTACGCCGCCGGCCGCGCCCATAGCGTCGAGTGCTGGAAGGACGGCGAACTGGTGGGCGGGCTCTACGGCGTCTCGCTAGGCAGCGCCTTCTTCGGCGAGAGCATGTTCTCGACCGCCCGCGACGCCAGCAAGGTGGCGCTGGTGCACCTGGTCGGCCGCCTGAACGTCGGCGGCTACAAGCTGCTCGACACCCAGTTCATCACCGACCACCTGGCGCAGTTCGGCACGGTCGAGATCTCGCGCGCCGACTACAAGCGCCGACTCGCCAAGGCCCTGACGGCCGAGTCGGATTTCTACTTGCTGGGACCCGCGGCGACCGGGGCCGACGTCTTGCAGGCGATCAGCCAGGCGTCATAGACCGGGTGCTCGAGCGGGTTCAGGCCCGGGGAGCTGGCGTACATCCATCCCTTGAAAACCTGACGACCGGCCGGCGCGGCGCGGCCCGGCAGGGCCTTGGGCTGGGTGTCGATGGTCAGGTAGGCGATCTGGTCGGGCGCCAGTTCGTCGGCGGCCGTGACTTCGCAGGCCCGGGCCGTGAAGACCAGGGTCTTGTAGCGGATCGGCTGCCCCACCGGGACCTCGAACCGCATGGTCTCTGTCGTGACCTTGTCCAGCGCCTGGATGATGGCCACGCCATAGCGGCCGCGCTTGGCGGGCTCGGCGGGCTTTGCCGGCGCGGTGGCGACCGGCTTGGCGGGAACGGGATCGGCGGCCGGCGGCGGCGCGGCGTTGGACGGCGCCGGCTGCTGAACGGGCTTGGGCGCCGGGGCGACCGGCGCGGGCTGAGCCGAGGGCGGCGTCGCGGCGGCCGGAGCCTGCTGCGCGGGCCGCGCCTGTTGCGGAGCGGCCTGCAGCGCCCAGGCGGCGCCGACGGCGAACGGAACCGCGGCGACCAGGATCGCCGCGCCCTGCAGGCTGCGCCGCTTGAAGCTCATCTTATTCCGGCGACCAGGACTGGTAGTCGCTGGTGGCGACGGCGCGCTCGCCGCCACGGCCGATGGCGCCCTTCGGACGCCAGGCGTGGACGGTGCCGGTCAGGTTCGGCAGGTGGTCCTTCTCCCACGCACGACGCGGCAGCGGCGCCTGGGTGGGCAGCTCGTCGAACGTGTAGTGCAGCCAGCCGCTCCAGTCCGGCGGAACCTTCGAGGCTTCGGCGTAACCGTTGTAGATCACCCAACGACGCTTGCGGTCGTCGTAGCTGTCCTTGTTGTCGCGGGCCTCGAAGTAGCGGTTGCCGAACTCGTCTTGACCAACGAACACGCCCCGGCGGGAAATGTGGAAACGCTGACCGATGGTCACCCCGTTCCACCACGTGAAGATCGCTTTCAGCACTGCGCGGCACCCAATCTAGCAAAGGCCTTCGCGACCGAAAAAGCGCGGCGCGAAGCGGGCGGACTATAGGTCGCCGCGCCCTCAGCGTCCAGCCAAGCCGTCGCCGAACCGCGCTTCAAGATGTTGTGGACAGCATGCCCCACAGACCCAACATCTATTGATGGTTACCGACCTCCGGTTTAGGGTTGACACTATGACGAAGCACCCGCCGCGGAATCGGCCCATGCGCTTTGAACGACTCTTCGCCGGACACGCGCCGGAATCCGACCTGCGCGAGATCGAGCGGCCCGACCGCTTCGTCGAAATCCTTGCGCCGCTGGGCTGGCCTGACGCCCGCGTCGAGGCGTGGCTCGACTGGGCCGCACCGGGCGTCTCCGATCCCGAAAGCCCCCTCGACGGCGCGCTGGAGCGGCATGCCGCCCGGCTGACCAAGGCTGGCCGCGAAGCCGGTCTCTTCGCCTCAGAAGCCGACGCCCGCGCCTTCGCCGCCGACCTGGTCGACAGCATGCTGGCCGGCTATGCCGCGCCCGCCGGCCCGGCGCCCACCCTGCCCTCGCCGCTGCACGTTTCCGCAATCGAGTTCCGCGCCGCCGCCGCCGAGCACGTGGGCCGCGCCCGCGCCGATCGCCTGGCCCGCGAGGCCGCCGCCCAGCTGGAAGCCGCCCTGATGGCGGTTTCCGACGCGGTGCTGCGCTGCGAGGGCGACGCCCGCGCCTGCTCGGACCCCGCCCGCAATGTCGCCCTGGCCCGCGCCGCCCAGAAGGCGCGCGCCGCCGGCGCCAGCGACGCCAGCATCGCCGACGCCGTGGCCTCGGCTGGCGCTCCGGCCTTTTCCGCCGCCTCCCCCCAGCCGACGCCGATCGCGCCGCTGCTGGCGCTGGCCGAACCGGCCGACGTGGCGGCCGGCGACGAGTTCGCCGCCCTCGCCGCCCGCGCCAGCTGGGAGACCGGGGACGTCGTGCTGGCCCTGTCGCCCGCCGACGCCGAAGCCCTGGCCGCCGGCGCCAGCGCCCGCGCGGCCGTCAACGTCGCCGCCTTCCTCGGCGCGGACGGCTTCGACATCGCCTCGTTCCGCCACGCGCTGCGCCTCTGGACCGTCGCCCTCGAGCTCGAACGTCCTGCGGACCGCGGCGTCACGCTCGGCCTGGCCGGCGTCGGCGACTGGCTGCTGGCCCAGGGCCTGTCGCCCGCCGACGATGCGGGACGCGACGCTGCCGCCGCGCTGTGGGCGCTGGCCGCCGGCGAGGCGCTGGCCGCCTCAGCCTTGGTCGCGCAAGCGCTTGGGGCCGCCGAGAGCTACAAGGCCGAGGCCGACCGGATCATCGCCGACCTGGCCAAGCGCGCGACGACCGCCGCGACGCTGGGTGGGCCTTTGGCGGCGGAAGCCGCCGCGGCGCTGAAGGCCGCCCTCGCCGCCGTCCAGGCCCACGGCCTGCGCGGAACGGGCGTCGTGGCCGCCTTCGAGGACGCCGAGACCGCCCTGCGCCTGGGCGCTCGTCCCGGCCTCGACGCCAATTGGAGCCTGGTCCAGGCCTCTGAGACCAGCGACGGCGTCGCCGTGCCCCAGCTTTCGGCCGCCGCCCAGGCCGTCCTGCGGTCGATCGATGTCGACCTGGACGCGGTGCGGGTGCACGCGCTGGGAACCGGCTCGCTGGAAGAGGCCCCAGGCCTCGATCATCGCGCCCTGGCGGCCGTCGGCTTCACCGGCCACGAGATCACCCTGGCCGAGGCCGCCCTGCGAGCCAGCGGCGACCTGCGCGCCGCCTTCGCCCCGGCGGTCGTCGGCGCCGACTTCATCGGCGACGTGCTGGGCGCTTCCCGCGAAGCCCTGGCTGATCCGGCTTTCGACACCCTGACCTTCGCCGGCTTCGCCCCGGACGCTATCGCCGAGGCCCAGGCCCATGCCGTCGGAACCGGCCGGCTGTTCGATTCTCCGGCCTTGCCCGTCGAAACCAGAGACCTGCTCCGCGCCTTCGAGGCGCCGGTCCTGGCCGATCGCATCGTCTTCACCGCCGCCGTCGAGGCCTTTGCCTGCACGCCACAGCCGCTGGCCCTGGTCGCGGCGTTCGACGCCCGTCCGGCCGACCTGCTGCGACTGCAAGCCTCGGCCGCCCGCGCCGGCGTCCGCGCCCTGAAGCTGTCGCGCGCTCCGGCGCCCGCCGACTTCGCCCTCGACCTGCCCGAAGCGCCCGCTGAGACGTCTCGGGCCAGGCCGCCAGAACCGATCGTCACCGAGCGCGTGGTGGAGAAGGTGGTCGAGCGCCAGCGCGAGCGCCGCAAGCTGCCCGACCGCCGCAAGGGCTACATCCAGAAGGCGGCCGTCGGCGGCCACAAGGTCTATCTGCACACCGGCGAGTACGAGGACGGCGAGGTCGGCGAGATCTTCATCGACATGCACAAGGAAGGCGCCGCCTTCCGCAGCCTGATGAACAACTTCGCCATCGCGATCTCTATCGGCCTGCAGTACGGCGTGCCGCTGGACGAATTCGTCGACGCCTACGTCTTCACCAAGTTCGAGCCGGCCGGTCCGGTGACAGGCAACGACTCGATCAAGTCGGCGACCTCGATCCTCGACTACATCTTCCGCGAACTCGGCGTGTCGTATCTGGGCCGCGACGACCTGGCCAACGGCGACCCGCAGGAGTTCAACGCCGACGGCCTGGGGCGAGGCAAGTCCGCGGATGTCGAGGACGAGGCCGAGGAGCCCGCGCCGCTGCCCGCTTCGAAATTCATCTCGAAGGGCTTCTCGCGCGGCGCCACGCCCGACAATCTGGTCTTCGCCGCCTTTGGCCGCCGCAAGGACGACGCGGCCAAGGCCGGCGCGCCCGCCGACCAGGCCGACATCTGCCCGGCCTGCGGCGACGTGGCCCTCAGCCGCAAGGGCGGCCTGGTGGTCTGCGAAAGCTGCAACGGCCAGGCCGAACGGCCCTCGCCGCGCGGCTGAGTTTCCGGCGCGGGACTTGCTGTGATCGCGGCGAGTCCCGTATCCCGCCCTTTCCATCGCCAAGGACGCGTGCCGAAATGAAACCGCTGGCCCTCCTCGCCGCCGCCGCGCTGTCGACCCTGGCTCTGGCCGGTCCCGCCATGGCGCAGAACGCCGGCCAGATCGCCGGCGTGCGTCGCGGCGCCGACTGCCCGCGCTGCAACCTGTTCCAAGCCGACCTGTCGGGCCTGACCCTGCGCGCCAAGAACCTGTCCGGCGCCCGGCTGCGCCAGGCCGACCTGTCGCTGGCGGTGATGGGCCGCACGCGCTTCACCGGCGGCGACCTGCGCGACGTCAACGCCTATGGCGGCGTGTTCGGCGGCGCCAGCTTCGCCAAGGCCGACCTGACCAACGCGACCTTTGTCGGCGCCTATCTGGAAGGCGCGAGCTTCGCCGGCGCCAACCTCTCGGGCGTCAACTTCTCGGGGGCCGAGATGGACCGCGCGAGCGGCCTCACCCAGGCCCAGCTGAACCGGGCCTGCGGCGATCCGTCGACGACCCTGCCCCGCGGCCTGTCGATCCCCCGCTGCCGCTGATCCGAAAGCCTCAGTGCACCGGCAGCATCAGGTGCGCGTAAGGCGTGTCGGGGAACATGACGTAGGGCTTTGAGGTGTCCGGACGCGCGCCGCCGGGATAGCCGGCCAGCATGCCCGGCGCGCCGACGACCATGACGTGCGGGCCGGTAGTGACCCAGTCGTGGCCGTCCATCGGCTTGGCGGCATAGGGATCCAGGTTACTGGGATCCGAGCCGCCCTTCAGCATGTAGATGAAGCCCGGCTTGCCTTCCGGCGGCGGCTTGCGGCCGAACATGGCCATGGCCCATTCCAAGGCGTTGGCGTCGGCGCACATCGGGTCGACGCCGGGCGTGGTCGGAATGTCGGGCATGCAGGTGTAGCCATTGGTCCCGTCGCGCAGGTGGCGCATCGAGCCGTCGGCGGCGAAGGTCATGATCGCCGCGTCCTTGGCCAATGCCGGCGGCGCGGCCGACATGGCGCTGTCGATGACTTTCTGGTCCGCCATGGTCGGCGGAGAGGCAGCATAGGCGCCCGTCGCGGCCGACAGGCAGAGGCACAAAGCAAGCGCGGTCCTGAACATCGGGAAACCCTCCCAGGGCGCACCCCCGACAGCGGCACCATAACACGAAAAAGCCCTCCGAGCCGAGCGGCCGGAGGGCTTTGTCTTTCAGGCGATTGCCGCCGGATCCTTACACCTTGATCGGCGGAGCCGTGCGGATGTGCAGTTCCTTGAGCTGCTTGTCGAGGACGTTGGCCGGGGCGTTCATCAAGAGGTCCTGGCCCTGCTGGTTCAGCGGGAAGGCGATGACCTCGCGGATGGCGACCTGCTCGGCCAGCAGCATGACGATCCGGTCGATGCCGGGGGCCAGGCCACCGTGCGGCGGGGCGCCGAAACGGAAGGCGTTCAGCATGCCGCCGAACTGCTCCTCGACCACTTCGGGGCCGTAGCCGGCGATCTCGAAGGCCTTCAGCATGATCTCGGGCTTGTGGTTCCGGATCGCGCCCGAGCACAGCTCGTAGCCGTTGCAGACGATGTCATACTGGTAGGCGCGGATGGTCAGGGGATCCTGGCCTTCCAGGGCTTCCAGGCCGCCTTGCGGCATCGAGAACGGGTTGTGCGAGAAGTCGACGCGCTTCTCGTCCTCGTTCCACTCGAACATCGGGAAGTCGACGATCCAGCAGAACTTGAACTGCTCTTCGGCGACCAGCTTCAGCTCCGTGCCGACGCGGGTGCGGGCCAGGCCTGCGAACTTGGCGAACACGGCCGGATCGCCGGCCACGAAGAAGGCGGCGTCGCCGGCGCCCAGGCCCAGGCTTTCCATCAGCACCTGGGTGGGCTCACCCAGGTTCTTGGCGATCGGGCCGCCCCAGCCGCCCTGGTCTTCCGACCAGAACACATAGCCGAGACCCGGCTGGCCTTCGCCCTGGGCCCAGCTGTTCATGCGGTCGCAGAAGGCGCGCGAACCGCCGGTCGGAGCCGGGATGGCCCAGATGGCGTTCTTGGCGTCCGCGCCGAGGATCTTGGCGAACAGGCCGAAACCGCCGTCACGGAAGTGCTCGGAGACGTCGGCCATCTTGATCGGGTTGCGCAGGTCCGGCTTGTCGCTGCCGTACCAGGCCATCGACTGGGCGTAGGTCAGGCGCTCGAAGCCCTTGTGCTCGAGCGTCGCGCCGAAATCGTTGGTGAAGGTGTGGGTGTCGCTGATCGGCGAGACCGGCTTGCCGTTCGAGAACTCCTCAAAGACGCCGTGCATGACCGGCTCGATGGCCGCGAACACGTCCTCTTGCGTCACGAAGCTCATCTCGACGTCGAGCTGGTAGAACTCCAGCGAACGGTCGGCGCGCAGGTCCTCGTCACGGAAGCACGGGGCGATCTGGAAGTAGCGGTCGAAGCCCGAGACCATCAGCAGCTGCTTGAACTGCTGGGGCGCCTGCGGCAGGGCGTAGAACTTCTCCGGATGCAGGCGCGAGGGCACCAGGAAGTCGCGCGCGCCTTCCGGCGACGACGCCGTCAGGATCGGCGTCTGGAACTCGTTGAAGCCTTGCGCGAACATGCGGTTGCGGATCGACTGGATCACGCGCGAGCGCAGCACGATGTTCTTGTGCAGGGTCTCGCGGCGCAGGTCGAGATAGCGGTGCTTGAGGCGGATTTCTTCCGGATAGTCCGGCTCGCCGAAGACCGGCAGCGGCAGCTCGTCGGCGGTCGACAGCACTTCCACGTCGGTGACGCGGATCTCGATCTCGCCGGTCGGCAGGTTGGCGTTCACCACGGCGGCGTCACGGGCGATGACCACGCCGTCGACGCGGATCACGCTCTCGGCGCGCAGACGCTCGACGATGGCGAAGCCCGGGGTCTCGGGGTGCAGCACCAGCTGGGTCAGGCCGTAGTGGTCGCGCAGGTCGATGAAGACCAGGCCGCCGTGGTCGCGCTTGCGGTGGATCCAGCCCGACAGACGCACATTGGCGTTGGTGTCGCTGGCCCGAAGAGCGCCGCAGTTATGGGTGCGATAGGCGTGCATCGTGGTCATGAAAGGCTTCGAAACGCGTTGATTTGCAAGGCGCGGAAAGGCGCATGCGGGGGCGTTTATGTCAAGGATTCTGAGGCGATCAGCGGGCAAGGCCGCCGTTCAGGATGCTCCCCTGAAGGGGGAGCTGTCGCGGAGCGACTGAGGGGGAAGTGATTGCGAAGGTGGCGGTCGCTGCTGAGTCAGGAACTTCCCCCTCCGGCCCTTCGGGCCACCTCCCCCTTCAGAGGGAGGATCTCTAGCCCGTCACGAAGACCTTCTTCAGTTCGGTCTTCAGGATCTTGCCGTTAGCGTTGCGAGGCAGGGTCTCGGGCCAGAAGATCACCTTCACCGGCACCTTGAAGGCCGCCAGGCGGTCGGCGACGAAGGCGCGCAGTTCGTCTTCGGTGGCGCTCGCGCCGGGTTTCAGGGTCACGACCGCGGCGGGTTCTTCGCCCAGGGTCTTGTGCTCGACGCCCACCAGGGCCGCGTCCATCACCGCCGGATGGTCGTAGAGGACGTTCTCGACCTCGATGCAGTAGATGTTCTCGCCGCCGCGGATCAGCATGTCCTTGGCCCGGTCGATGATGTAGCAGAAGCCCTCTTCGTCGAGGCGCGCCAGATCGCCGGTGCGCACCCAGCCGTCGATGAAGGTCTGGGCCGTGGCCTCGGGCTTGTTCCAGTAGCCCTTCACCACCTGCGGCCCCTTGCACCACAGTTCACCCACCGAGCCGATCGGCAGCTCCTCGTAGGGGGCTTCCAGGGTCATGATCTTCAGGTCGGTGACCGGCACGGCCGGGCCGCAGCTTTCGGGGCGGTTCTCGTAGTCTTCGGCCGAGTTCGAGGTGGCGGTGGCCGAGGTCTCGGTCATGCCCCAGCCGTTGCCGG
Source organism: Caulobacter sp. FG7 (assembly GCF_057808875.1). Lineage (NCBI taxonomy): Bacteria > Pseudomonadati > Pseudomonadota > Alphaproteobacteria > Caulobacterales > Caulobacteraceae > Caulobacter > Caulobacter sp. FG7. The sequence continues at coordinate 10,239 of NZ_JBMDIW010000050.1, forward strand.
GCGCGGATTTGGGCCAGATCTCCTTGATCTTGCGCACCAGTTCCGGGGCCGAGGGCGCGCCGCCATAGGCCACGGCTTCCAGCGACGACAGGTCGTACTTGTCGCGGCTGGGGTGCTCGATGATCTGCCAGGCGATGGTGGGCACGCCGCCCATCTGGGTCAGCCTCTCGTCCTGGATCAGCTGCATGGCCTTTTCGGGATCCCACTTGCGGATCATGGCCATCTTGGCCCCGCCGAACAGCGAGGGGTTCATCACCGCGAAGCAGCCGGTGGCGTGGAAGAACGGCACCGAGATCAGGGCGCCCTTCTGCGGCAGGCTAGGATCGGGCTGGGGCGGCGCTTCGCCGCGGCGCAGGAAGCTGCGGGCCGAAGCGGCGGCGGCGGCGAAGATGTTGCTGTTGACCGCGCGATGGGTGGCCAGGGCGCCCTTGGGCTTTCCGGTCGTGCCCGAGGTGTAGAAGATCGTCGCGTCGTCTTCCGGGCCCAGCTCGACGGTCGAGAGCGGCCGCTCCTCCAGCTTGATCCAGTCGTTGGGACAGCCGATCACGCTTTCCAGGCGCGTGACGTACGGATGGGCGATGTCTTCCTTGCTGCGCGAGACGTAGACGCGCTTGAGCTCGGGGCAGTTGTCGAAATGCTCGGCCAGGCGCTCGAAGCGCTCGACGTCCATCACCGCCACCGAGGCGCCGGAGTCGGTCAGGCCGTATTCCAGCTCGGGCCCGGTCCACCAGGCGTTCAGCGGGGTGAGGATCGCGCCGATCGACAGGCCCGCATAGAAGGCCACCGGCCATTCGGGCAGGTTGCGCATGATAAGCGCTACCCGGTCGCCCTTCTTGACGCCCTTGGCCTCCAGCTCGGCGGCGAAGGCCGTCACGGCGCGGTAGAAGGCCTCGAAGCTGACCCGTTCGTCCTCGTGGACCAGATAGATCTTGTCGCCGTGGGTGCGGCCGACCTGCAGGGTGTGGCGCAGGGTGGGCGGGAGGTTCTTCCAGGTCCGCGTCGGCACGCCGCGGATGACCACCTCCTCCATCTCGCCGGCAGATCCCGGGGCGGTGATCAGGGCGTAGGCCTGTTTCACCGACATGGCCGGCCATGGAACGGGGTTGGGCGCGTGAGCGGCCTGGGTCATTCGTTACTCTCCCGGTGTCGATCGCGCTCGTTCAAGCGGCGCGTTTCCGTCGAGTAAGCACGGGGAAGCGACCGATGTAAACGGTCGTTTGGACGATAGGGGAACAATGTTTAGTTGGGAGAGATCCTCCCCCTGAAGGGGGAGGTGTCGCCGTCAGGCGACGGAGGGGGAAGACCCTGCCGTCGCTGACACTTCCCCCTCCGACCGCTTCGCGGCCACCTCCCCCTTCAGGGGGAGGATCTTGGATCTCACCCCATCGCCGCGAGACGACCGAGCGCCGCTTCCAGCTTGGCTTTCGCCGCTTCGGCCTCGGCCAGGCGTTCGCGGTTTTCGTCGACGACCTCGGGCTTGGCGCGGGCCAGGAAGTCGGGGTTGCCGAGCTTCTTGCCGGTCTTTTCGATCTCCGACACGTGGCCGGCGATTTCCTTGGTCAGTCGGGCCTTCTCTGCGGCGACGTCGATGAACTCGGCGACACCCAGGGCGCCCGTAGCTTCACCCATCACCACCGGGGCCGTGCCGGCCGGCGCGGCCTCGGCGATGGAGATCTCGCCCAGGCGGGCCAGGCTGACCAGCAGGTCGCGCTGGCGCTCCAGGCGGCCAAGGGTGCCCTCGCCCGCCCCGACCACGGCCAGGGCCGGCTTGGCCGACGGCGGCACGTTCATCTCGGCGCGCAGCGAGCGGATCTCGCCGACGGTGTCGACCAGCCAGCCGATCTCGGCGGCGGCCTCGGCGTCGATCCAGCTTTCCGGCATTTCCGGCCAGCGGGTTGAGATCAACATGGCGTCGCGGGCCGGACCGCCCTCCTCGGCCGTCTTGTCCCACAGCTCCTCGGTGATGAACGGCATCACCGGGTGCAGCAAGATCAGGATCTGGTCGAGCACCCAGGCGGTCATGGCGCGGGTCTCGGCCTTGGCGGCCTCGTCCTCGCCGTTGAGCACCGGCTTGGCCAGCTCCAGGTACCAGTCGCAGAACACGTTCCAGATGAAGCGGTAGAGCGCGCTGGCGCCTTCGTCGAAGGCCGGGGCCTCGAAGGCCTTGGTGACCTCGCCGAGCGTCTTGACGACCTCGCCGCGGATCCACTTGTTGAGCGGCTGGGAGACGCTCGCCGGGTCGAAGCCCTCGACACGGACGCAGCCGTTCATCTGAGCGAAGCGCGTCGCGTTCCACAGCTTGGTGCCGAAGTTGCGATAGCCTTCAATGCGTTGCTTCGACAGCTTGATGTCGCGCGCCTGGCCCGACATCGCCGTCAGGGTGAAGCGCACGGCGTCGCAGCCCAGCTCGTCGATCAGGGCGAGCGGATCGATGACGTTGCCCTTGGACTTGCTCATCTTGGCGCCCTTCTCGTCACGGACGAGCGCGTTGATGAACACCTGCTTGAACGGAACCTTGTCCATGAAGTGGATGCCCATCATCATCATCCGGGCGACCCAGAAGAAGATGATGTCGAAGCCAGTGACCAGGGTGCTGGTCGGATAGAAGCGGGCGACGTCCGGGGTCTTTTCGGGCCAGCCGAGGGTCGAGAACGGCCACAGGGCCGAGCTGAACCAGGTGTCGAGGACGTCTTCGTCCTGCGTCAGCTGGACGTCGGCGCCGAACTGCGCGCGAGCGGCGGCGTAGGCGGCCTCTTCGCTCTCCTCGACGAAGATCGAGCCCTCCGGGCCGAACCAGGCCGGGATGCGGTGGCCCCACCAAAGCTGGCGCGAGACGCACCAGGGCTCGATGTTGCGCAGCCATTCGAAGTAGGTCTTTTCCCAGTGCCTGGGCTCGAAGACGGTGTCGCCGTTCTCGACCGCCTTCAGCGCCGGCTGGGCCAGGGTGTAGGCGTCGACGTACCACTGGTCGGTCAGGTAGGGCTCGATGACCACGCCCGAACGGTCACCGTGCGGGACCATGTGCTTGGTCTTTTCGATCTCCTTCAGCCAGCCCTCCTCCTCGGCGCGGGCGACGATGGCCTTGCGCGCGGCGAAGCGGTCCATGCCCTGATACTCGGCCGGGACGGCGTCGTTGAGCTTGGCTTCCGGGGTCAGGATGTTGATCGACGGCAGGCCGGCGCGCTTGCCGACCTGGAAGTCGTTGAAGTCGTGGGCCGGGGTGATCTTCACCGCGCCCGAACCCTTGGTCGGGTCGGCGTAGTCGTCGGCGACGATCGGGATGCGGCGGCCGACGATCGGCAGGACGACGTCCTTGCCGACCAGGTCCTTGTAGCGCTCGTCGGTCGGATGGACGGCCACGCCGGTGTCGCCCAGCATCGTTTCGGGACGGGTGGTGGCCACGACGATGTAGTCGCGCGTCTCATATTGGGTCGGCTTGCCCTCGTCGTCGAACTCGACGGGGTGCTGGTAGGTGACGCCGTCGGCCAGCGGATAGGCGAAGTGCCAGTAGGCGCCGTCGACCTCCTTCTGCTCCACCTCAAGGTCGGAGATGGCGGTCTGGAACTGCGGGTCCCAGTTGACGAGGCGCTTGTCGCGATAGAGCAGGCCCTGCTTGTGCAGCTGGACGAAGACCTTGCGGACGGCGGCCGACAGGCCGTCGTCGAGGGTGAAGCGCTCGCGCGACCAGTCGCACGAGGCCCCGAGCCGGCGCAGCTGGTTGGTGATCGCCCCGCCGCTCTCGGACTTCCACTCCCAGACCTTCTCGACGAAGGCCTCGCGGCCCATGTCGCGGCGGCCGATGTTGCCGGCGGCGGCCAGCTGGCGCTCGACCACCATCTGGGTGGCGATGCCGGCGTGGTCGGTGCCCGGCAGCCACAGGGCGGCCTTGCCGCGCATGCGGTGGAAGCGGGTCAGCACGTCCTGCAGCGTGTTGTTCAGCGCGTGGCCGATGTGCAGGGAGCCCGTCACGTTCGGCGGCGGGATCACGATGACGAACGGCTCGGCGTTCGGATCCTCGGACGGCTTGAAGGCCCCGGAGGCCTCCCAGGCTTCGTACAGGCGCGGTTCGACGGCTTTGGGATCGAAGGTCTTTTCAAGCATGGCGGAGGGGATATGCCATCTGCGGCCGCCCGGCGAAACCGGGCGACGGGATTATCGGGGATTTTGAACGGGAAAAGGCGGCCGCGAACGCGACCGCCTTCTCAAAGTCCGGGCGTCGCACTCCGCTCAGCAGCGGAGCGACGCCGATGTCATACGCCGCGGCCGCGCGAGATCCGGTGGACCTCTTCCTCGACCTTGTTCTCGACGATGCGCGGCAGGTTGGTGTCCAGCCACTCTTTCAGCAGCGGGCGCAGCAGTTCACGGACGACGTCTTCGAGCGTGCGGCCGTTGGCCGGCATCAGCAGAGCCGAACTCAGGCTGCCGAAGGCGCTGGCGGCCAGGCCGGCGGCGTGGTCGCCGACCAGGGTCTCGGCCACTTCGTCGCGGTTGAACACCGGCGGCGGGGTATAGGCCGGCTCCGGCGGCGGGGGCGGCGGCTCATAGGCCGGCTCCGGCTCGGGCTCGGGGGTGTAGAGGTCGAGGTCGCCGAGCGTCTCGACCGGAGCCGGCGGCTCGATCGGATCGGTCAGTTCGAGGACGTCGTCCTCGATCACCGGCTCGGGCTCGAGAACCGGCTCGGGCGCGGGCGGCGGCGCCGCTTCGGCGGCCGGAGCGTCGTCTTCGGAGATGATCCGCCTGATCGAGGCGAGGATCTCCTCCATCGTCGGTTCTTGGGAGCTCTGGTCGGACATGTGGGCTGGGCCGTCTTGAAGGGGCTACGAATCCTTGCGCCTCTCGCAAGACGCGTGCCGCCGATGGTGCAGACTTGCACGGCTTAAGCAAGCCAAGGATTCGCGCCGCGTTGATTCGTCCTGAAGTTGGACGGGATTACTTGCCGCCGGACGAGGTCTCGATCGCCGGCGAGGCGACCTTGTCGAGGGTCCGCACCAGCGGCTCCCACGGCACCCAGCCCGAATTGACCACGCGATCGTACGAGCTCTTGGGATCGTAGCGCTCGACGCTGGGGGCCAGCTTGGCGACGTCCAACGCGCCCATGGCCTGCAGGACGCCGGCGCTGGCGACATATTCGTCGCGACGGGCGGTGACGAGGGCCAGCTCGGCGGCGCGCAGCTCCTGCTGGGCGTTCAGCACGTCCAGCGTGGTGCGCAGGCCGACCTGCTGTTCCTGGCGCACGCCCTCGAAGGCGATCTTGGTCGCCCTCACCTGCTCCTCGTTGGAGACGAGGTTGGCGCGGGCGGCCAGGAGCGTGCTCCAGGCGGCCGAGACCTGCTGGACGACGGTGCGCTTGGCGCCCTCGACGGCGATGCGGGCGGCGTTCTCGCGCTCCTTAGCGGCGCGGACGTTCGAGGCGTTGAGGCCGCCGGTGAACAACGGCACGCGGGCGGTGACCGAACCGCTGATGGCGCGGTCGTACTCGCCGAACTGCTTGTATTCGCCGTTCACCTCGTTGGCCGAGTAGCCGAGGCTGGCGCCGGCCGAGACGGTGGGCAGGTAGGCCGACTTGGCCTGGGCGACACGGGCCGAGGCGGCGCGTTCGCTGTAGCGGGCGGCCTGGACCGTCGGGTTGTTGGCCTCGGCGGCGTCGAAGGCTTGCTCGACCGAAGCCGGCAGCAGCTCGGCCAGCGACGGCTCGGGCGCCAGATCGGTCGGGTTCTGGCCGACGACCTGGGCGTAGTTGGCGCGGGCGACGGCCAGCGTGGCCTGGGCCGACGACAGGCTGGCCTTGGCGGCGGCCAGGCGGGCCTGGGACTGGGCGACGTCGGTGCGGGTGATCTCGCCGACCTCGAAGCGGGCGTTCGACTCGTCCAGCTGACGGGTCAGGACGCTGACGTTCTCCTGGGCGATGCGCAGGCTTTCCTGGCCGCGGCGGACATCGACATAGGCGGTGATGACGTTGGTCAGCACGCCCTGCTCCACACTGCGCAGGTCTTCGCGACCGGCCAGCACGTCGGCTTCGGCGGCCGACAGCCGGGCGCTCGCCTGGCCGCCGGTGTAGAGCGGCTGGCTCAGCGAAAGCGTGGCGTTGCTGGAAGCGGACTTGGTGGTGTCGGCGCCCGTGACCACCTGGCCGCCGACCAGGGTCGTGCGGGGGTGAGCCAGGTCGGTGCGCGATCCCGAGATCGAGCCATCCAGGCCCACGGTGGGCCTGAAACCGGTCTTGGCCTGGACCACGCCCTCGTCCGCGGCGCGCTGCACCGCGCGCTGCTGCTGGATGGTGGGATTGGTCTGGTAGGCCAGGGCGACCGCGTCGGTCAGCGTCTCGGCGCTAGCCGCCGAGGCCAGAAAACCCATGCAGCAAGCAGCGGCCAGCAAACCGGCCCGACGGCTCTTCGACATCCCTCATTCCCCAACACACGCGAAGTCCGCGCTTTACACCCAAGCGCTGTAAGGCCCACCGTGGACCATCGCTAGTTAAGCTTTTTTCACGCGGACTTTGCGCGCTTGTCACCGAAGGCGCCAGACTAAGCCCGGCCAAGCTTGGATGAAATACCCAACCCTGGGCAGCAGCCCGGGTTTCAAGGGCTTAAGTGAGGCGTCCGGGCGGGTTCAGCACCCGAACGCCCATTTTCTCAAAAGACTAGAACGCGAAGCCGGCCTCGACCGGGAAACCGGCCAGAAGCGACGGGGTCGAATCAAAGGCGGCGCGACGGGCCAGGCCGTCCTCGGCGCGGGCGTAGATCGCGGCGCGACCAACCGGGCCTTCACGCTCGACGACGCCCAGGCGGCCGTTCAGGGCCAGGGCGCCGGTCCAGGACGCGGGAGCCTTCGGCACGGCGCCCTCGCAGACGATGACGTCGTACTCGCCGCCCTGGACGGCGGTCAGGTCGTCGCCATCGAGACGGGTGACCTGCAGACCCATGGTCTCGAGCACCACGGCGGCGTAAGGCGCGGCGATGGCCAGGGCCTTCTCGCCGGCGCGCGGCTTGAGGTTCTGCAGCAGCTTGCCGATGTCGCGCGGGCGCATCAGGGTGCGGCCCGGAGCGTATTCGACCTCGGCGTCGGCATAGGCCAGATAGGCCTTGCCGGCGGGCACGAGGTTCTCGCGCGGAACCACCCGCAGGGCGTCCTGCAACGGCAGGTCGGTCACGTCGGCGGTGCGGATCTGGCTTTCCACCATATTCAGGCGGGCAGCCGCGAAATCGGAGCTCATGGACTTCCTCGGACAGCAGTTCGAGAGGCTTATAGGTCCGGGCCTCGCCGGAAGGCAATCAGGCCCGTGCATCCAATCACGCCGAGGATTCGCCCGACTCAGGCCGTCTCGCCGAGCAGGCGGCGCAACTGGTTCACCGCCGGCTTCATCAGCGGGCAGACGGTGGCGGCGGTGGCGAGCGGCGGACCGAGCACGGCGGCGCGCGAGGCGTCGTTCTCGCAAAGCTGCACGGCGATGCGCGCGATCAGCGGCAGATCGGGCTCCAGCAAGGCCGTGCGCTGGTCGATCAGCCGGGTCAGGTAACGCGGGTCGGCGTCGTCCGGGTAGGCCTCGATGGCTTCCTCGACGCTCTTAAGCAGCGCCTCGATCCGCTCGGCCACGCCGACGGCGGCCGCCGCTTCTCGCAATCTGGCTTCGATTTCACTCATGCCCCAACGCGCCCCCCGCGTCCGCTTTCCCCTGAATCGGCGGCCCGTATGGCGCAAATCGCGGCGCGGCGCCTCCACGAAAAGCACACTGTCCCCAAAATGGGGACATGGTGAATTTTCTCACAGAGACGACTCGGCCTCAGCCTGCACCGAGCGGCTTTCTCTGGGGGCAGGCATGAGCACGGATGTTCGGCGCGCGGTCATCCGCCTATCGGCGGGCTACTTCCTGCGCTCGCTGGACGTGGCCAAGAGCCTGCACCAGGACGATCCGGTGCGGGCCATCGTCTTCACGACCATCTGGGTGGCCAATGTGGCCCACATCCGCCCCAACGCCGGCTTCGACGCCAAGGATGAACTGGCCAAGGACGCCCAGCGCAGGCCGATCACGGTCGTTCAGGTCGCCGACTCGCTGGCCATGCCGGCCGAGACGGTGCGCCGCCATGTCGGCGCATTGATCGCCGACGGCCTGTGCGTGCGGCACGGCCGCAAGGGCGTGACGATTCCCGCCGAGGTGTTCACCCGCCCCGGGATGCTGGAGGCGCTGGATCGCCAGCATCAATATACCGAGACGTACTATCGGGAACTTCAGAAGCTTCTGGTCGCCTGAAACCGGCGCGCCGAGAACTCAAGCAACGAGATCGAATGCCATGATCTCTTCACCGGCGACGAAACCTTCGCGAACGAAGGAGAGTGGCTCCGCGGGTAGGATTCGAACCTACGACCAGCCGGTTAACAGCCGGCTGCTC
>NZ_JBMDIW010000051.1:0-17297 GCF_057808875.1 Caulobacter sp. FG7
CTTCTCCCTTCCCCCTTGATGGGGGAAGGGCCGGGGTTGGGGGTGGTTGCGGCGGCAGGACTTGAAACAGCGGTGCGGGTTGAACGCGCGGAGCCACCCCCATCCCAACCCTTCCCCCATCAAAGGGGAAGGGCTTTGAGGCCGCCGCGGCCGACGCCTCGAAAGCCGAGAACGTCCCCCCTCCGGCCCTTCGGGCCACCTCCCCCAGAGGGGGAGGATCTGCCGATCACGCCTTGCGGTTCAGGGTGATGGCGGTGGCGTTGTTGGCGTAGCCGGCGCCGTGGGCGCTGGGGCCATAGCCGGCGGCCTGCGGGCGCTGGGCGGCGATCTCGTTGGCGACGGCGCGGACGAGGCCCTCGGTGACGGTCTTGGCGGCGGCGATGGCGCGCGACTGGCGGGCCAGCACGGCGTCGAAGGCCTCGGTGGCGCGCACCAGGCGGCGGCGGCGGTCGGGCGTGGCGGCCTGCACCAGGGCGACGTTGCCGCGCACCCGGGCCGACTCGTGACGATAGACATTGGCCAGCTTGGCCGTCTCCTCGACGTGGCGCGCGGCCTCGTGCGGGCGGCGGGCCTCGAAGGCGGTGGCCTGTTTGGCGATCAGGTCGGTCAGGCGCTCGGTCAGGATGATCAGCTGTTCGACGCGCTCGTCCGAGGCGGAGAGGGGGGCGGAGCTCATCATTGGGCGGCCTCCTGCAGGCCCTGCATCTTCAGCATCTCGCGCTGGACGGTGGACGACAGGCCAACGCCCCCGGCCTTGGTCACTTCCTTGGCCATGGCGTCGGTCAGCAGGGACTTGAACATCTCTTCGCCCTGGCCGCCGCCGAAGGGTTCGGGCGTCTTCACGCCCTCGAACATCGACTGCAGCATCACCGACAGGAACGAGGACTCGAACTTGTCGGCCGTCTCCTTGATCTTGCCGCGCTTGAGCAGTTCGGCGGCCGAGCTGGCGGTGGGACCGGCGCCGGCGGTCAGGCCGGTGATCGGCGGGGAGGCGATCGAGAAGGCGCTCATCACATCACCTCGATGTCGGCTTGCAGGGCGCCGGCGGCCTTCACCGCCTGCAGGATGGTGATCATGTCGCGCGGGGTGACGCCCAGGGCGTTGAGGCCGCCGACCAGGCTCTTGAGCGACGCGCCGCCGCCGAGCGTGATCAGCTTCTTGCCCTTTTCCTCGTCGATGCTGATCGCCGACTGCGGGACGACCGTGGTGCGGCCCTGGCTGAACGGGGCCGGCTGGCTGACGGCCGGGGTTTCCTGGACCGAGATGGTCAGGTTGCCCTGGGCGATGGCCACCTGGCTGATGCGGACGTCGTCGCCCATCACCACCACGCCGTTGACCTCGTCGATGATGACCTTGGCCGGGCCGTCGGGCTCGACTTCCAGGTTCTCGATGGCGGTCACGAAGCTGATCATGTCCATGCCGGCCGGCGAGCGGATGGCGACGATGGTCGGGTTCTGGGCCTGGGCGCAGCCCGGGTACTTCGAATTGATGGCGTCGGCGATGCGGCGCGAGGTCGTGAAGTCGGGGTTGCGCAGCGACAGGCGCAGTTCCGTCATGGCCACCATCTGGAAGCCGGTCTCGCGCTCGACGTCGGCGCCGGCGGCGATGCGGCCGGCGGTCGGCACGCCGCGGCTGATCGAGCTGCCCGAGGCGCCGCCGGCCGAGACGGCGCCGGTCTGCACCTGGCCTTGGGCGACTGCGTAGGTCTGGCCGTCGGCGCCTTGCAGCGCGGTGACCATCAGGGTGCCGCCCTGCAGGCTCTTGGCGTCGCCCATGGCCGAGACCGAGACGTCGATCTTCGCGCCGGCGCCGGCGAAGGCGGGCAGCTTGGCGGTGACCATCACGGCCGCGGCGTTCTTGGCGTTGAGGTTGGCGTCGCGGATGTTGACGCCCTGGCGCTCCAGCAGCGACTCCATGCTCTGCTTGGTCATCGGCGCGTTGCGCAGGCTGTCGCCCGTGCCGTTGAGGCCGACGACGATGCCGTAGCCGATCAGGTGGTTATCGCGCACGCCTTCGACGGCGACGATGTCCTTGATCCGCGACTTGGCGGCGGCCGGACCGGCGACGACGACGGCGGCCGCGAGGGCCAGGCCGGCGAGAACGGAGCTGAAAAGTGAAGGACGCATGGACTTCCACACCGAGGACGCAATTCCGTCGCGGCCCATGCCAGAACCGGGCCAACGGAAAAGGTGAGGAAAATCAATGATCAGGGCGGGCAATAACGCCTGCGACAATCCTGTCCGGCAGATTCTGCCCGGCATTAACCATACCGCAAGCGCCCTTCTCGAATATGAGTTCTCATCGGGGAGCGCGACTCCCTATATGTAGGCGTACAAGACCAGCGGTGGAGCGACGGTCGTCATGAAGGTTTCGAGCACGGGAGGCGTGGGCGCGGCTGGCGCATCACGCGCGCGGCCGACGGGCGGCGGGTCCAGCTTTTCGCTGCCCAGCGTCGGTGCGGCGGGCGGCGTGGCCGGAACCGCGGCGGCTGGCGGCCTGGCGGGCGTGGGCTCGCTGGACGCCCTGCTGGCCTTGCAGGCCAACATGGATCCGATGGAGCGCAAGCGCCGGGCGATCCGCCGGGCCGACGACATCCTCGACATTCTCGACGGCCTGAAGATCGCCGTGCTGGACGGGGAGGTTTCCCCCAGCACCATCGACAAGCTCAAGCGGGCCGTTCGCGAGCATCGCGAAGCCGTCGACGATCCGAAATTGCAGAGCCTGCTCAACGAGATCGAGACCCGCGCCGCCGTCGAAGAGGCCAAGCTGGCCGTCATGCGCGGCGCGTGAGGAGCAGCGGGATGGAACCTCTGGCCCTTTCCCGCGATTTTACAGCCCCGGTCGGTGCGGCGAAGCTCGCCGTAAGCGTGAGTCGCCGTCGCCCGCATGGGCGGTTTGCAGGCGCTCGCGCGCCTGAACGCGCCGCTCACGCGACGTTCATTGAACGGGGCTATCGTTTTGGTATAAGCACACCGCCCGCTGAGGGCGGAGTTCATCGGGGCGTGAGGCGTTGATGCAGACGGCCACTGTTCTTAAAGAACCGGACACCTATCGTCCTTCGGACGATGAGCCTTTCATGAACGAGCGTCAGCTTGAATATTTCAAGCAGAAGCTGCTCGGCTGGAAGGAAGAGATCCTCCGCGAATCTCGCGAGACGGTGTCCCATCTTCAGACTGAAACTGAAAACCATGCCGACCTCGCCGACCGGGCGTCGTCGGAAACCGACCGAGCGCTGGAATTGCGGACCCGCGATCGGCAACGGAAACTGATCTCCAAGATCGACCAGGCGTTGCGCCGCGTCGAAGACGGCAGCTACGGCTACTGCGAAGAGACCGGCGAGCCCATCGGCCTGGCCCGTCTCGACGCCCGCCCGACCGCCACCCTGAGCCTCGAGGCCCAGGAGCGTCACGAGCGCCGTGAACGCGTCCATCGCGACGACTGAGGCCCCCTTGGGGGCCTTCAGGCCCGACTGATGTGTTTCAAGCGGCCTCGCCCGAAAGGGCGGGGCCGTTTTATTTGAACCTCCCCCAGAGGGGGAGGTTCTCTTAGCCGCCCCGCTTCTCCTCGCCCCGCGCCGTCAGCCAATACATCACCGGCGTGGCCACCCGCGACAGCACGGTGGAGGTCACGAGGCCGCCGATGATGGCGATGGCCAGGGGCGAGTAGAGGCCCGAGCGTTCGAGGGCCAGCGGCAGGAGGCCGCCGATCGCCGTGGCCGAGGTCAGCAGCACGGGCAGGAAGCGCACCTCGCCGGCCTTCTCGATGGCGTCGTGCAGGTTCATGCCCTCGCGCCGCAGCTGTTCGGTGAAGTCGACCAGCAGGATCGAGTTCTTGATCTCGATGCCGATGAGGGCGATCAGGCCGATGGTCGCCGTGAACGACAGCGAATTGCCGGTCAGCCATAGGGCCGCGGCCGCGCCGAAGATCCCGAACGGTATGATGCCGGCCACCACCAGGGCGGTCTTGAACTTGCGGAACTCCAGGACCAGCACCGCCAAGATCCCGAACACCGCCACCATCACCGCAGCGCCCAGCCCCGCGAAGCTTTCCGACTGGGCCTCGGCCTGGCCGCCCAGGGTCAGGGCGTAGCCGGGGGGCATGGGCAGCTCTTTCTGCAGGCGGGCCAGCACCGCCTTGGTGACGTTGTCGGTCAGGTAGCGGGTGCGGACGAAGGCGGTGACGGTCACGGTGCGCTCGCGGTCGAAGCGGTCGATGCGGGCGGGGCTGGACTTCAGGCTGGGGGTGGCGATGGCCGAAAGGGGCGCGGCCTCGCCCTCCGCCGTCGGCACGTAGACGCCCGACAGGGCCGACAGGGCGTTGCGGTCGGCGCCGTCGACCTGGCTCATCGGCAGGCGCACCTTGACGGCGTAGTCGTCGCCGTCTGCGTCGCGGAAGCGGCCGGTCTCCTCGCCCGACAGCGACAGGCGGGCCACGCGCCGGGCCGCGCCGGCCGGCACGCCCAGGGCGGCGGCCTTGGCCTCGTCGACGCCGAGGTCGAGGTCGGTGCGGTCCAGCCGCACGGGATTGCCGACGTCGCGGGTTCCCGGCGTGCTCTTGAGGACGGCCTCGGCGCGGACGGCAAGGGCCTTCAGCACCTCGAGATTGCGGCCGGTGATGCGCACGGCCACCGGGGCCTCGATCGGCGGGCCGTTCTCGAACACCTCGACGCTGATCCGCGCGCCGGGATAGCGGGCGAAGTCGGCGCGCAGGCGGTCGAGCAGCTGTTCGCTCTTGCCGGGCTCCCAGCGCTCGAGGCTGACGAACATCTCGCCATAGGTCACCGCGCTCTCGCGCTGGGACTGGTTGTAGAACACCTGCGGATTGCCGCGGCCCAGGTTGGCGGCGCGCCAGACGACGTCGGGCTCCTTGGCCAAGCGCTGGTCGACATAGCGCAGGGCCTCGTCGGTGCGGGCCAGGGACGAGCCGTCGGGCGTGGTCACGCGGACCAGGAACTGCGGCGTCTCGGCGGCGGGGAACAGGCTTGAGCCGGCCGCCTGCAGCATCGGAAGCGCCGTGGCGCACAGGGCCAGCATCAGGCCCAGCGCCAGCCAGGGCCGCGCCAGGGCGTGGTGCAGCACCGGGCGGTAGACGGTGTGGATCACGCGGTTGACCGCCTGCAGCAGGCGGTTGCCCTCGGGATCGGAATGCTTGTCCAGCACCCGGCTGGCCAGGAACGGAATGATGGTCAGCGACACGAAGAGCGACGCGCCCACCGTGCACAGCACCGTCACCGGCAGCGAGCGGATATAGGCCCCCGAACCGGCCGGCAGGGCCATCAGCGGCAGGAAGGCCAGCATCAGGGTCGCCGTGCAGCCGATCACCGCCAGGGCGATCTGGCCCGAGCCGTTGATCGCCGCGGCCGTGCGCTCCTCGCCCTCGCGGATCCGGCGGGCGATGTTCTCGGTGATGACGATGCTGTCGTCGACCAGCAGGCCGAGCGCCAGCACGAAGCCGGCGATCGACAGCTGGTTCAGGGTGAAGCCGAAGGCCTGGATCAAGGAGAGGCCGATCAGCAGGGAAAGCGGGATCGACACCATCACCACCAGCCCCGCCCGCGGCCCCAGCGGCAGCAGGGTAATCAGCACCAGCACCAAAGCGAGGCCGAAGTCGCGCAGCAGGTTGTGCAGCCGGTGCTCGACATTGCGGGCCTGGACGAAGCCGCGCTCCAGCCTGACCCCGGCCGGTAGCACCTTCTCGTAGTCGTCGAGCACGGCCTCGACGCTCTTGGTGATCTTGCCGACGTCCTGGCCGTCCTTCTGGGTGACGGCGATGAACACCGCCCGCTTGCCGTTGAAGCGGGTGACGTGGGTCGGCTCCTCCTGGGCCCAGGCCACCTCGGCGACGTCGCGCACCCGCACCACCTGGCCGCCGACCGAGCGGACGGGGGTGTCCTTGACGGCGTCCAGCGAGCGGAAGGCTCCGCCGGACTTGACGTTGAAGCGCCGGGCGCCGGCCTGGACCGCGCCGATCGGGGCCTCGGCCCCGGCCGCGCGCAGGGCGTCGGCGACGCTGGAGGCGGGCAGCTTCAGGGCCGAGAGACGGGCCATGTCGAGCGACACCCGCACCTCCGAGGCCGGGGCGCCGTAATAGCGGGTCTGCCGCACGCCGGGCACGCGGTCGAGGCGCTCGGACAGGCGGTCGGCGGCCTTTTCCAGCCGGCGCATCGGCAGGCTGTCGCTGACCAGGGCGACCTGGACGATGGCCACCTCGGTGGTGCGCACGCGCTCGATGTCCAGCCGTTGCAGGCCGGCGGGCAGGCTGCCGCGGATGGCGTTCACCTCGCGCACCACCTGGTCGAACTTGCGCTCGGGATCGACGTCCCAGGTGAAGAACACCCGCACGATCGCCGCGCCGTCGAGGCTGGTGCTCTCGACCTTGTCGATGTTGTCCAGGCCATAGACCGCCGTCTCGATCGGGTCGGCGACCAGCTGCTCCATCTCGGCCGGCTCGGCCCCGGGCAGGACGGCGCGGACGATGACGATGGGGATCGGGAAGTGCGGGTCCTCCGACCGCGGCACGGTCATGAGGGCGTTGACGCCCAGCATGACCAGCAGGCCGAAGGCGACGATGGTGAACTGCCAGCGCTTTACCGCGAAGGCGGCGAGGTTGAGGTTCATTTGCCGGCGACCTTGCGGGCAGGGGCGGCCAGGGCGCGCGGATCGACCACGGCCACCTTCTCGCCGTCGGAGACGAAGCCGGCGCCGGCGGTGATGACCCGGGTCCCGGCGGCGAGGCCCGCCACCAAAGCATCGTCCCCGTCGAAGCCGCCGAACCGCACATTGACCCGCCGGGCCACGGCGCCGTCCAGGCGCAGCACGGCGGCCTTGTCGCCCGAGGCCTCGAGCAGGGCCTCGGCCGGGATGCGCACGAACGCGGCGCGGGCGGCGGCCTGGGCCGAGGGGGGCGCCTGCAGGCGGGCGGCGGCGATCTGGCCGCTCTTGAGTTCGGGCGGGGCCTTGACCTCGATCTCGACGGTGACCGCGCCGGTGCGGGCGTCGGCGGCCTGGCCCAGGCGCGTGACGACGCCGGTCAGGGTCTGGCCGGGCAGGGCGTCGGCGGTGACGGACGCGCTGGAGCCCAGCGTCACCCGCGCCGCGTCGCGGGCCGGCAGAGGCAGGCGCAGGACGAGCGGGCTGGACAGGTCGGCGACGGTCAGCACCGTCTGGCCGGCGGCCACAACCTCGCCGGCCTGGGCGGTGCGGGCCAGCACCACGCCGGAGACGGGCGAGGCCAGGGCCGCCCAGCGCCGGTCGAACGCCGCGCCGGCGTGGGCGGCCTGGGCCGCCTTCAGCGCGCTTTCGGCGTCGTCCAGCCGGGCCTTGGCCACGAAGCCGGTGGAGTAGAGTTTTCGGGCCCGATCGGCGTCGCGGCGGGCGCGTTCCAGGTCGGCGGCGGCCTGGGTCTGGCGGGCGTCGACCCCGGCCGGATCGATGGCGGCCAGGGCCTGTCCGGCCCGCACCGCGTCGCCGGCCTCGACGCTCATGCGGGTCAGGACGCCGGGAATGCGGAACGACAGCGCCATCTCGCGGCGGCGTTGCAAGGCGCCCGAGGCGGTCAGTTCCGAGGCCGCTCCGGGCGCGCCGACGGTGACGGCCTCGACGGCCGGGGGCGGGGCGGCCTGGGGCGTCTGGGCCTTGCCGCCGCAGGCGACCAGCATCAGGCCCGAGCCCAGCGCCAGCGCCGTCAGCAGCACGACGCCTCCATAACCAGCACGCGCCCCGTCCATCGCCCTCGCCCTCATCATCGATCGGTGATAAGTTATCACTGATCGATTATTGTGGGTTGTCAAGGCGGACCGAACACGGAAAGGAGGGACGATGACCGCGCCGAAAGTCCGTTCCCCCCGCAAGCCCAAGGGCCAGGGCGCCGAGCGCCGTGAGGAGATCCTGGATGCGGCGCTGAAGCTGTTCAGCGCCAAGGGCCTGCACACCGTCTCGACCCGCCAGATCGCCGAGGCGGTCGGCATCTCGCAGCCGGCGCTCTACGCCTATTTCGCCACCAAGGACGACATCACCGCCGAGCTGTGCATCCGCGCCTTCGCCATACTGGTCGAGCGCATGGAGGCCGCGCGGGCCGACTTCACGCCGACGGCCGAATGCTTCGAGAAGGCCCTGCGGGTCTATGTCGACTTCGGCCTGCAGAACCCCGACGCCTATCGCGTGGCCTTCATGGTCGAGAAGGGGCTGGACGGGACCTACAAGGAGCGGGTCGGCGACCGGCCGATGATGGCCGGCATCGGCGCCTTCCAGCGCTTCGCCGAGATCGTGGGCGAGGTGCGCGACGCAGGGCTGACCCATGATGACGACGTCCAACGGATCACCCAGACCCTGTGGGCGGGCCTGCACGGCCTGGTGTCGCTGCTGATCGCCCGCGCCGACTTCCCGTGGGTCGAGCGCGAGGTGCTGATCGCCTGCCACATCTCGCTGCTGAGGCGGGGGGCGTTGAAGGGCGTGGCCTGAATGGCATGGGATAAAGGACGCGCGTTGAACTGAGCGCCCGGGAGGCCTACATCCGCGCCTCGCATTCCCCAGACGAAAGACGCCGACCATGGCCAAGCTGCAGCCCCTGGAAACCTTCTCCCTGCAGGAAACCGAAGACGGCTACCGCCTGCTGGTCTCGGCCGTCGGCGGCGACAACATCTACGTCTCGATCACGTCCGAGCAGATGGACGAGATCATCGACAGCCTCGACACCGCCCTGACGGGCGAGGAAGAGACGTCGGGCGAAGACGCGTTCGACGACGCGGATTGAGGTCCAGGAAACCTCCCCCCTATGGGGGAGGCGATCGCGTAGCGATCGGTGGGGGGAGTGGTTGCGAAGGCGGCCAAGGCCTCGTCAGCTGAGAACGTCCCCCCTCCGGCCCTTCGGGCCACCTCCCCCAGAGGGGGAGGATCTTTAGGCCGCCCTGGCGTTGGTGGGGCGGTAACTGGCCGCATCGGTCGTGAACTCGGCGTGGCCGTAGCGCTTCAGCAGGGCCCGGATCCGGTGGACCATGGCCGCGTCGGCCACGTGGCGCAGCACCGGCAGGCGGTCGGCCAGGTCGAAGGCCTTCATCTGCAAGGTCACCAGCAGGGCCACGACGATGAAGGTCGCCTCGTCGGCCGGGGTCACCTCGATGCCCATGCTCGCCGCGCGCTTGCGGTCGCCGCGCATGAAGTGGCGCAGGAAGAAGGCCTTGGCGAAGCGGCGCTCGATGCGGTCGTGCAGGCGGTTGGCGGGGCTTTCGTCGGGCGGCAGGTAGGCGTCGAGCGTGGCGCGGATCAGCGCGCCGCAGGTCTCGTCGTCGAAGCCCCGGCGCAGCGTGCTGTCGCGGGCCGTCATCATCCGCACGATCCCTTCCGGCGTGTCGGCCAGCAGGTCTTGCGGCAGGCCCAGCAGAAAGCAGCGATAGCGGGCCAGCTCGACCTTGGCCTGCTCGGCCGGGGTGAAGCTGCGGCGGCCCTTGCGCAGCATCTGGAACGACATCAGGAAGATCGGGATCAGCCCGGCCGGCATCTGGTCGACCTGCGGGATCGGCACGCCGTAGACCTCGGCGTTCCAGCGGCCCGAGCGCAGGGCGTTGAAGCGCACCATCGAGTGCATCAGCCGCACCATGGCCGCGGCCTTGAAGCCCTCGCCGTGGCGGTCCAGCGAGCCGGGCAGCAGGGTGGTGGTGAAGAAGGCGGCCGTCTCGTTGACCCGCTTGGCGGCGGTCTCGGCCCCCAGGGTTCCGGTCAGGGCCATGGGCAGGGCCGAATACTTGTTGAGGAAGGTGGCCACGAAGGCGCCGCGGATGGCGAAGGGGCCAAGGTGGGCGGCGGCGTTGCGGTCGAGCCGCTGGCCCTCGCGCACCAGGTCCATGTCGATCCACTCGGGCGTCGCCTCCATCTCGGCGATGAAGGCGGCGAGCTCGGGCGGCGCGTCGGGCACGGCGTCGACGCCGCGCTCGCAGGCCGTGACCAGCATGTCGATCAGCCGGCGGAAGCCGTACTGCGGGATCAGGGCGGCGTAGGCGTCGGCGACGATGTCGCCCAGCATGGTGTAGGCCCGCACGCGGTCCAGGTCGTCCTGGCTGACCGACACGCCCAGCGGATTGCGGTCGCGGGCGACGGCGAAGGCGGGATCCTCGGTGAAGCGCTCGGGCGTGCGGTCGAAATCGATCTTGCCGTAGAAGCCCGGCAGCAGGGTCTTCTGCGAGGCGACACGGGCGCGGACTTCGTCGATGGGACGGATCATCTGGGCTCCTTCCGGTCGGCTCCCCAGGGAGGGACCTCTAGTCTCGGCCTCCAGCGTATGTAAGCATTGCTCATGTTCCTACTCGCCTTGCCTTTCGGCGTGGCGGGCGCACGGAGGCGGCTGGCAAGTGACTGAAAAGAAACGTCGATCGCCGTCGCAGGGACGGGCGCAGGCCACGGTCGACGCCATTCTGGACGCGGCCTTTCAGCTTCTGGAGAGCAGCGGGCCCGAGCGGCTGACCACCAACCACGTGGCCGAGCGGGCGGGGGTGAGCGTCGGCACCGTCTATCAATACTTCGCCGACAAGCAGGACATCCTGGCGGCCCTGGCCCAGCGGCGCACCAGCGCGGTGCGCGACACGATCGCCCAGACCCTGATCGAGCGGCCGGACCTGGGCAGCGTGCGGCCGATCGTGCGGGCGCTGATGAACGGCTTCGAGGGCTCGCCCGCCACGCGGCAGGCCTTGCTGGGGGCCATGTTCCATCGCGGCGACGCGGTGCTGGAAGAGCACCACCAGGCCTTCCTGGCCTCGATCGCCGGCAAGGCCCGGCTGCAGATCGACCTGACCCCGGAATCCGCCTTCGTGCTGACCCACGCCGCCGTCGGCCTGCTGCGGGCGGCCGCCGCCGAGCCGGGGCTGGCGCTGGATCCGCAGGCGCTGGAGGACGAACTGGTGCGGCTGATGGAGGCCTACATCTCGGCGCTGGTGGCGGTGAGAAGATCCTCTCCCTGAAGGGGGAGGTGGCCCGAAGGGCCGGAGGGGGAAGTCTCTGTTGAGGAAGAGGTGGTTGCTGGCTCACAAGTCACGTCCCCCTCCGTCGGCTTCGCCGACACCTCCCCCTTCAGGGGGAGGATCCTGTGCGACTTGCCACGCTTCCCGTCCGGGTCCAGACGGAAGGCGTCGTCGGCACGGCGACTCGTCAAAGGGCCTGGCGATGCATTCCGATCTCGACACCGACGCGGCCGCCGCGCGGGCGCTGTTCCAATCCCTGGAGGGCATGGAGGGGCTGAGCCGTCCCGAGCCGGCCCCGGCGCAGAAGGCCAAGGAGCGGTTTCCCGGCCAGGCGGCGCTGGTCAAGCTCTATCCCGGCGTGCTGGTGGCCGGGACCATCGCCCTGGCCTCGACCTGGCTGTCGCAGCACTACGGCGCGCCGGTCATGCTGTTCGCCTTGCTGCTGGGCATGACCTTCCACTTCCTGCACCAGGAAGGCCGCTGCATCCCGGGCATCGAGTTCTCGTCCAAGGCCATACTGCGGTTCGGGGTCGCCCTCCTGGGCGCGCGGATCACGGCGGGGCAGATCCTGAGCCTGGGGATCACGCCGATCGTGACGGTGGTCATCGCGGTGGTCTCGACGATCCTGCTGGGCGCGTTCCTTTCGAAGCGGATGGGGCTGCGCCAGGGCTTCGGGGTGCTGTCGGGCGGGGCGGTCGGCATCTGCGGGGCCTCGGCGGCCCTGGCCATCGCCTCGGTGCTGCCGCGCGACAAGGACGGCGAGCGCGACACCATCCTGACGGTGGTGGTGGTCACGGCGCTGTCGACCATCGCCATGATCACCTATCCGCTGCTGACGGCGGCGCTGCATCTGGACCAGACCAAGGCCGGGGTGTTCCTGGGCGGCACCATCCACGACGTCGCCCAGGTGGTGGGCGCCGGCTACATGATCTCGCCGCACACCGGCGACGTGGCCACCTATGTGAAGCTGCTGCGCGTCTCGATGCTGCTGCCGGTGGTGTTCGTCATCGCCTTCCTGGCGGCGCGGATGCTGCCGGGCGGCAGCGGCGGGGCCAAGCCGCAGCTGCCGCTGTTCCTGGTGGCCTTCGCCGCCCTGGTGGCGGTCAACAGTTTCGGTTGGCTGCCCAAGGCCGGCGCCGACGCCGCCACGGAGGTCAGCCGCTGGTGCCTGGTCACGGCGATCGCGGGCCTGGGGATGAAGACCTCGTTCAAGGACGTGATGACCGCCGGCTGGCGGCCCGTGGCGCTGATGGTGGTCGAGACCGCCTGGATCGCGGGCGTGGTGCTGGTGGCGGTGGAGTGGTTTCTGTGACCGAGATCCTCCCCCTGAAGGGGGAGGTGGCCCGAAGGGCCGGAGGGGGAAGCTGATGCTGATACGCCGCTGCAACTTCCCCCTCAGTCGCTCCGCGACAGCTCCCCCTTCAGGGGGAGCATCTATCTGACCGCCACCTGCGTCGCCCTCGCCAGGGCCTGGACCACCACCGGCGCAAGGTTGGCCGCGATCACCCGCGCGCCCTCTGCATTGGGGTGAATGCCGTCGCTCTGCATGTAGCGGCGCGAGCCGCCGATGCCGGCCAGCAGGTTGGGCAGCAGAGGGGCGGAAAAGTCGCGGGCCAGGTCGGTGTAGACGGCGTTGAAGCGGCGGGCGTAGTCGGCGCCCAGCAGGGCCGGGGCGTTGATCCCGGCGATGGCGGCGGGGATCCGGCGCTCGCGCAGGCGGGTCAGGATGGCGCGCAGGTTGGCCCGGGTGGCTTCGGGACGCAGACCCTGCAGCAGGTCGTTGCCGCCCAGGGCGACGACGCAGACGGCGGTGTCGCCGCCCAGGGCGCCTTCCAGACGGGAGAGGCCGCCGGCGCTGGTGTCGCCGTTGCGGCCGGCGGCGCGGACCTGGACGTTGAGGCCGCGCGCGGCCAGGGCGGCCTGCAGGCGGGCCGGCATGGCCTCGCCCTGGCGCACGCCGAGACCGGCGGTGATCGAGTCGCCCAGCACCGTGACGACCGGCGGGCGCGGCGGCGCGGCGAGCGCGGCTCCGGCGGGGAGGGCGAGGAGGCCGGCCAGGATCTCGCGCCGGCCGGGTGTATGAACGTCAGCGAACTTCATTCTTCCTAGGTAGTAAGCCTTTCAGGCCGGGTTGAGGCGTGGGCGCCCCCTGATCGAGCGGTTGTGATCCGTCTTGAGGAAGGCTTGAGATCGGCACGCCGGGCAGGGGCGGCTCGCCGGTCCATTCCCAGTGCCAGGGCTCGAACACGTAGTTGACGAAGCCGAAGCGGCCGGCGTTGCGCACCATCCAGCGATAGACGTCCGAGCGGGCCATGGCGCGGCGGTTGTCGTCGGCGCTGGAGTCGGGGCCGTGGCCTGGGGCGGCGGCGATGAAGACGTCCATGGCCAGCCCCGTGCGGTGGGCCGAGCAGATGGTGCGGGTGACGCCCTGGCAGTTGTTGTCGCGGGCGCAGCGGGCGGCGTCGGCGGCCGGATCGCGGAAGGCCGAGAAGATGGTCAGCACGCGCGGGTCGCGGTCGGTGACGACGCCGTCCTTGCGCGCCGCCTCGACCATCCGGCGATAGGCCTCCAGCGCGCCGGGGCGCAGCTGGATCGTCTTGCCGCCATAGGCCTCGTCGGCCTTGGCCGTCGACAGGCCGGCGAGCGCGGGGGCGTTGGGACATTCGCCGCGGGCGTTGATGGCCGCGAAGGGGCGGGCCAGCGTCCAGCGGGTCTTCATGGCGTCGAAGGTGGGGCCGTCCAGCACGCCGGTCTGGGCCAGGCCGTGGCCGGCCTGCCAGCGGGCGAGGGCGGCGGCGAAGCGGGTCGTGCCTGGGCCGCAGGCCGTGGCCAACTCGGCGCCGATGCGCGGGGCGTAGATGACCCAGCCGGTCTCGGTCCGTCCGAACGGGGCCCAGGACAGGGTGTTGAGGCTGGCGGCGTTGGCCTCGGCCGCGCCGGTCGGAGCGGCGGCCTCGCAGGTCTCATCCAGCGGCAGGGGAGACAGCGGGGCCGACGGCGGATCGTTGGAGGGCACGTACTGCGCGGTCGGCTCGAACGGGGGCTCGTCGCCGGTGGGCGGGTCGGCGGGCGGCGGACCCGCGCCCGGCCAGGCCAGCCACGCACCGACCCCCGCGCAGCCGGCCAGCAGCAGGACGAGCAGGGTAAGCCCCAGCCGCCGGCCGCGCCGACGCTCCTTCGTTCCCTTCCGCCATCGTGAAGCCAAGCGCACCCGCCTTTCGGAACTTCGCCATGGCTCAAGGCTTGAGAACGGCAAGACGTTCCTCGTGCGTGGAGTATGCGATGCCTTCGACCTTCCGTCTCGTGGCCCTGATGGCCGGATGCGCCCTGGCCGCGGCCGCCTGCTCGAAGGGCGAGGACAAGGCCGAGGCGCCGCCGCCCGTCGCCGGCGCGCCGCAGCAGAAGGCGGCCCCGGCCGCCAACGGCCGCTCGCCCCTGGCCCAGGCGGTGGAAGCGGCGGGACCGCAGGACGCCCCGCCGGCCGATCCGTCGATGATCGCGCCGTCGCTGGTGCGGGTGCAGGTGCTGCTCGACCGGGCCCGGTTCTCGCCCGGCTCCATCGACGGAGTGACGGGCACGAACCTTAGGCTGGCCATCGAGGCCTTCCAGCAGGCCCGGGGACTCACGGTCGACGGCCAGGTGACGCCGGACCTGTGGAAGGCGCTGATCGAGGCCGACGGCGGGCCGGTGCTGACCGACTACGTGATCACGGCCGAAGACGTGAAGGGGCCGTTCGTCAAATCGATCCCCAAGGACGATTACGAGGCGATGGCCAGGCTGCCGGCGCTTTCCTACACCGGCCCGCTCGAGGCCCTGGCCGAGCGCTTCCACATGGACGAGGCGCTGCTGCAGGCGCTGAACCCCGGCGCGGACTTCACCAAGGCCGGCGCGAAGATCGCGGTGGTCGCCCTGGGACCGGCCGAGCTGCCGGCGCGGGTGACGCGGATCGAGATCGACAAGGGCGTCGGCCAGGTGCGGGCCTTCGACGCCCAGGACGTGCTGCAGGCGGTCTATCCGGCCACGGTGGGCAGCACCGAGCGCCCGGCCCCGAGCGGCGAGCTGGCGGTCAACACCGTCGCGCCGCGGCCGACCTACACCTACGACCCCTCGCGGCTGACCTTCGGCAAGCCCAAGGGCAAGCTGACCATCAAGGCCGGACCCAACAACCCGGTCGGCGGCACCTGGATCGACCTGACCAAGGACACCTACGGCATCCACGGCACGCCCGACCCCAAGCTGGTCAACAAGCGCGCCTCGCACGGCTGCGTGCGGCTGACCAACTGGGATGCGGCGCAACTGGGCAAGGCGGTCGAGAAGGGGGCCAAGGTGGTGTTCATGGGCGAGGAGGCGAGGAGCTCCTAGGACCCTCCCCCTGTGGGGGAGGCGATCGCGCAGCGATCGGTGGGGGGAGTGAGTGGAAAACCGGCTGGTCCATCGAAAGCTGAAAACGGCCCCCCGCCGGCCTTCGGCCGCCTCCCCCACAGGGGGAGGTTCTTTGTCTGGTATGCGTTGTTGCGTCGCAGCATGCGGCCTTGATTTGACAACGTTGTCATCTTATATCGCCGGCGTCGGGGCAATCCGGTCCCGGCGACGCAAGATGACTGGATCTCCCATGCTGAGCCTGATCGCTCTGGCCGTTTCGGCCTACAAGAACCGCGCCGCCCTGTAATTCGGCCGCGGTCGCCCCGGTTTCGGGGCCCTCGAGGAAATGGCCCGCGCGCTTCGGCTCGCGGGCCTTTCTTTTGTTTGCGGTGCAGCAATCGGCGTTCGTCGAAGAGGCTTGCATAACGAGACTGATGGTCTAGGCTTCCGTCCGCCAGCCTGGGGAGGACGGCATGAAGATCGCGCGCCAACCGTCGGTGAGGACCTCTCTCGGGGTCACCGACCATCCCTACATGACCGGCGCCTGGACGCCGCAGCACGAGGAACTCGACGCCGAGGACCTGGTGGTGCTGGAGGGCGCGATCCCGCCCGAGCTGGATGGGGTCTATCTGCGCAACACCGAGAACCCGGCGCACGAGCCGCTGGGCCGCTACCATCCGTTCGACGGCGACGGCATGGTCCACCAGATCGAGTTCCGAGCCGGCCAGGCGCGCTATCGCAACCGCTTCATCCGCACGCGCGGCTTCGAGGCCGAGCAGGAGGCGGGCCAGAGCCTGTGGGGCGGGCTGGCCGACGGGCCGGGCGTGTCGCTGCGGCCGGGCTTCGGCGCGCATGGAAGCCTGAAGGACACCGCCAGCACCGACATCGTCGTCCATGCCGGCGAGGCGGTCGCCACCTTCTACCAGTGCGGCGAGGCCTATCGGCTGGACCCGCTGACCCTGGAGACCCTGGGCCCGGCCGCCTGGGCGCCGCTGGACGGGGTGTCGGCCCACGCCAAGGTCGATCCGGCGACCGGCGAGCTGTTGTTCTTCAACTACTCCAAGCACGCGCCCTACATGCATTTCGGCGTGGTCGACGCCTCGGGCCGGCGGACCCTATACCAGCCCGTGCCGCTGCCGGGGCCGCGCCTGCCCCACGACATGGCGTTCAGCCAGAACTGGGCGATCCTCAACGACCTGCCGGTGTTCTGGGACGCAGGCCTGCTGGAGCGCGACATCCACGCGGTGCGCCTGCACAAGGGCCTGCCGTCGCGCTTCGCCCTGGCGCCGCGCAAGGGCGGCGAGCCGCGCTGGTTTACGGCCGCGCCGACCTATGTGCTGCACTTCCTCAACGCCTACGAGGAGGGCGACGAGGTGGTGGTCGACGGTTACTTCCAGGAGAACCCGACGCCGCGCCCGCTGGCCGGCGCGCCCGAGCAGTACGCCCACCTGATGGCCTATCTCGACGAGCACAGCTTCCGGCCCAAGCTCCATCGCTGGCGGTTCAACCTGGCGACGGGCGAGACGGTCGAGCAGCGTCTGGACGACCGGGTTCTGGAGTTCGGCATGTTCAACCAGGCCTGGGCGGGCAAGCCCTATCGCTACGCCTATTCGACGACGGCCAAGCCCGGCTGGTTCCTGTTCGACGGCTTCGTCAAGCACGACCTCGTCACCGGCGAGAGCTGGAGCCTGAAGCTGCCCGAAGGCCGCTACGCCAGCGAGGCGCCGTTCGCAGGCCGACCGGGCGCGACCGAAGAGGACGACGGCTGGCTGGTCAGCTTCATCATCGACGAGAACACCGGAACCTCGGAGTGCCTGGTGGTGGATGCGCGGACGATGGAGCCGGCGTGCCGGATCGCGCTGCCGCACAAGATCAGCAGCGGGACGCACAGCGTATGGGCGGGGCGGAGTGAACTGAAACCTCTCCGATAGGGAGAGAGCGACTGTCTGGATGATCAAGCGGCGAGTAAGGCGCGGGCGTCTCGGGC